>NZ_MICH01000004.1:0-1271 GCF_001830805.1 Sulfurimonas sp. RIFOXYD2_FULL_34_21
AACAGAGTTAACACGTGGCTTTGAAGTAATAGCAGACAAGATAGCTCAAACAGCTTCAATGGTTCAAGATGTAAGTAATGCCAACCGTGAACAGATGCAAGGTATCGGTCAAATCAATACGGCTGTTACACAACTAGACCAAATGACTCAAGAGAATGCAAAAGTTGCAGCTCAGGCAGACTCTATTGCAAACGCTACTATCTCTAAAGCTGAAGCTATGGTTCAAGATGCACAATCAAAAGAGTTTGTGGGTAAGAATAATATAAGAGCGAAAGAGAGCCACACTAGAGCAAGTCAGAGTGTTCAAGCCGCTAAACCGGTTGTAGTAGCCAAAGGAAAATATGCCTCAAACGCTATTGCTAAAAACAGCTCTAAACATGAGAGCGATGTTTGGGAGAATTTTTAACAAAAACACAAGCAAGGTTTTAACCTTGCTAAAACAGACGAGGATGAATCCTCGTTTCCGAAGAGAAGAAAACGGAAGCAAGGTTTTAACCTTGCCTACCTCACTTAAAACCACAACCCTCGATCATTTTATACTAGCACACAAAAATAGATAAAAGAACATTGAACAATTGAAAACTCCCTGCACTATGTAAAAGATGCCCAACAACGGATGAATTTTATTTTGAGATACAAAAAAGTTACATATTTAAGTTTTGTTTTAACGTATTTTCATTTTATGACACATTTAAGACAAAAAAGGTGTATAATTATCACAATACATAGAGTTTTAAACCGTTATAAAAATTGTGATAAATTATAAAAATAGGATGGAAATGTGATGTTTATGTTTGGAAATAAAAAAAATCGTTCTGATGAACAGATAGCAAATTTGCAAAAAGAGTTGGAATCGTTAAGATCTCTTTATGATTCTGCCAGTAGAGAGAATGAAGATTTAAAAGAGCAAATGAAAGATGTTAAAAATATTGTCGAAGACAATAAGCTAAAAAAAGCACTTACTGAAAATCTCTCTACCGGATGTATAAAAAATATTTCAAAAATTCAAGAAAGCTTGCAAAGCAATATCAAATTTTTGGAAGATATAGGCAGCTTAACGGTTGATAATGAAAATTTTATGCTTGATATAAGAGGCAATGCTAACTCTATTTTTAACACTGATTCAATTATTCAAATGGCAAACGAGCTAAGACATACCGCCGAAAATTTAAACGGAAGCGTAAGCGCGATATCTGAGGTTATAAATCTAATAAAAGATATATCGGATCAAACAAATCTGCTTGCATTAAATGCGGCGATCGAGGCGGCTC
>NZ_MICH01000004.1:1289-1375 GCF_001830805.1 Sulfurimonas sp. RIFOXYD2_FULL_34_21
GAGGATTCGCCGTTGTTGCAGATGAAGTAAGAAAATTGGCGGAGAGAACTCAAAAGGCTACTTCTGAAGTTGAGCTAAATATAAAT
>NZ_MICH01000005.1:0-30539 GCF_001830805.1 Sulfurimonas sp. RIFOXYD2_FULL_34_21
TACTACAAATCATCAATAATTTTTTTACAACTTTAAGCTATCTCTTTACTTTTATTAACGACTTTTTTCTGTTTTTTAATTGCTTCTTTACTGTTTAACAATTGAGAATGTGGTATTATTTTATATATTATTTTAGGATGTTATATGAAAAACTATATTAAAAATCAAATTAGAAAATCTTATGAAACTAAACAAGCTATTTATGATAATGAAGAGTTATTGAGTAAAATAGAAGAGGTCTCTAAACTTTGTGTAAGGCTATATAAAGGCTCTAATAAAACTATACTAGCAGGTAACGGAGGTAGTGCAGCCGACGCTCAACATATAGCAGCCGAGCTTGTTGGTAGATATGGATTTGATAGACCTTCACTACCTTCTTTATCTCTAACAACAGATACATCAAATTTAACAGCAATAGGAAATGATTACGGTTATGATAAAGTATTTTCAAGACAACTAGAAGGCATGGGTCAAAATGGAGATATTTTTATAGGTATTTCTACCTCCGGTAATTCAAAAAATATAGTTAATGCATTTGAAGTTGCTAAACAAAAAGGCATAACAACAGTTGCTTTAGTCGGTCGTGATGGTGGTGAAATGGCTAAAATCGCTGATATTTCACTGATTGTTCCATCAGACTCAACTCCAAGAATACAAGAATCTCATATATTGATTGGACATATAATTTGTGATATCATAGAAAAAGAGATTTTTGGTGATGGTGTTAATTAGTTTCTTATGAATAAAGCACTATTTTTAGACCGTGACGGTGTAGTAAATGTTGAAATAAATTATCTTCATAAAATTGAAGATTTTGAATTTATTAACGGCATAATAAATCTTTGCAAATATTATCAAAATAACGGTTATATTATTATTATCGTAACTAATCAATCAGGTATTGATAGAGGTTATTACGATGAGTGTGATTTTAATATTTTAACTTCATGGATGATTAATGAATTTGCAAAGTATAATGTTAATATAAAAAAAGTTTATTTTTGTCCTCATCACCCTGACATATCCGGTACATGTAGCTGTAGAAAACCGGAATCAGGAATGTTTTTAGAAGCAGCAAAAGAGTTTGATATCGATTTTAAGAACTCGATTTTAATAGGTGATAAAGAGAGCGATATTGAGGCTGCAATAAAAGCAGGAGTTAGCAAGACGTATCTGTTTGATGAAAAAAATATAGTTAAAAAATCAAAAGCTACAAAAATAGTTTCAAAATTAGAGGATATTTACAGTGTTAATACTAAATAGCGGCGGTACTTTTAATAAAAAATATAATAAATTAAACGGTGAATTAGAAGTTCCATATGACAATTCAGCAATAGAGAGAATTTTACAAAGTGTAGATTCTAAATTTGATATAGCAGGTCTTATTTATAAAGATAGTTTAGATATGACAATGAGTGATAGAAAAGTTCTAGCAAGTGTTATTATGGAGTCAAATGATGATACTTTTATAATTGTTCATGGAACGGATACAATGCATCTCAGTGCAGAGTTCTTGGCTGAAATTTTTGATGATAGAAAAATAGTATTTGTAGGTGCCATGAATCCTTTCGAGATAGATAACGTAGAAGCTAGTTTAAATTTAGGAATGGCAATCGGATTTGCAAGAGGTACCAGTGAATTTGGTGTTTATATATGTATGAGCGGATATATTGAATCATGGAATAAAATAGAAAAAAATACTAAATTTGGAAAGTTTGAAGTTGTCTAATAAAGTAGCATGCTCACATTGTCATTTAGAGTTTGATTCATCAATAATGATTAAAGATGAATCAAACTACTTTTGTTGTAGTGGTTGTCAAGGAGTCTTTCATCTCTTGTGTGATGAGGGTCTTGATAGTTTTTATAAAAAAAGTAATAATGTAGTGTTGTCTCCTATTTCTAAAACTTTTGAAGACTCTTCAAATTTTGACACACCATCTTTTTATGAAAAATTTGTAGAGACAAATAGTGATGGATTTAGTAAAGTATCTTTAATTATAGAGGGGATTCACTGCTCGGCTTGTGTGTGGCTAAATGAAAAAGCTCTTCATAAAATGGATGGAGTAATAGAAGCTGATATAAATTTCACAAACAACAAAGCAACGATTGTATGGTCAGATGATGTTGTAAAATTATCAAAAATTATAAATATGATTCGTTCTATCGGATACAATGCTTTTGCTTATGACTCTTTGGCTCAAGAGACACATGCTAATAAAGAGAGAAAGTCGTACTACTTGAAAATGGCAGTTGCTATTTTTGCTTCAATGAATATTATGTGGATAGCTGTTGCTCAGTATGCAGGATATTTTAGCGGAATTACTCAAGATGTAAAAACAGTACTAAATATTGCAGAGGGTATTTTAGCAACTCCTGTACTTTTTTACAGCGGTTTGGTTTTTTTTAGAGGTGCTTACTATGCTCTAAAAACTAAAATAGTAAACATGGATTTGCTTGTAGCAACAGGTGCCGCTTTAACCTATTTTTATTCTATATATATAACATTAATGCAAAGCGGTGAAGCCTATTTTGACTCTGTAAGTATGATTATTACTTTTGTTTTAATAGGCAAGTTCTTAGAAGTATTAAGTAAAAAGAATGCTGCTGATACACTTGATATGATTACAAAAAATATTCCGAGTGAAGTAAAAATTGTTAAAGACGGCAATATAGCTACATGTAAGCTTAATGATGTTCGACAAGGAGATATTGTAGTAGTCTCTTCAGGAGAAAAAGTTTTACTTGACGGAGAGATAGTTAAAGGTAGCGGTTCGTTTGATGAAGCAAATTTAACCGGAGAGAGTGAACCGATATATAAAAATGTCGGAATGAGCGTAATAAGCGGAACTACAAGTATAGATGCAGATATTCATTTTATCGCTACAAAAGATTTTAAGCACTCAACACTTTCAAATATTGTTACACTTTTAGAATCAGCTATAAATAAAAAACCAAAGATTCAGCAGATGGCCAACAAACTATCTGAATATTTTTCATCCATTATACTTTTCTTGTCAATTTTTACTTTTGCTTTGTGGTGGTTTCAAACAAACAGCTTTGATATCTCTTTTATGATTGCGGTATCGGTTATTATAATAGCATGTCCATGTGCATTAGCTCTTGCTACTCCTGTTGCAACATTGGTGGGACTTAGTTTGGGTGCTTCAAGAGGAATACTTTTTAAAGAAGCGGCAGGACTTGAAACAATGGCAAAAGTTGACACTCTTATTTTGGATAAGACTGGAACTATTACAATAGGAAAACCTGAGGTAATAAAGGAGCATATTTATGATGAGTTTGATAAAAAGCTTCTATATTCACTTTTAAAATTATCAAATCACCCTGTGGCAAAAGGAGTGTCGAAATATCTTGAAAAGGAGAATGAAAATATAGTTGCTGAGATACTGGATGAATTTACCCAAATTTCTGCACAAGGTATAAAAGCTAAAGTAAGAGAGATAAATCTGCTTGGCGGCAATATAAAACTACTAAATGAAAATAGTATTGAGACAACATTTTTGAGTGAAAACACTATTTTTTATTTTGCAATAGATAATAAATTAGCGGCAATATATGAATTAACCGATAAAATTAAAGATGGTGTGTCAGAGTTAGTTGAAGATATGAAAAAAATGAGTATAGATGTGGTGATGCTCACTGGCGACAACAGCCGTATGGCAAATAAAGTTGCTTCAAGTGTAGGTATTAAAGATTTTATTTATGAACAAACTCCACAAAGTAAAGCTGATTATATAACTCACCTCCATGAAAAAAATAAGATAGTTGTAATGGTTGGAGACGGCATTAACGATATTTTGGCATTGGCTCGTTCCGATATAGGCATTGTTATGGGAAGCGGAAGTGATATTGCAGTTAAAGTAGGAGATGTTGTTCTTTTAGACGATAGTATGAAGTCATTAAAAGATGCTTTTAAAATAAGCCGTACAACATTTGGTTTAATTAAACAAAACCTTGTTATATCAATAGTATATAATGCTATAACTATACCTTTGGCAATGGCTGGATATATTATACCTTTGATAGCAGCTATATCGATGTCTTTAAGTTCGCTTTTGGTTGTAGGAAACTCTATGCGTATTCGCAATAAATGGAATAAGGATTAAGTATGGATACTTGGGTAATTGCAATGATGCTTGGGGCATCTGTATTTTTAGGAGCAATAGCACTATTTGCTTTTTTATGGGCAATTAAAAGTGGGCAGTTTGACGATGAAGAGAAGTTTTTAAATGCTGCTAAATATGACGGTGAAGATGAGTTAAACGATGCAATAAAGCAAGAGCAGAAAAAAGAAGTTTTGAAAAAAAGATATAAGCCAGAATAAAATAGTTTAGTTGAAGAGTTAATCGCCCAAAGAGGGCAATTAAGGTAAATTATTTACCGATAGTTTGTGCGAATGCGTCTAAATCAGCATCTGAGTATTTTGCCACTTGACCTTTCATAAGACCTTTCATTGGTCCGCCGTAAGTACCTGCTTTATAACCTTTAAGTGCAGTAGCTATATCAGCATGAGTCATTTCAGCGACATTTTTAGATTTACCTAAAGCAGCTTTACTCCAATCAGCTCCATGGCATCCTTGACAGGCACCAGCTTCTACACCAGCCATTAAAGCAGTAGTTGCAGTTAAAGCAACGATTGATAAAACAATTTTTTTCATATTTTTTTCCTTGATTTTTTTTTATTTTCAGGCAAATTATAGTGATTTTACTCTTAAATACATGTTAATAGTTTATCTGTTATCATTTTGTTAAATAAACTATACTATATGACAAAATAGTGACAATAATGGCGGTAAAATGAGATATATAGATGATGATTTAAATAACAAAACAGTTTTAATTACAGGCGGTGCAGGTTTTATAGGTTCAAATTTGGCATTTTATTTTCAAGAGAATCATCCCGAGGCTAAAATAGTAGTTCTGGACAGTTTTAGAAGTAAAGAAACGCTCTCAAACGGGAATCTGAAAAGCTTTGGACATTTTAAAAATATAATCGGTTTTAAGGGTGAAGTAATAAGCGGTAATATCAATGACAAAGAGTTACTTCTTAGTTTAGAATTAAATTATAAATTTGATTATATTTTTCATGAAGCAGCTATTTCTGATACTACCGCACTAGAACAAGATTTGATGATAAGAACAAATGTTAATGCTTATAAAGATTTGCTTGAGTTAGCTATAAAACATGGGGCAAATATGATTTATGCTTCATCGGCGGCAACTTACGGCAGTGCTGCTTCACCGCAAAGAGTCGGACGCGAATCACCGCAAAATGTTTATGGTTTTTCAAAGCTTTGTATGGATAATTTAAGCCGTGAGTATATGAAAGAAAGCGATATATCAATAGTGGGGCTTAGATATTTTAATGTTTATGGACCAAGAGAGTACTTTAAAAACACTACTGCTTCAATGATTTTGCAGTTTGGACATCAGTTATTAGCCGGTAAAAATCCTCGTCTTTTTGAACATAGCGATAAAATACTTAGAGATTTTATATATATAGAAGATATAATTCAAGCCAATATTAAAGCTATGAATCCTAAAGAGAGCGGTATCTTTAATGTGGGAACCGGTAAAGCTAGAAGTTTTCAAGATATAGTTGATATCCTTCAAAAAGAGCTTGGCACTTCTTTAACATGTGAATATATACCAAATCCATACATCGGAAGTTATCAGTTCCATACAGAAGCTGATATAGAATCAACTAAAGAGATATTGGGATACGAGCCGAGATTTGAGATGGAAGACGGAATAAAAGCTTATATAAGTGAAATTAAGAGAATGTATGAAGAAGAAGTAAAATAATGAAAATACTTAAAAAATTTTCCCCAAATATTTTAGTAATCGGCGATTTGATGATAGACCATTATCTGTGGGGAAGCTGTGAGAGAATATCTCCAGAAGCTCCGGTTCAGGTTGTCGATATTGCCAAAGAGACTACTGTTCTTGGCGGTGCAGGAAATGTTATAAACAACCTTAGAGTTCTTGGTGCAAAAGTAAGTGTAGGAAGTGTTATAGGAGATGATGATAACGGTGTAGAGCTTATTGACATGTTAAAAAAGATAGATGTGCAAACAGATAATATAGTAACTCAAAAAAATAGAAAAACATCCAAAAAAAGCCGTGTTATAGCAAGTTCGCAACAAGTTTTAAGATATGACAAAGAGAGCAAGGATGAGATTTCAAACGTTGCTGCACAAGAGATTTTAAACTCTTTAAAGAGTGAAATTTGCAACTATGATGCAGTTATACTTTCAGACTATGGAAAAGGCGTTTTAACTCAAGAATTATGCCAAAGCGTTATAGAGCTTTGCAATAAAGAGGGCGTGAAAGTTTTGGTTGACCCAAAGGGGAGCGACTACAGCAAATACAAAGGTGCATATCTATTAACGCCTAATAAAAAAGAGGCTATACTTGCAACTAAAATAGATATAAAAGATAAAGAGTCCCTAGAAAAAGCACTGTTAAAGTTAAAGCAGGATTGCAATTTGGCTATATCAATGATTACACTCTCAGAAGACGGTATCGCTACTTATGATGATGAGATGAAGATTTTTCCAACCGTTGCAAAAGAGGTTTTTGATGTAACAGGTGCAGGAGATACCGTTATAGCCTCGATAGCATTTGCTCTAAGTGCCGGTAAAAGTATAGAAGAAGCAGCGGCATTTGCAAATCTTGCAGCTGGTGTAGTGGTTGGGAAAATCGGCTCGGCTACGGTTACTCTTGATGAGATTGAAGAGTATGAAGCAAGCTTGCATAAAAGTACTTCCGATGCTCATATAAAAAGTTTTAAAGATATAGAAGCAGTAGTTGAGAGATATAGAAAAAGCGGCAAGAAAATTGTATTTACAAACGGCTGTTTTGATATCTTACATGTAGGACATGTAAAGTATCTTCAAGAAGCAAAAAGTTTTGGAGATGTGCTTATAGTAGGACTTAATTCCGATGCTTCCGTTTCAAGGTTAAAAGGTCCGACGCGTCCGGTGAATATTGCAGAGGATAGAGCTTATCTTTTAGCCGCTCTTGAAGCGGTTGATTTTGTCGTACCTTTTGAAGATGATACTCCTTATGAACTTATAAAAATGATACAGCCAGATACGCTTGTAAAAGGCGGAGATTATGAGGGTAAAGAGGTAGTCGGAACAGAATTTGCGGGTGAGCTAAAGCTTGTTAATTTTGTAGATGGAAAGAGTACTACAAAAACGATTCAAAAGATACAGGGCTGTTAAATATTTAACTCTTTGACTGCCTCTATGACTTCATGTGCCGTTATGCTTTTCATACACTCATGATGTCCTAGAGGACACTCTCTTCTCATACACGGAGCACACTCCATGTCATGTCTTACGATAGTGCTCTTTTCGTTCATCCACTGTGAAGTCTCAGTATGTTTTGTAGGACCGAAGATTGAAACGCTAGGAACGCCATAAGCCGCCGCTACGTGCATAGGTCCGCTATCGTTTGTAACAAAAAGCGAACAACCGCCAATATAGGAACATAGCTCTTTTATGCTTGTTTTTCCTGCTAGATTTGTGTAGTTTGTTACATGTGAAGATTTAAGATGTGACTCTATCTCATTTGCCATCTCTACTTCATTTGGTCCGCCGAAAATTATTATCTCATATCTGTCGCTAAACTCACGCGCTACTTCGGCAAATCTTTGTGGATACCATCTTTTCGCACTTCCGTAAGTTGCCCCCGCATTTATGCCCATAGTCGGTTTTTCAAATTTTTTAGGTTCAATATATAAGCGCAGATTAGGGGTGATTTTATTCCATTCATCCGTGTTTATCATTGCAAGCTCGGCATATTGCATAGAGAGATGTTTGTCCGCTTTTATAGCAGGTGTATGAGAAAGCAGGAACATTGAGTGCCATGATTTTTTGGCTACGCTAAAAAAAGTTCCCGTTAGTTTTAAAAGCAAAGATGAGTGTATCTGATTTCTAAAAGAGATTGCCATGTCAAAACTGCCTAACTTTTTCGCTAAATCATAAGTCGCTTTGATTCTGCTCTTTGCTTTTTTTGTCTCATCAACTACCGCATTTTTACAAAGAGGATGATATTTCAGCGCTTCAATGGACACATAACTGCCTACAAAAGTAAATTTTGCATTTGGATAGTATGAGGCTAAAAGCTCAATAGCGGGAGTTGCCATAACGGCATCACCCAGCCAGTTTGGTAAAATTATAAGTATTTTCATAGTGGAATTATATCGCGTCTTTTATGAAGATATACAGAGGAGATGAAGCTACATGTAGAGTCTCTTCTTTTATGCTCTTGCCGCTGCTAGAGCAAACAGTGAAATAATCTTCATTTTTTAGCGTTGTCGGACGCACAGACCAGTGAATTTGAAGTAATTTTTCATCGACTAAAAACTGAAGGATATAGTACCCGCGTTTTATATCAAGCCGTAAAAATTGAGAGTTTTTTAGAGTTTGCACCATAAATTTATATACTTCAAACGCCTCTCTTTTTCTTATGCCTTCTCTGTTGTCAATCAACCCGTATCCCGGTGCAATCAGTTGATGCCACGATACGCTGTCAACCTGTTGTGACGCAAGAGAGAGAAGATAGTATCTTAACATGTAATGGGCATAAAGCTCTTCGCTTACACATTCATGCTCGCTTGTGGGAGCATAAGGTGCGGTGTTGCTTATAGGCCAATTTGTCTCCGTCACATGTAGTTCATGTACGCTTTTTGGACTGAGCCAAACCATAGTGCTAAGAAGTGCTATTTTATCTTGCAGATTAAAACCCATCTGCATATTTTCAGGAGCACCCCGTCTATCCACATAAAGGAGTGAAGATATAGCATCATAACGGTACTTAAAAAGATTAAAAAGTGTATGTGCGCTAAAGTGGTACTCAAAGTCTATAACTCCGCCCCCTATTAGCTTTACATGTGAAAATTTTGAGACTTTTAAATCATAGGCAACCTGAAAAAAACGGTTAAACTCATCGACGCTGAAAAATCCCCATTTTGCCCTGTTTATGGTTGAGCCGATTTCAAAAATATCTACATGTTGATTTAGTGAGGTAAAAATTGTCTCTAAATCTCTTTTTAAAAGTGACAAATCTTCTACATGTTCTCTGTCTTGAAGAATTTTTAGCGTTACTTTTTTATCTTTACATAAAAAAATAAAATCTTTTAATAGCGGGAGTTTGTCCATTTCCCAAAGTTTTATGCGCAGCAGAATTCTATTTACGCCAAGCTCTTCTATCATCTTAAGAGTCTCATTTGGATTGCGCTCAAAATCAACGCCTATGCAGAAAAAATCATTTGAGTTTATCTTTTTCCTTTTGACAAAAGGCGTCATGACGATTGAGAGAGGCAGAATAAAAAGTGAGATAATAAAAGTTTTTAAAAGTGAGCCGATTTGGCTTTTTCTCATCTTTTTTTTATATACTTTGTCTTGTAACGGATATGGCTGGTCGGAATAATTATCCCATCTGTACGGTTCTTTCATAAGGCGAATTATAACCATTTTAAGATAAAATACTTCATGCATAATTTAAATAAAATCATAATATCTCTTTTACTTTTTACACTCTCATTGAGTGCATTGACGCTTCAAAAAGCAAACAGCTATACAGACCAAAATATAAGCGGCCGGGTAATGTCTGAAAAACTTGACGGAGTAAGAGCATATTGGGACGGTAAATCTCTATTTACGAGACAAGGCAAGATTATAAATGCTCCAAAATATTTTACGCAAAAATTCCCGTCGTTTGAACTTGACGGCGAACTTTGGACAAAGAGAGGAGATTTTGAAAATATCCAGTCCATAGTTATGGATAAAACTCCGACTAAAAAATGGAGCGAGATAAAATATATGATTTTTGAAGCTCCTCATGCCAAGGGCAATTTTTTACAGCGACTCCAAAAAGCAAGAGTACATGTAGAAAAAAACAATCTTTTACATGTAGAGATAATAGAGCAAAAAGTCTGTAATTCAAAAGAGGAGTTAGATTCTTTTAAAAAAACTGTTTTATCGCTAGGCGGCGAGGGCGTGATGCTAAAAGATGCCTCAAAAGAGTATTTTGAGGGCAGAAGCGATTATCTGTTAAAGGTAAAAGAAGCAGATGATATGGAAGCAAAAGTGATTGGTTATAAAGAAGGAAAAGGTAAATTTGAGGGTTTTATGGGAAGCTTACATGTAAAGCTTGAAAACGGTACAGATTTTTTTATAGGAAGCGGATTTAGCGATGAGATAAGAAAAAATCCGCCAAAAATAGGCACTATAGTAACTTTTAAATATTACGGTTTTACAAACGGCGGCAAACCTAAATTTGCTTCATTTATGAGAGTGAGAGAAGATTGATGAATATTCTTGTAGTTCGTAATGATAAGCTAGGCGATTTTATAACGGCACTTCCTGCGGTATATGTTTTAAAACAGCATAATCCAAATAACAGGGTTGTCGTATGTGTCGCTCCACTAAACAGAGCTTTGGCAGAAGCTTGCGATTTTATAGATGAGGTTATAGTTGATAACGGCGGCACTGTTTTTGAACTTGCAAAAAAACTGCAAAACGCAAAGATTGATGTGTCTATTACCCTTTTTTCAAATACCCGTGTAGCTCTTGCACAGTTTTTGGCAGGGATTCCAAAAAGGATAGCGCCTGCGACTAAAATAGCTCAAATCTTTTACAATAAAAGAGTGGTGCAAAGAAGAAGCAAAGTAGAGATGGCGGAGTTTGAGTACAACTTAGAACTTACGCGCGCGCTCTTTAACGATATAAGTTTGGAGTATAAAAAACCGCTCTTAGCGTTTAGCGATGCAAAGAAGATATATGAGGTTTTTTGTCTAAACAACGACATAGAAAAAGAGGTTGTTGCTTTTCATGTAGGATTCGGGGGCTCAAGCGATGCAAACTGGAATCTTGACGAGTATGAGATTTTAATTCGTGAAGTTATAAAACAAGACAAGTATCAAGTAGTTTTAACCTTTGGACCCGATGAAAAAGAGCTATATGAAGAGATGCAAAAGAGGCTCTATGATGTCAATGCAGTTTTCTATCTCTCGCTTGAAGGATTGGTTTACTTTGCAAAATTAGTAAGCAATTTTAAACTTTTTATCTCAACTTCAACGGGAACATATCATGTAGCTTCTCTTGTAGGAACACCGACCATGACATTTTTTGCGGATTCGCTTTTTGCAAGTGCTGCAAGATGGAAGAGCGTTGGAGATATAAAGCTTCAAAAACACTACATGATACCGAGTGAGAAAGAAAAAAAGGATGAGTTGTTTGAAGAGGTAAAGAGAGAATTATCCCGTCTTTAGTGAGCCCAGCTGATATCTTCTTTTACTATTTTTGCAGGGTTTCCGACGGCTATGGAGTTTTTGGGAATTGATTTTGTCAAAACTGAAGATATGCCTACAACCGAGTTGCTTCCTATCTCTACGCCTTTTAAAATTACTACATCATCCGCTATCCATACTTTAGTACCGAGCGTAATATCTTTTGCAGAGTTTATGATTTTACCGTCTTGAAAAATCGGGTGACCGTCTGAGGTCATAAGTTTTGCATTTCTGCTTAACATGCAATCATTGCCGATAGTAAGTGTTATATTTTTTTCTTTTGCACTTAAGTAACAGCCCTCACCGATAATGGAGTTTTTGCCTATAATGATAGTGCAATTGTCTCCGACTATCTCCAAAAATGAGCCGTTTATTTTTGCACCCTCTTTTACATGTAGAGTATTATTGTCGCCTTTTATGACTATTTTTGTTTTTGATATCTTTATTTGATGTTCAACTAAGATTTTGTTGTTTTTTCCGCTAACTTTTATCTTGTTTTTTAATTTTTGTATAAAACTTAACTGATTCACTTTTTTTCTCTGTTAAGCTCGTAAAGCTTTATGTATTTGTAAAAGTTTGTAGCCATGTGCGAAAATGCAATAACCAGTCCTGCGTAACCGTCCAAAAATCCTCTTTTTAAAAAATATGTTTTGAAAAATGAGAAGAGGGCATTAAAAAAAGCCTTTGTTGGGGATGAGGTTTTTTTGCCGACATTATCATTTGCAAAGATACTGGAGTAACGGTCAAGTTTGATTATAAAATCGGTTATGGTAGAGTATGGGTAGTGCAAAACAGAACCGCTGATTTGAGCTACATGAAAACCTTTTTCTATAACTTTTTCATGTACTTTTTCATCTGTAAAAGCAGTTTTTGTTTTGTTAAAAAGGCGTACTATTATGTCATTTCCCCAACAGTGTTTTACATGTACGTTTTTATAGTAGTTTTGTCTGAGAATCGTATATATATTTTTTTCATCCAATTGAAGTTTTGAGAGATTTTCTACAAACTCATCGGATAGTACTTCATCCGCATCAAGTGATAAAACCCACTCATTTTTAGCAAAAGAGGCAGCGCGGTTTTTTGTCTCTCCAAAACCAAAAAATTCGCCTTGAACAAGATTTACATTTAAGTATTTTTTTGCAATCTCTAAAGTTGTATCGGTTGAACCGTTGTCGTAAACTACAACATCACTAAAAGATTTGAGAGATTCAAGAGTAGGTATTATAGTAGAAGCCGCGTCTTTTGCGATGATAACGCATGAGATATTTTCAATCAACTACCGCTTCCCCCCGTAATCTTTTTTTTGCATTTTTTCTGTCTTTATGAGCTTGTGAGTACTTTAGCGCTATTTTAACACAACTTGACTCATCCGATTTTGATAATTTTGCATACTCTTTTACAATAGTCTCTAAATCTTCATCTTTTGCCCAGAGTTTAGAGAAGTTTTTGAGTCTCTCATCTAAGTTTAGAGTCTTAAATTCCATTCTGTTTATATCTACTATTTTAAAAATGTAGCCTTCATCCTCTTTTTTTATAAGTATATTACCAGGAGAGTAATCAAGATGAAAAATGCCCTCTTCATGCAGTTTGAATGTAAACTCTGCAAAGGCTTTAAATAAGTTCTCTTTGTCTAAAAAATTTGTGTTTATAAGAGGTTCTCGTATAGTAAAGTCATACTCGAAGTTTTCGCTTACAAAGTAGCTCTTGCTAAGCAGTCCAAATTTTTTAAACTCTATATAGCCTATTGGTTTTGGTACAAAGCCGATTATTTTTATGCTGTTTTGGTATGACTTTTTTGCTTTTGAGTCTCTAAAAAAAGAATAGAGAATTTTATTTATAATATTTGGAATTTTAAAAGATTTTACAACAAGATTTTCGGAATGAAACTCTATGGTTTTTATCTCGTTTCTTGCTTTATGTATGGAGTTGTGCGAGATATCAAAATACTCTTTTATATCTTTTAACAGCTCATTATATCTGTCGTGAATTGATTCAAATCTCATGTTCTATCCTGCTTTGTGCTATAAAAATTCCGCTAAAGATGGCAAAAAATGCCATCGGGAATTGCTCATGAAACATAGTTTCTACTAAAGACGATATAGAGTAAACGCTTACAAAAACAATCATCAAGTTAAAATAAAATTTATCTTTTATACTGAGTTTTAAAAGATTATAAAAAATACTCAAATATAAAACAAGACCTATTAATCCCAGATGAACAGCCGTTTGAACATAAAAGTTATGATAGCTCGGCATTATTTTAGCACACTCCATATTTGGATGCTCGTTTGTTATACTCTCTTTTAGCGCCTGCATATCATTGGTGATTCCTATGCCTAAAATAGGGTTATCTGAGAAAATCTCGCCGCCTATTTGCCAAACGGCAAGTCTCAGCCCTATTGAGGAGCAGTAATCATCTTTTGATATGATTTTTGTGATGTCAGAGAACCCGACTTCCACTCTTGCTTTAAAATTCGGGCTAATCGTATATGAGATAAAAAATATTGATAAAAGCAGAGTAAGCATCCCAAAAAAAGCTAAAAACTTGTTTTTAACATGTAAAAATCCTACTACAAACAAAGAGACTGCAAATGCCGCTTGACCTGTTCTTCCTGCGTTTAAAAAGAGGTTTGCGGTTGTTGTTATAAAAAATAGTGCATAGGCTATTTTTAGATTTAAGCTTTTTTCGTAAAATATTCTGCTTAAGAGAAGCAATGAAGTAAAAGCCAAAAACATAGAGTATTGAGGATGATTCATAAAAGGATTTGGAAAAGCTACTGTTGCATTTTTAAAACTCCATAGTTCAAAAAATACGCCGTATGAGATAAGTTCGCTAATAAACATACCCGCTAAAAATGCAGAAATTCCGTAGTTAAGATATTTTTTTTCTACCGTAGTCGCTATGACTATTGCGGTTAAAAAATACCAATATTTTCTTATGTAATGAAGCCCGCCAAAAGGTTCTTGCGACCAGAATAAAGAAATCAAGCTAAAGGCGACAAACAGCACTAAAGAGATAATAACTTTATTTGATTTTAAAAACTCTATTTTGTTTTTAAAGCCATCGCTAAATAGCCACAAAACAAATAAAAGAGCTGTTAATATCGAGATACCGCCTCTTGAAATCGGGAGTAAAAAAGCATAAATAACAAATAGGTAGTTTATATATTTATTCATTTTCGTCTTTAAGCAGAGACTCAAAATACTCTATATATTTTTTGGCAGTTGTTTTATGAGATAGTTTGTCATTTATAATATCTTTTGCATGAGCCGTTAATCTCTCTAATGTTGCAGGGTTGTCATGTAACTCTCTTATCTTCTTTGCTATTGACGAGGCATCTTTTATAGGAACTATAAAGCCGTTTACTCCGTCTTCTATTATCTCCAAAGAGCTTTCGTTCGCAGATGCGATTACGGGAACACCGCTTGCAAGGGATTCTAGTATTACACGAGGCAGTCCCTCTTTTCTGGTTGATGCGTGAATCAAAACATCACAAGCAGCAATGATTTGAGGAACATCTTTTCTGTGTCCAGTTACATGTATTCTCTCACTCATACCGCTTTTTTTTATCTCCGAGAGGTACGGCTCTTGTGAGATTTTATCGCCTATAAGCAGAATATGCAAATCTTTTATATCCGCTAACTCATGAGCCGCTTTTACTACGTATATCAAACCTTTGTGAGGTCTTACGTTTGCAACAAAAGCTACATTGAAATTGTTTTGGTTAGTTCCAAACTGTTCCAGATTGGCAGGAGCTTGGTCATACCATAAAGTATCATGTCCTTTGTAAATAGTTACAACTTTTTTATTTTTTGAAAAGACCTGTTTTTTTACATGTTGCGTCACTGCTTCGGAGACGCAGATAACACCGTCAACTCTCGGATTTAGTGCATTTAGATATGAACTTGGGTCATGTCTGTATAAGCCGCCGGTTGTTCCTCTGTAAGTTACTAGTTTTACATCCGTGCCGATGCAGGCTATGATAGCATTTGATATTGTTCTCGAGTTTGTAGCATAAACAATTTGTATATTTTTTTCTTTTATAACTTTTTTTACTAAAGAGATGATTTTAAAATCTATTTTTTTGCGATACACGGCATCTATAACTTCAACTTTGCTCTCTTGAAATCTAGGCGCATAAGCACTCTCTTTTTCGCTGAGTAGTGTTATGCTATGTCCTGCTTTTGCCAAAGATACATAAATCTCCAGTTCGGGACGCACGCTGTTAAAAGAGTCGTTTGATGAGGTCAATATTAGTATGTTCATAATTTTAAAATGCTATCAAAAAGTTACTTACAAGCATATTTTTTCAGCTCTTTTGCTATTTTTACTATTTTCTCGGATTCTATCTCTTGTATTGAGAAATCGTTTTTATTGAGTTTGTAGTGGTTAACTTCACTATCTGATTTTACGACCTTGTTTATCGGCGTAACATATACGCGGTTTGTCGGAGTAGGTCCAAAAATTGTGATAGAGGGAACATTCAGTCCCCATGCCATATGAGTAGGTCCTGTGTCGTTTCCTATAAGCAATGAGCATTTTGAGATAACGTACTTTAGCTCATCTAGCGAGCCGCGAGGAAGTACATGTAGATACTTGGAGTTGTCTTGCATCCAGAGTGCCTTTAGATGTTCTTCTTCGCTTCCCCAGACTATAAAAGTCTGCACGCCTAGAGCTTCTGCAATTTTTACAAACTTCTCTTTTGGGTAGTTTCTGCTCTCCCACGTAGAGCCTATGACGAAAAGGTTAAAAATTTCAGGCAGATTTTTTACATGTGAAGAAGAAAACAAAAAAGCATCTTTATTTATAATCATTTGGTTGGTGACTTTTATACCCAGAGGTTCGCAGATAACGGTTGCATTTCGCTCAATCGTGTTTGCATCATAAGCAATACTTACTTTTTTGTCGTAAAAGTATGACGCTATTCCCTCACGGATAGAGTTTTTGTCAAAACCGGCAATGATTTTTGCGCCGATTAGTTTAGAGACTATGGCAGATTTTAAAAGTCCTTGAGCATCGATTACAATGTCATAGTTGTTTTTTGAGTAGCTTTTTACTATTTTGTACTGATTGAAAATTTCGCTTTTTTTCTTTTTTATAGATTTTAGATTTACTTCTAAAATATTATCTATATGCGGATTGTTTTTTAAAACACCTGCAAAACTGCTCTCAACTACCCAGTCTATTTGAGCATCAGGAAACTTTTGCTTTATAAATTGCAGAGCTACCATAGCGTGAATTATATCGCCCATTGCGGAGAGTTTTACTATGCATATTTTCATTGTTTAAATCTTTTCTATCAAATCATAAAGTTTTTGCATCTGTGTTTCATGATAAAACTCTCTTTTTGCTTTTTCATAACCTGCCTTTGCCAAAGAGAGTTTTTTTTCAGAGTTATTGTACAGATACTCTATTTTGTCGACTAAATCACTGCTTGTTCTATCAAATAGCAGACCGTTTATGCCCTCATCTATTATCTCTAACGGACCACCGTTGTTTGTTGCGATAACGCATATTTTGTTTATCATTGCTTCAACCACGACAAGACCGAAAGTCTCTTTTTTTGTAGCAAGTACTACGGTGTCGCATAGTTTCATGTGTTCATTTACGTCTTTTGTAAAACCGGTAAAGATTATCTTATCTTGCAAACCTAAATCATCAACGTTTTGTTTTAACTTTTTAAGATATTCTTCATCCATGGTATGCCCGATAATAAGGGCTTTTATATTGAGGTTTTGAAGCTTTTTCATTGCTTCTATAAGCAGAAACTGCCCTTTTTCCTCTTCGATTCTGCCAACCATACCTACTATAAATTCATCTTTTAAATTGTATTTTGATTTTAGTTCTTGAACTTTTTTATCATCGATACTACTCTCTTTTACTCCTAGATAAACAGGCTCGATGGGCGGTCTTATCCTATCTGGAATATATTTTTGCATCTGCTCTTTAACCTGCTTTGAAACCCCGTGGAGCATATCTATATTTTTATAAAGCCATCTGTGATACATGTCGTCTTTAAATCTTGTCATGTTCATGTGTCTTGAGTGAAGAATTTTTGGCTTTTTTTTACTAAGCAGTTTTGCCAAAACAGCTGTTATGATGTCTTTTCCCCAGTGAAAGTGGATAATATCTATATCCTTTTCATCTATAAATTTTGCAAGTTTTAAAGCAGGAATAAAAGGGAAGAGTTTATTTCTTTTTATTGTGAATTTATTTTCATCTTTTATCAGATTATCAAGTTTTGTATTTGGAGCGACTACTATGTAAGAGGCGGTTTTTGTTTTAAAATAGTCATGGCAGTAAAGGGCTGAGAGTTCTAATCCTCCCAGCCCGTGAGCCAGACAAAGTTCAACTATATTTTTCTTTTTCATTAAAACCCGCTACTTAATTATAATGTTTGGATTTTACATAAAATATGATGAAAATCAGATAATGTGAGGGTTATTTCTGTTTTTTGGATAAAATTCATCAAAAATAAGAGCTTTGGAATAGTTATTTGAGAAAAATTTTAAAACGCTACATGCCATACATAAAAGAGTATAAGTTAGAGTATCTTTTAGTTCTTGTGGGCATAATATTTACAGTCGGAGCGACTACCGCAACGGCGCATATTATGAAGCCTCTTATGGATGAGATGTTCATAGAAAAAAAAGAGGAGATGTTATATTACATTCCAATCGGGCTTGTAGTTATATATTTTTTCAAATCCGTAGGCAGATATATGCAGTCTGTTTTTATGAACTATATCGGACAGCATATTGTTACCAGATTTCGTGAGATACTCTTAGAAAAAATCATAAATCTTGACATGTCGTTTTTATATCTAAATCGCAGCGGAGAGCTGATTTCAAGAGTGACAAACGATATTGAGAGAATACGTTATTTTGTCTCAAACATGCTGCCTGAGCTTTTTCGTGAGACTCTAACCGTTATTGCGCTTGTCGGATATGTTATATATTTAAATCCTATGCTTGCGTTTTACTCTCTTGTGGTACTGCCTGTTGCAGTCTATCCGATTCTTCTTATCGGCAAAAAACTTAAAAAATATTCCCGCCGCTCGCAGGAGAAAAATGCCGACGTAGTAGCAAGACTTAGCGAAGTTTTTAATAACAGTGAGATTATAAAAGCAAATGCAACTCAAAGGTTTGAGCTGGATAGATTCAGTGTTCAAAACCGGCAGTTTTTCAAGATAAACATGAAGTCTGTTTATGTCGGAGATATAGTCTCTCCGTTGATGGAAATAGTCGGAGCAATGGGACTTGCAGCGGTTATTTTTGTGGGTGGAAGAGAAGTTTATGAGGGTAGGATGAGTGTTGGCGAGTTTACGGCGTTTATTACCGCGGTGGGACTTGTTTTTCAACCCATCCGCCGTATCGGCTCAATATACTCTAAAATTCAAGACGCAGTTGCTGCAAGCGAGAGAGTTTTTGAGACTCTTGATATAAAGAATAAAATTGTTGACGGAGACAAAGTTTTAAAAGAGGATATCGTACATGTAGAGTTTAAAAGTGTTAAACTTAAATATGAAGACTCTTATGCTTTGAATAATATCAATATAGAGATAAAGCAAGGTGAAAATATAGCGCTTGTGGGAGACAGCGGCGGCGGGAAAAGTACATTTATAAATATGCTTTTACGTTTTTACGACCCGGATGAGGGAGAAATCCTAATAAACGGTATAAATATAAAAGAGTTTACGCAAGATTCGCTAAAACATCATATCTCATTGGTAACGCAAAGAATTTATATTTTTCAAGATACTCTTGCATCAAATGTGGCTTACGGACAAGAGATAGATGAACAAAGAGTTATAGAGGCTTTGACTCTTGCGGACGCTATTGATTTTGTTAACTCGCTTGAGAACGGTATATATTCAAAAATGGAGGAGTTTGGCTCAAATCTCTCCGGCGGACAGAGACAGCGCGTCGCAATTGCAAGAGCCATCTATAAACACGCATCTTTGATTCTTCTTGATGAAGCAACATCGGCACTCGACAATGAGAGCGAGAAGAGAATACAAAATGCCCTTGATAAATATACAAAAGACAAAATTACCATAACAATTGCGCACAGATTAAGTACGATAGAACATGCGGACAAGATTTTGGTTATGCAAAAAGGTAAAATTATTGCAAACGGAAAACATAAGGAACTTTTGGAGAGTTCAGAGGTTTATCAAAGATTAGCAGGCAGACTTAAAAATTAGATTAATCAGATTTTCAACACTTTTTAGAGATAATCGCTAAAAACTATAAACAAGCTATATAAGGACAGATATGCTAGATTTTGCAAAATTTACAAAGTACTCAAAACCGGGACCTCGTTATACGAGCTATCCTACGGCATTGGAGTTTAGCGACTCTTTTGGTTATGATGAGTATATAGAAAAGTTAAAATCTCAAGATTCGTCTCGTCCCCTTAGTTTATATTTCCATCTTCCTTTTTGTAAAAATGCATGTTATTTCTGCGGCTGTAATGTCGTATTTACCTCTAAAGAGGATAAGATGCTTCGTTATATGGATTATTTAAAAAGAGAGTTAAAGATACTCTCTTCACATGTAAATTGTAATAGAGAAGTTATTCAGATGCACTTTGGCGGCGGAACACCGACATTTTTCAGTGCCGCTCAGCTTGAAGAGGTTATAAAAGAGATAAAATCTTTTTTCCCGAATTTTGTAAAAGATGCCGAAATCAGTTGTGAGATAGACCCTCGCCATATTGATGAAGAGCAGATGAAGGTTCTTAGCCAAAACGGATTTAACCGTGTGAGTTTCGGCTTGCAGGATTTTAATGAAAAAGTCCAAAGCGCTGTTCATAGAATCCAGCCTTATGAGATAACAAAACAGGCAATGGATTTGGCAAGAAAATACAATATGGTTTCAGTAAATGTTGACCTTATTTACGGACTTCCTTTTCAAACATTAGAGACTTTTAAAGAGACTCTAGCACTCTCTCTTACTCTTAATCCCGACAGATTTGCGGTATTTAATTATGCACATGTACCGTGGATGAAAAAAACAATGCGAAAAATTGATGAAACGACTCTTCCTCTGCCTGATGAGAAGCTTCAAATAATGCAATATACGATAGATTTTTTAACTTCAAACGGTTACAAGATGATTGGAATGGATCACTTTGCAAAGCCAGAAGATGAGCTTTTCAAAGCGATAAAAAAAGGGGAGCTTCATAGAAACTTCCAAGGTTATACGACAAAAGGCGGAGCCGATTTGATAGGTGTAGGGCTTACTTCTATCGGAGAAGGTGTAGGGCATTATGCTCAAAACTTTAAAGATATGAGAGAGTATGAAGATGCAATTGACGCAGGAAAACTGCCTTTTGAGAGAGGCGTTGTTTTAAACGATGATGATATGATTAGACAGTATGTGATTATGGAGCTTATGAGCAACTTTAAACTTGATATAAAAAGATTTGAAAAGCTTTTCAACATAGATTTTAAAACATATTTTGCAGACGCTCTTACGGCACTTAAGCCCTTTGAAGAGGATGAACTATTAAGCATAGACGATGATTTTATAAAGTGCAGTGAGACTGGAACTCTTCTTATTAGAAATATTGCTATGCCTTTTGATGCTTACATGAAAAAACATGCCGCAAACGCTAAAACATTTTCTAAAACGGTTTGATAATGAGTAAATCTGCGCAAGAAATTTTTAACTTCGGTGCAACAACCGATGAGTGTATAAAGTGTGGGAAATGTATTCCTGTTTGTACTATTCATAACGTAAATGCCGATGAGGTTACATCTCCTAGGGGTTTTTTGGACCTTTTGGGAGCTTATCAGCGTGGAAATTTGGAGCTTGATAAAAATGCAAAAGATATTTTTGAGAGCTGTTTTTTATGTACGGCATGTGTTGAGGCTTGTCCAAAATCACTTCCGACTGATATGGTGATAGAACAAGCAAGAGCGGATATTGCACAAAAATTCGGAATTGCATGGTATAAAAAAGCCTTCTTTTTACTTCTTCGCCACCGCTGGTTAAACGATATCGCTTTTAAACTCGGCTGGGTATTTCAGACATGCGGTTTTAAAATAAAAGCTGACGCAGACTCTATGAATGCACGTTTTAACCTGCCTATGCTAAAAGCGGACAGACTTTTACCGAGTCTTAAAAAAACATCGTTTTTAAACTCCCATCCCGAAAATATAAACAACGGCGGCAAAAGAAAAGTTGCTGTTTTTATAGGCTGTCTTGGAAATTACAACTATGTAAATGTGGGAAATTCACTTTTGGAGATATTGGAACATTTGGGAATTGACGCATTTTTGGCAAAAGACCAAAAGTGCTGCAGCGCACCTGCATATTTTACGGGTGATTTTTATACGGTTGATTATAATGCAAAGTTCAATATAGAGTACTTTGAGAGTTTTAGCAAAGATGTTGAAGCTATCATAGTGCCAGAAGCTACATGTAGTGCAATGTTAAAGATTGATTACGAACACTATTTTCATGACCAGCCAGAGTGGAAGGCAAGAGCGGTAGCATTAAAAGATAAAATTTTTATGGCGACAGAATGGTTAGAACATCATACACAGCTCTCTGAACTTCTGGCTTCAAAGAAAAAAGATACCAAAATAGTTACGTATCACGATCCTTGTCATGCAAAAAAAATGCAGGGAATTCATCAAGAACCTAGAAATCTAATCAGCAAGAACTACAAAATAGTAGAGATGAGTGACCCTAATTTATGCTGTGGATTCGGCGGTGTTACGATGCAGAGTGAAAAGTACCATTTTGCAAAAGCTGCAGGTATCCCAAAAGCTGACATGATAAACAAAACAAAAGCAGACGTAGTAAGTGCGGAGTGCAGTGCATGTAGAATGCAGATAAACTCCTCTTTGGGTTATACAGACAGTAACGTAGTATTTAAAAACCCTATCGAGCTTATTGCCGATGCGTTAAGGGATTAATCTTTAAATGTCAGCATGGAACAACATATACGAAACATTTGACCCTGTAGCTTTTAAAATATTTTCTCTGCCGGTTCACTGGTATGGGATAATGTATGTCTTAGCACTTTTTAGCGCTCTTTATATCGGAAAATATTTTATAAAAAAAGATAATCTTGAGTTTAAAGGCAAAGAGATTGAGAACTATTTTATATATGTAGAAATCGGCGTGATACTGGGTGCAAGGCTTGGCTATATCCTTTTTTACGATACAAATACGCTATATTATCTCTCACATCCATGGCAGATATTCAATCCGTTTGTAAACGGAGAATTTGTCGGCATAAGAGGTATGAGTTATCATGGTGCGGTTTTAGGCTTTTTAATCAGCAGTTACATGTACTCCAAAAAACATAAGATAGAGTTCGGCAAGATTATGGATTTGGTTGCAATAAGCGTTCCTTTGGCTTTTGTTTTCGGTCGTATAGGCAATTTTTTAAATCAAGAGCTTATCGGACGTGAGACAGACGTGGCTTGGGGTATTTTGGTTGATGGAGTTCTGCGTCATCCTTCACAACTTTATGAGGCACTTTTAGAGGGAATTGGTGTTTTTATAGTTGTTTACATGTATAAAAATTATCAGAAATTTAGCGGAGAACTTATTTTAGTTTACGGAATAAGTTACGGAATATTTCGTGCAATAGCGGAGATTTGGCGAGCACCCGATGTTCAGATAGGCTATGTCTGCTGCAATGCTATAACTCAAGGGCAGGTTATGAGTCTAGCTATGAGTTTGGTAGGGCTTATCGCATGGTTTTATTTTAAAGATAAAAAGATAAAAATATAAATCTATACTTATTGGTTATCATTTTTTGAGTTGCCGTTTTTTCGAAGTTCTTTATCTTTTTTGACGGAGCTTCTCCAGAAATGATTTACCAAATAATATGCCAAAGCAGAACCGAATATCGAGTAAAAGGCAGTTCCAACATACAACGGAATAAAAATATTTCCTATATTTTCGCTAAACCACTCCAGAGTCATCTCTACCGGAGTTACTTCCATTCCAAGTAAAAAACTACCCGTGAGATATTCCATGTAATACATGGCAGGCATAGTAAATGGGTTACTAAGCCAGCACATAGCAAGAGCAATCGGTACATTAAATCTTGCAAAAGGGATTACGGCTACAACTGCTAGCATCTGCATCGGCATAGGGATAAAAGCTATAAAAAGCCCTATTAAAACAGCGCGGGAAACCATCTTTCTATTTGCAGAAAGATACTCTATAGGGATATTGTATTTGTCGGTGAATGCTTTTAGTTTTTCATGAGTGCTTAAGTTTTTAAATGTTTTTCTAATCATAATTTATGCCATATTTCAAAGTGTGAGGATTATATCCGCAAAAAGCTTATATTTTTAATAATATGTTAAAATTACGTTACTAAAGTGAAAGTGGGTAAACAATGTCATTTGAAAAACTGGGGGTTATTAAACCTCTTCTTAGCGCTATAAAAGATTTAGGCTATGAAAAACCTACGACTATACAAACAAGGGCAATACCTCTTGTTTTGGCAAAAAGCGATATTTTTGCAACAGCTCAGACCGGAACCGGTAAAACTGCGGCATTTGGTCTTCCTATGCTTCAAAGGCTAAGAAAAACTTCACATGATGAGCATAAAGAGATAAGAGGTCTTATAATATCTCCTACACGTGAACTCTCTATCCAAATATATGAGGATTTGCAAAATTATGCAAAAAATATGAGTTTAAATATTGCCGTTTTGGTGGGCGGAAAAGACTTAGAGACACAACAGAAGATTTTAAAAGAGGGTGTAGATATCGTAATTGCAACTCCGGGCAGAATTATGGAACATGCAGACAAGGGAATTTCTCTTTCACATGTAGAGATTTTTGTACTAGATGAAGCCGACAGAATGCTTGATATGGGGTTTATGAAAGAGATACGCAAAATTCATCCTCTTTTGCCAAAAAGACATCAGACGCTTCTATTTTCTGCTACTTACAGCGACAAGGTTAGAAAACTATCAAAGCTGATTTTGACAAAGCCGGCGTTTATAGAGACATCTAAAAAGAACTCAACGGTTGACACTATTAATCAGGTCGCCTATATGGTTGATACCGATAAAAAAGCGGCACTGCTCGCTTATATCATAGGTTCTAGAAATTTTAGACAGGTATTAGTTTTTACCAGAACAAAAGCAAGTGCGGACGAGCTTGTACTTGAGCTTAAAAAAGATGGCTTAAAATGCGGAATTATTCACGGAGACAAAACTCAGGCAAACAGACTTAAAACTCTCAATGAATTTAAAGAGGGTAAAACTAAAGTGCTTGTTGCAACCGATATTGCTTCAAGAGGTCTGGACATAGAAGAACTCCCTTTTGTAATCAACTATGAACTTCCTTCAATTCCAGAAGATTATGTTCACAGAGTAGGGCGAACAGGCAGAGCTGGGCGAGACGGCATGGCAATATCGTTAATAGATATTTATGAAAAATATGACATAAGAGACGTTGAGAGATTAATTGGTATGAAAATACCGCAAGAAACAGTTGAGGGTTTTGAACCTGACCCGACAATTCGTAGAAAAGACCAAGAAGAGTTAAAGCTAAAAAGCGAGCATAAAAAAGTAGAGGCAAAAAGAGTTAGAAAACCTTATAAAAAGCCTGAAAAAGCTAAAAAAACTCCGTCTGCCAAAAAGCCTCCTGCAAGCAAAAAAAGAAAAACAACAAAGCGTGATTAGTAAACATTGTTAGAGATTTTATATAAAGATGAGTTTTTAGTAGCGATAAACAAGCCAAGCGGACTTTTAGTTCATCGCTCACCTATTGATAGACATGAGACTCGGTTTGCAGTTCAGATTCTTCGTGAGCAGATAGGAAGATTTGTTTATCCGGTTCATCGCCTAGATAAGCCCACTTCAGGAGTTTTGCTTTTTGCGCTTGATAAAGAGAGTGCCAAAATCATGGGTGAGCAGTTTAGCTTGCGAGAGAGTAAAAAAAGCTATATCGCAGTTGTTAGAGGATATACTGACGAGAGCGGCGTTATAGAACATGCACTTAGTGTTAAGCTTGATAAAATAGCGGATAAAGACTCTACATGTAAAGAGGCTCAAGATGCCTCAACAAAGTATGAGAGACTAGAAACCATTGAGCTTCCTTTTTCTGTCGGAAAGTATGACGTTACAAGGTATTCACTTGTAAAATTAAAACCTTTAACAGGTAGAAAACATCAGCTTCGCCGTCATATGAAACATATTTCACACCATATTTTAGGCGATACAAAGTACGGAAGAGGCGAGCATAACAAGTTTATACGGGAAAAATTCGGTTGTCATAGAATGCTTTTACATGCAAGCAAACTTCAAATAAAGCATCCGTACAGTGATGAGATTTTAACTATTAAAGCGCCCTTAGACGATACGTTTACGTCAATATGCAAGTTCTTTAATTGGCATATTTGATATAATCGCATTAATTTTAAACAGGAGTTACAATGGAAGCAATCTATCCATACGCAAATATAATACACTTAATTTTGGGAATCATATTTTTAGGTTATGTTTTTACCGACGTGGTGTTGATTTCGACGTTAAAAAACAAGTTTAACAAAGATGTCAATCAAGAGATTAACCAGACATTGGGAACGAAAAGTTTTAAGATTTTTCCTATTTCTCTTTTAGTAATTGTTTTAACCGGTGGCATGATGATGTCAAGATATATAAACTCTAATGCGGGATTTTTTGAAACAGGTTTGCAAAAACTTTTAGTAATTAAAATTATATTGGCACTTGTAATTGTTTTAGGAGTGCTTTATAATCTTTACACGAAAATGACAAAAAAACCTAAACATCCCTTTATGCAAAACCACTTCCACAAACTAGTTTTAGTTTTAGGATTTTTTATAGTGGTTATTGCAAAAGCGATGTTTGTAGCTTAAAAATTAAGCTACAATTTTTTAGAAATGAGTGACATCATTTGAGAGTAAACAGCTCCGATTTGAGCCTGAAGCGGAGCTTTTTCCTCATCTGAAGCACGATTAAGTTTTGCCTCAAGAGATTTTAAAAGTTTTTGAAGTTTCTCAAATCTCTTATCCATTGAGTCCTCGTTCTCATTCGACTCATTTTTATATAACTTGATTCCCTTAACTCTTTTAAAACTCTCTTTTGTTCCTATTAGCAGATTTATTTCGTTGTTGTCTATTTGTGAGACTGCCAAATCTATTTGAGAAATCACACCTGCCTTTCCGCTCTCAAAGAGAAAAAAACCGCTTTTTCTCATAACGCCTAACTGGGTGTTAGATGAACTTTTAAGCTCAAAAGGGGTTGCAATATTCCCAAGAAATATAGCTCCGATGCCTACTTCGCCAAGAGCAACCAACTCATCTCTGCCTTCGCTTTTTCTCCATATTCTAAGCTTATTGAAAATTTTGTCGTTTTCGTCAATCCAGCCGTTTTTATCATCATCATAAGCTCTAAGCTCTTCAAAGCCGTTACCGCTTTTTGTGCCGAAGAGTTCGCTTCCATCATCAATGACGCCGTTACTGTTTTTATCAAGTGCTAGAAAAGCACTGCTTCTGCCAAGCATAGAAATCTGATCCTCTTTCCCGTCGCTGTCTATATCAAAAGCAAAAGTTTTTGAGCTAAGAGAAGGAAATGAACCGTTAAGCTCTACAATAAGCGGGTCTTGCAGAGCTTTTACACTCTCTATGCTCATCTGCTGAACAAAGCTCCTTGATAATGAGACATTAAGTTCAAGTGCAATCTCTTTGTCACCGCTTTTTACATACGCTTTTGTCTGAAAATTCAGTGCTTCTGCCTCAACATAAGTTGCACTAAGCCTAAACGTGTCTTGTACTCTTGTTTTATTGCTTATACTTTTTAGAAGAGATGCGCTTAACTCCTTTATTACGACGTTTTCTTCTTTGGACTCTGAATTGTCAAACCTCTCAATAGTATCTGTTTTTGGGGATTCGCCGCTTTTGAAATTTTCATTTGCACTTACTGCTCCGGATGCTTGCAGTGACGCAGATCTGTAACCAAAATGCTCCATATTCATCATAACACCATAGCCGTCTATTTTCATAATATCCTCCTTGATATTTTTATAACACGCGAATGTAAATCGGAAATATATCGTTACTATAAAATATGTTGATTAGTTAAAAATCTCTCAATTATAAAATTCTAAGCGGTTTTTGCCGTTTTCTTTAGCTCTATACATAGCTTCATCAGCCATTTTTATAAGCTCGTCTTTATCAGTTGTATCATCAGGATATATTGCAGCACCGATACTGCTTCCTATATCTAAGAGAATAGTTTCATCAATAATTATATGTTTTGAAATCTTTTCTATTATATTATTTACGATATTTATTATGTCATCTTTTGATTCAAGATTTCTAATAATAACTGTAAACTCATCGCCGGAGAGTCTGCTAACAGTATCACTTGCTCTTACGCTAGTAAGTAATATGTTAGATACTTTTTGAAGTAATAAATCTCCAACTTGATGACCGTATGTATCATTTACATTTTTAAAATTATCCAAATCTATAAATAATAGAGCGCTCTTTCTGTAGTTTCGTTTACAATAGAGCAGGCTTTGCTCTAGTCTGTCCATAAAAAGTGTTCTATTTGGAAGATTCGTCAGTGAGTCATAATATGCTAAGATTTCTATATGATTTTGAGCCTCTTTCATTTTAGTTATATCTCTTGTAAACCCTATATAGTTTGTTATGTTTTCTTGGCTGTCTTTTATGAGAATAATGGTAGAAAGAGTAATATATACCTCACCGTTTTTTCTTCTGTCTTTTATCTCCCCTTCCCAGATATTGTATTTATGAACGTCATTCCATAAGTTCGTATAAAAGCTATTATCATGCCAATTTGATTTTAAAATAGATGGTTTATGTCCTAAAATATCATCTATTTTATAGCCTGTAATATTTAGAAATGATTTATTTACTTTTATTATGTTTGTGTCAGAGTCGGTTATAATTATCCCCTCTAGGCTGTTTTCAAAAACCTTTGCGGCAAGTTCTATCTCTTTTTGAGATTCTATTTTTTTAGTAATATCCATAAACGAGAATACTCTACCCCTAAAAACACTGTTTTTTACTCGTGGTTGTGAAGTTATTTCAAATACTCTGCCATCGTTTAGATAGGTTATAAAAGTTAGTTCCGCAGAGTTATTATTTATCAAAAATTGAACCGAATTTAGTGTCTGTTTATAATTTAAAATTTTGCTTGATAGTTTGTTAAGTAAATCTACATGTGTATTTAAATTTATAGATAATTCGTCAATATCCCACATGTTAATAAAATTTTTATTGTATAGAGAAACAACGCCATACTCATCAATAACTAATATGCCATTAAAAGCACTGTTTAACGTCAAAGAGATATCATCATAGGCATCTACTATTTTTTCATTGTCAGCTTTTTTATCAAATGCTTTAGAAATTGCCTCAGCGGTTATCTTTACAAAAGAGTGGTGTGTAGGGCTCCATTTTATACTCTTTTTAACCATATCAATCCCTACAAAACCCACAAGAGAGCCTTTTGAGATAATTTGATATACCATTAATGACTTTATATTTTGTTGTTGTAAAGAAGATTTCTCATTTCTTGCCTCTTTTGGTAAGTCATAAATATTTTCTATAATTATCGGCTTTAGTTCTTTGCACTGTCTTAACCACCATTTAAAAGGTTTCGTCTCTTCGTCTCTTAAGTTATTTATCTCATGATTTACTCCATTTGCACACCACTCATGAGTATTGTCCATTAGTGAGTAATTTTTCTTAAATATAAATAGGTAAGCTCTGTGTGCGTTTAAAACTTCTCCTAAATTTTTAAGAGTATTGCTAATTGATTTGTCAATATCGATATTTACAAAAAGCTCGCTTGAGATTTTATTTACATACTGCTCAAATTGAAAGTTAAGTTCTATTATCTTTTTGTCGTCTTCAAGTATTTTATCTATTTTTTTAAGATATTTGTAGAAATAAAAGAGTACAAAAATGCCAATAATAAGTAACATAGATATGAGTTGTAAAAGGATTGAGTTAAGTTCTCTTAAATCATTTGTTATGTCTATAAATATATATGATTTACCTATATCTTGCTTTTGCATGTCATATAAGGTTTCACTGCTAATTGTATATATTTTGTTATTTTCTTCATAAATAATATTTGAGATATTCTCACTTTTATTTAAGATTTCTAGTAAATTTTTAGATATTTTCAAATCTACTATAGTGGATTTTATTACACAGTAGTTATCTAAAGTAATGTATCTATCGTCTAATGATTTCTGCTTAGTTGTTTGCTTTACAACTTCCGTATCCAATGTAAAAATTATGTTTGTTTTTAGAGTATTTGTGAGCTCTTTACTAAACTCTTCAATATCTTTTCCTAACTCAATATATCCGATTAACGCACCATCATCATACCACGGAACTACAACACGTAGTGCAAAGTCATGATTTACCCCAAACTCTATACCTGATGATACTGCTCCGGTATCAACAGCATTATTCAAAGTAAATCGCTCTATTTTATCAGAGTGTAACTTTCTGTTGTGAGCTCTTAAAAAGTTTGTTTTATCGAGATTATGAATATATAAATGGGTTATGTTGTGGTTATTTTTAAAGTCTAAATATATTTGATGCAGATATAAAAAAAGCCACTCTCTATTTTGATTTTTATAGTTGTATATTAAGGTGTCATCTTTTTGTAAAAATTCAATTAGTTCTTGAAGTAATTTTGTATCACTAGTTATTGTTTTTTGTAGTACTGCAGAGATATTTTCTAATTTTTCCATAGATTGTTGATTAATATGCTTTTTTTGTAAAAAATAGAGTGTACCAAGAGTGGATACTATTATAAATATTAGCGAAAATACAAAAGGAGATATAATTTTAAATACTAAATTCTCATTTTTAATTTTTTGCATATTTTTTCTTTTATATAGACTCACTAATTATTATATTGTTGCTATTATAGCAATATTAAATAATTAATCTAAGATAAAGTATTAAATTTGACTATCTCCTGACAAGCTCAAAGATATCTTTTCTTCTATCTTTTAAGTTTGTTACGCTTCCAAATGTCTCTTTTATGACGCTATAAAGATATGCTTTTACTACCAAGCAGCTAAATTAAATTTCTTTATTTAGGCAATATCTAAGGACAGATTTGGGCACAATAAGTAAAACTAAGTCTTGGGAAGTCTGTATTTTAGGGGTTTAAAAGGTTGTGGCTCCGGATACTGGATTCGAACCAGTGACC
>NZ_MICH01000005.1:30592-129232 GCF_001830805.1 Sulfurimonas sp. RIFOXYD2_FULL_34_21
ATACTTACTTAAAACTTTAAATAACCTAAGATTTCAAGAAAATAATTAATAAATAGTAGAAATAGAGAAGAGGTTGTTTATTGAAATGTTAGCAGTGTCAATAAACTTAACAAAATACACTTAATAACCTTTAGCCTGTATGGCTAAAAGTATTGACTTTGTTACTTTTTTTTTGTAATATTGCACTCGTAAACAATATAATTTAAGGAGTTTTATATGAATTTTCAACCATTAGGCAAAAGAGTCCTAATAAAAAAAGTAGAAGAGGCAAATACTACAAGCAGTGGTATTATTATTCCTGATAATGCACAAGAAAAACCTTCTAAAGGTGAAGTTGTGGCAGTTAGTTCTGAAGTGAGCGAACTATCATGCGGAGATATTGTAGTTTTTGGAAAATTTTCCGGTAATGAGATTTCATTGCAAGGTGAGAAATTTTTAGTTTTAGATACTGATGATATATTTGGAATAGTTAAATAAAAGGAATAATAAATGGCAAAAGAGATAATATTTTCAGATAATGCACGTAATGCATTAGCTCGTGGAGTTGCAAAATTAACGGATGCCGTAAAGGTAACAATGGGACCGCGAGGTCGTAATGTTCTTATTCAAAAAAGTTACGGTAGCCCGATAATCACTAAAGACGGTGTTTCTGTTGCTCGTGAAATTGAACTAAAAGACAAGTTAGAAGATATGGGTGCTCAACTTGTAAAACAAGTTGCTTCAAATACTGCAGATGAGGCAGGTGACGGTACGACAACTGCAACTGTTTTGGCAAATGCTATTTTTTCTGAAGGTCTAAGAAATATTACAGCAGGTGCTAATCCTGTTGAAGTAAAACGCGGTATGGATAAAGCTTGTGAAGCAATTTTAGCAAATCTAAAAGCATCTTCAAAAGCGGTAAACGGCAAAAAAGATATAGCACAGGTTGCTACTATTTCTGCTAACTCTGACACTGCTATCGGTGATATGATTGCAGAGGCTATGGAAAAAGTCGGTCAAGACGGTGTTATCACTGTTGAAGAAGCAAAAGGTATTTCCGATGAACTTGATGTTGTTGAAGGTATGCAGTTTGACAGAGGTTATTTAAGTCCATATTTTATTACAAATACTGAAAAAATGATTGCTGAAATAGAAAATCCTTGGATATTACTAGTTGATAGTAAAATTTCATCACTTAAAGATTTACTTCCGGTGCTTGAGCAAGTTCAAAAAACTTCTCGTCCTCTTTTAATCATTGCCGAAGACGTAGAAGGTGAGGCACTTTCGACATTAGTTGTAAATAAGCTTCGCGGTGTTTTAAATATCTCTGCCGTTAAAGCTCCAGGTTTTGGGGACAGAAGAAAAGCAATGCTTCATGATATTGCGACTTTAACGCGTGGTACTGTTATTTCAGAAGAGACGGGACATACACTAGAAGGTGCAAATATTCAAATGTTAGGTCAAGCTTCTCGCGTAGTTCTTGATAAAGATACAACCGTAATCGTAAACGGTGCAGGAGATGAAGCATCGGTTAAAGCAAGAATTGCCGAAATAAAAGTTCAAATTGATACAACGACTTCAGAATACGACAAAGAAAAATTGCAAGAGCGTTTGGCAAAACTATCTGGCGGTGTAGCAGTAATTAAAGTAGGTGCTGCAACTGAGACTGAGATGAAAGAGCGAAAAGATAGAGTAGATGATGCCCTATCGGCTACAAAAGCTGCGGTAGAAGAGGGTATCATTATCGGTGGAGGAGCTGCACTTGTTCGTGCTGCTGCAAAAGTTAAGCTTGATTTGACGGGTGACCAAAAAATCGGTGCTGAAATAATACTTCGTGCAGTAAAAGCTCCGATGAAACAGATAGCTCAAAATGCAGGTTATGATACCGGTGTTGTTGTAAACAGTGTTGAGAGTGCAGAAAATGAAAATATAGGTTTTAATGCTGCAACAGGCGAGTATGTTGACATGTTTGAAGCCGGAATTATAGATCCTCTAAAAGTTGCTCGCGTAGCACTTATAAATGCTACTTCGGTTTCAAGTCTTCTTTTAACTACTGAAGCTGCTATCTTTGAAATACCGGAAGATAAATCGTCTTCTCCAGATATGAGCGGAATGAGCGGTATGCCCGGAATGATGTAATCATTTTCATACTTCTATATCCCTCCATAATGGAGGGATTTTCTCCTCTTTTTATTGCACTCTAAATTTTAACAAACATGTAATTGATATTGCTATATGCTATAATATTTTTTATACTTAATTAGTGGAGTATTTATATGTCTGAATCTTTAACCTATGTTTCTGAAAAAGTGGGAATGATGCCCGGTACTCTTGTACATGTAGGCAGTGTATTCGAAGCTGAAACAAAAATATCGCTGGTAGATTATAACAAAGATACTATTGAAGAGAATAATATATTTTCAATAGAAGAACTTATAAAATATAAAGAAACAGACACTATTACATGGGTTAATGTTGAAGGGCTGAAAAACGTTGAAATAATCGAGTCGATTGGACAAATGTTCCATATCCATTCGCTTGTTCTTGAAGATATCTTAAATACGCATCAAAGACCTAAATTTCAAGAGGAAGATGAGTATATATACATTGTTATTAAGAGTTTGGCGCTGCAAAACGAAAAGTTATCGGTTAGTTATGAACAGATAAGTTTTTTAATACTAGATAATTTTGTTTTTACTTTTAGAGAAACCTCCGATGACCTTTTCTCTCCAATTTATCAGCAGCTTAAAAATAGCAAAGGACGATTAAGAAGCAGAGGCAGTGACTATTTAGCTTATGCAATTTTAGATGTTGTAACAGATATGAATTTTGTTTTGATAGACTCTTTAGATATTGTTATCGATTCAATTGAAGATGAACTATTAACAAATCCGACATCACAAACTCTTGTTAAAATTCAACAATATAAACGAGAACTTATTAATATAAGAAGATCTGTATCGCCTTTAAGAGAGTTGCTATCCGGTATATTAAGAAGTGATAGTACATTGATTCGCATAGAGACTCATGAATACTTTAGAGATATTTATGAACATGTAATACATGTATCAGAAGAGATTGATTCTTATAAAGATATATTGGCCGGATTGCTTGATATCTATATATCCAGCGTTAGTAATAAAATGAATGAAGTAATGAAAGTTTTAACTGTTTTTGCATCTATCTTTATACCTTTGACTTTTATAGCAGGTGTATATGGAATGAATTTTGAGTATATGCCGGAATTGAAATGGAAATTAGCATACCCGGTATTGTGGGTATTTTTTATTATATTTTCAATCATGTCATTTGTTTATTTTAAGAAAAAAAAATGGATATAACTTGAAAAAAGAGATTCTTGAACGCTATGAACGTACCCAAAACGGGGAGATTATAATTGACGTTTCTACAAAAAAAGTAGAGGATTTATATAGTAATTTTGACAAAAAATCTCACTTTTTAAAAAAAGATTTGAATCAGGATTTGGTGGATTACATAATTGATTGTGCAAAAGAGATTGAAGATGAAAAATTTATAATTAGATTTAACTTTGAATCAGAAATAGAGCTTGAGTCAATATCGAGAGTTGAAGATAGCATAAATAAATTTTTTGCTTATTTGCAAGAACGTGAACATAAAGAAATGAAAGAGATGTTAAAAAAATCTACAACTCTATTTATTATAGGAGCATTGATAGCTACGATTTCTGCATTAATGAATCAAAGCGAATTAATGCAAAAGAGCATTGTGTTTGCCGTTATAGCCGAGGGCTTGACTGTCGCAGTTTGGGTCTCTTTATGGGAAGCTTTGGCTACTTTTTTAATAAAGTGGATTCCATATAGAAAAAAGATTTTTTTATATGAGCGCATAGAAAATGCCAAAGTTATATTTAATTTTAGTGTAAAATAAGCAGAAGCTAGAGTTTATCTAGCCTCTTTTATAGCTTCAAGAGCAGCTTCATAGTTAGGCTCTGCCGTAACTTCTTTTACTATCTCTTTATAAACTACCGTTCCGCTTCTGTCAATTACAAAGACAGCTCTAGCACTAAGGCCTTTTAGTTTATTGTCATCCATTAAAACGCCGTAAGCTTTACTAACGCTTTTATCCAGATAATCACTTACTACCGATAGGTTTTCAATGCCGCTTGTTGTACAAAAACGCTCAGAAGCGAACGGTAAGTCCATAGAGACTACAGTCGTTTCGCAAATATCAAGATTGTTAACATCTTCGTTAAATCTTCTAGTTTCAGCCGCACATGTATCGGTATCAAGTGAAGGAACGGTAATTAGAAGCTGTATTTTATCTTTTGCTCCGCCGATTTCTACTTCGTTTAAATCAGTTCCGATAGCAGTTACAATCGGTGCCTTATCTCCCACATTAACGGCAACTCCTGCTAAGTTTACAACTGTGCCTTTAAACATTGTTGTCTGCATAAATATCCCTTAAATTTTTTTTAATTATATTATCATAAAAATTATGTAATTTATCTTTTATTGCGTTGGTTTTGAATATAATTAGAAAAATTTAATAATAAGAAAACAGATGCAAAATCCTTTTGAATCGGGGCATATTAAAAACTATATACTTTTTTATGCAAGCATAGTGATAATAGTTGTACTTTTTTTTATAGCAAGCACTCTTTTTCATGAAGTTAAAGATGTAAAGAAAAAAGTATTTGATACCGAGCCGAAAAAAGTTTTACATGTAGATGAAGAAAAAGTTATAGAAGATAAAAATTCCAGCAGATTTAAACTGCTAGATAGAGCTTACTAGTTACTCTTTTGTAACTATATAAAGCTGTTCGTGATTTAGACGTTTTAAAATATCCATTACGCTTACAAAGTCTTGAAATTTAGATTCTTTATCGCTTTTTAAAACAACAGTTTGTTCTTTTGAAATAAGAGATAATTTATTCTCAAGCATTTTTAAATCAACTTTTTCTTTTTCAATAAAGAGTTCGCCTTTGTTATTTACATAAACGGTTACCTCTTTCTTTATATCCTCTTTTTTAGATGCTTTTGCACTCGGAAGCTCAACCGGAATAACTCCTTGCTTTATAAAAGTAGCAGTGGTTAAAACCATGACTAAAAGCACAAGCATGATGTCTATAAAGGGAACGACATTTATCTCATCAAATCTTTTTCGTTGTTTTTTATATTTTGGCATTTTAATTTACTTGCTCTGTTTTTCTTGTTCTATGTCAAAAACAGTTAATATTTTTTCAACTTTGCGAAGTAAAAGAGTGTATGCAACAATAGCAGGCATTGCAACTATAAGTCCCATTGCAGTTGCTTTTAACGCAAGTGCAAGACCTACCATGATTTTTTTGGCATCAATAGCCGATGCATCTCCCATTGTATAAAACGTAAGCATAATTCCGATAACGGTTCCAAGCAGACCTACATAAGGAGCATTGGAACCTATTACGCTAATAACACTTATATTGTCTGTTAAATCCATCTCTAGTTCATCTCTATTTTTATAGTCTGAAACGCGGAGTGTTTTATAAAATAACATTCTCTCTATAAACAACCAAAGAGTAACTATACTCATTAGTATAAGAAGCCCCATGACTCCATAGTCAAGTGCCATTTCCGCATAAGCTAAAATATTGTTTTCCACTAATTTTCCTTGAATTTTAATATAACCGTTGTGCCTATGTCAGGTTTTGATTTGAAATTTAATAAAATCTTGTTTGCATCGCAAAATCTCTTAACCATGCTAAGACCTATACCAAATCCATGCATGCTTTCATTACTCTGGTAATAGTTGTCGAAGATTTTTAAAAGCTCTACTTCATCCATCCCGCATCCGTAATCTTGTATATGCAGAGTAAAATCGTGCAATTCTACATTTATTGTGTAAATATTGCGTGAATATTTTACAGCATTGTCTATAATGTTGTCAATGACCTTTGATAAGCCGACTTTGTCATTTTTAATTTGCGTAAAAGTTAAGTTTAGGTTGAACTCTACATGTGGATATACCTGTTTTAAAAACTCTACTCTGTTTTCTACAAGTTCATTAAGGTTTATGATTTCGTATTTTATATTTGAGCTTTGGACTTTTATCATATAATCAAGCTCATTGTATCTTTGTTGTAGCATATCGCATGCACTCTCGATTCTTTTAATTCTTTTTGAATCTTTCTCACTACTTATATTTCTTTTTAACATGTGAATATTTGTCTGAATTGTGCTGATTGGAAGATTTAGTTCATGTAGCGTCTCAGTAGAGAGATTTTGAAGATTTGTCATATGCTCAAATAGGGGATCAACTGAGAGTTTGGAAATTATAACTCCGGCAAATATGATTAAAATAAGTAAAATAAGCAGTAGCGAAAAAAAGTTTTCTGTTTTTACTACCGCTATATAATAGTATAAAATACTCATAAGGGAGATGACTGTTAGTGTGTAGTATATAAAGATACTAATACGAAGATTACGAAACAAGCTTATACCCGACACCGCGAATATTTTCAATATTCATCTGCGGAATTAACTGTTTTATGCGATTTATATAGACTCTAACCGCACCCTCGCTTCCGCCCTCACTGCTGCTCCATAACTCGTCAAAAATCAACTCTTTTGGTACAGTATTATTTGCATGTTTCATTAAAAGCAAAAGAAGGTCGTACTCTTTTTTAGATAGTTCTAGTTCTTGGTTTTTGTAAAATATACGTTTATGGATATCGTCATTGCAAAGAAACCCTACACAAGTCACACTATCACATTTAACTCTTTTTAGAATCGCTCCGATACGAAATAGCAGTTCATCGGTATCAAAAGGTTTTGTTAAAAAATCATCTGCTCCGCTTAAGAAACTTTTTTTTAACATCTCTTTGTCTTTATGAGATGTTAAAAAAATTGCAGGAGTATTGTCATTTGAAGCCCTAAGTTCTTTAAGAAGAGTAGTCCCGTCTATAAGCGGTACATTTATATCTAAAAGATAGAGGTCAAACTTCTTTTTAAATGTCATGTCAAGGGCATTTTGACCGTTTGGAACATGAGTAACTTCTAAATTGCTCTCTTGTAATAAGTCAACAATAGTCTCTGCAAAGAGAATATCATCTTCTAAGAACAGAACTCTATTCAACGCTTTGTATTGCCCAGTTAATGATTTTGCCCCCGTACATAGGAATGACACCGTTGTAATTTTCAGGTACTACAAAAGGGCGTTTTTCTAAAATTACCTCTTTAAACTCAGGACAGATTTTATAGATACTTTGTGCATTGTCGCTTACAAAGGCTTGAAGATTATCTAACTTATCGTACTGCTCAAAAATCTCACACAAAAGCTGAAGAGCAATAGGTGCGCTGAAAACTCCTGCGGCACAGCCTGAGCACTCTTTTTTCTCTTTTGGATGAGGTGCGGAGTCTGAACCGAACATAACTTTTGGATGAGCTTCTAATGCAACGCTTAAGAGAGCATCTAAATCTTCAGGTCTTTTTGCGATAGGTTTGCAAAAATTATGAGGCATCATCATTCCGCCCACAACATCATCAAGCGTTAAAAGTAGATGGTGAACAGTAATTGTCGCATATAAGTTTTTATATTTGTCCAACATGTCAACGGCAGCTTTAGTTGTGATGTGTTCCATTATGATTTTTAAATCAGGAAAATTTTTCGCAAGAAGTTCGTAAATGCTCATAAACTCTGCTTCTCTGTCCATAACAAAACCGTTAGTTTCGCCGTGAACACAAAGTGGAATTCCCAAAATACTCATAGCTCCAAGAGTTTCGCGCATCTCTTCTATGTTAAAAGATGAAATACCGCTATCGGAGTTAGTTGTGATTCCCGCAGGATATAATTTAATTGCAGTGATATGTTCTGCAACACTTGCTAAAAACTTTTTATCGTAATTTTTATAAAAAAGTGTCATGTACGGTTCAAAATAGTCGTTTGGAGCGGCTGCAATAATCCGAGCTTTGTAAGCTTTTACATCTTCTAGTGTTTCTATTGGCGGAACAAGGTTTGGCATAATTAACGCACCGCTAAAGCTATAAGCACTAAGCGGAGCGACGTTTTCAAGCATTACACCGTCACGAAGATGTAGATGCATGTCAAGCGGCATCAAAATAGTATGAGTTTTCATTTTTTCCCTTGGCAAATTAATATTTAAAGTGTGTAAATTATAGCCAAATAGGGGTTAAATTTTTATATCACCCAAATATTTTATCAGTATTTTATAGAGCTCTTTTACATCTATAGGCTTTAGCAAATAATCTTGCATACCTAACTCTTTTGCTTGTTCAATCTCCTTAGCATCCGTATTTCCGCTAAGTCCTACTATCGCAATATTGTCATATTGTTTATTTCTTCTTATGCTTTGAGTTGTCATATATCCGTCTAAGTTTGGCATATTTATATCCATTAAAATTAAACGCGGAAAATCATGAGTGTTTTGCAAAAGTTTCAAAACTTCAAGCCCGTCATTGGCAAACTCTATCTCGATTTCTGTATCTTTTAAAAGTCCGCTCATAACTTTTTGATTTATTATATTGTCTTCTGCTATAAATATTTTATGTTTTCCTAGCGCTTTTATAGAATCTTTTGGAGATGCATTTATTTGTTCTAAGTTGCCATTTAGAGAGAGTTTATTGTAAATATTAGTTAGCGCATCAAAAACCATCTGTTGATTAAAAGGTCTCTTTAGAAGCTCATCGATAGTTTTATTTTCTCTTTTTTTACTCTTTAAGCTACTCATCCAATTTTCTATCACTACTATTTTAGCAGCTGTTTTTTCTTTATATGATGCAAAATCAAATATATCAAACATGTTTTCATCTATAAATAACAGATCAAATTTCTCTTTATTTAGGATATCTTTTGCTTCATCAACGCTCGACGCAGTGTGTGATACTATATGAAAATAATCCAATAAATACTTAAGAGAATTTATAGATTTTTCATGAGAATCCACGATAAGCACTCTCCACTCCATTATATTTTTCGAAATAAGGCGATATTTTCTTTTTGAAATGGTAGTATCATTGGTTAGGTGTATATTTACAAAGAAAGTACTTCCTTCTCCGTAGATGCTTTCCGCCCATATTCTTCCTCCCATCATCTCCACAAGCTGTTTTGATATTGTAAGCCCAAGACCGGTGCCGCCATATTTTCTGCTTATATCATGCGAAGCTTGAGAGTAACTTTGAAAAAGATTTTGTAGATGCTCTTGGCTCATACCTATTCCGGTGTCTGAGACCTCAAATTGTATATTTGACTCCTCTTCATTAGACTCTATAGTCTTTATGCTAAGAATAATTTCGCCCTTATCCGTAAACTTAACGGCATTACTGATAAGGTTTAAAAGAATTTGAGAGATTCTAAGCGGGTCTCCAAGATAGTTTTTTCCTATATTATGGTCTATATCAAAGATAATATTTATACCTTTTTCTTGTGTTTTTAAGCTAATCATATCTGCTAGATAGCTCAAAATTACATTTAAATCAAATGAAGTTTTCTCCAGAGTTAATTTTCCGGCTTCTATTTTTGAAAAATCAAGTATATCGTTAATAATGCCAAGGAGCATATTTGATGATCTGTTTATAATCTTAATATTTTCTCTTTGTGATTCGCTAAGAGTGCTATCATCTATTAATATTTGGCTCATACCTATTATGGCATTCATAGGCGTCCTTATCTCGTGACTCATGCTTGCGAAAAACTCACTTCTTTGTTCAAGTTTTCTTTGAGACTCTTCTAACTTGCTCTCATACTGAGTTACAATTTCAGAGATATCTTTATCTATCTCTAAGCTGCGTGCCAGCAAGTTGCTGTAATCAATTTTTTCTGCTATATTTGAGATTGTTTTATTTATGGATAACTTGTTTAGCGGTTCATATATAAAATCATCAAAACCTTTTATATAATATTCGGATAAATTTTCATTGTTATCTAGCTTAACTCTTATTATAATTCTTTGTCTTGGATTTATTTTTAAAATTTCATAACAGATATCAAGCCCGAATCTGTTGTCAAGTATGATTAAATCAAAATAAAAACCGTTTATCTCTTCAAAATTAACATACTTACTTAGAGTATCTTCAACTCCAATGGAAGTATGAAAAATTTTTGACATATATTGCAAGATTCTTTGATTAAAAAAGTTCTCTTCATTGTATTGTGCATACAATATAGAGAGATTTTTATAAATATTCAACGAATCTTTTATATCTGCACTCATCTGCATTCTAATCCTAATCTTTTCATTATCTGAAAATAAACAGCTCCTAAAGAGAGTTTTTAGCTTTTTCTATCAAATCACCGATAGCTTTTTCATAAAGTTTTGCCTCTTCTTGAGAAGTTGATTCAAAACGTGTAACTAAAACCGGAGTCGTGTTACTAGCTCTTACCAAACCCCATCCGTTTTCAAAATTAATACGCACACCGTCAACGTCTATAATGTTTTTAATAGTCGGAAATGACTTAGGCGGGGTTTTAAGAAGTTCTTTTATCTTATCGATTATTTTAAACTTCACAGACTCTGTAGTATGAACTTTTATCTCCTCTGTAGAATATACATGTGGAAGTTTTGCCAGTTCCGCATCCAAATCAATTCCGTCATGAACAAGTTCTAACATTCTAAGCGTTGCATAAATTGCATCATCATAACCAAAGTAGCGATTTTTAAAAAATACATGTCCGCTTACCTCGCATGCCAAATCGGCATTTACCTCTTTCATCTTAACTTTTAGATTAGAGTGACCTGTTTTGTACATGATAGCAGTTGCACCGCGCTTCTCAAGTTCATCGTACATAACCTGTGAGCATTTTACTTCTCCGACAACCGTAGGCCTGTCCATCTTCATAGAGTATAAAAGAGCCATCATATCGCCCTTTATATTATTTTTGTGAGTTAAAACTGCAATTCTATCGGCATCTCCGTCGTATGCAAAAGCTATATCGCCATCTGTCTCTAGGAGTTTTTTAATATCTTCTAAATTATGCTCGTCTGAGGGATCAGGATGATGGTTGGGAAAAGAGCCGTCAGGATTTACGTATAACCCTTTTGCATTTAGATTTAATGCTTTAAAGATATCTTCGGTAACTATTCCCGCAACACCGTTTCCGCAGTCATATACGATTCTTATAGGCATGTCTTTTAGATGAGAAAATTCATTTACTAAAAAGTTTATATATCTCGTCACGGCGTCTATTTTTGTAACATCTCTTGTTGTTTTTGCAGGTAACTCCAAGCTAGCACATTCACGTCCTAGAGCGTAAATATCTTCTCCGAAAAACGGTGCTTTGTCTATAGTTATTTTAAAACCGTTGTATTCGCTTGGATTGTGTGAGCCTGTAATCATAACTGAAGCTGAGGGAGTAATACCGTTCCACTCCTGATAGTTTGTGAAGTAGTTAACGGGAGTAGGAACAAGACCCATATCTAAAACTTTTTTACCGCCGGCATTTAAACCGTGAACAAGGTACTCAAATAAAATAGGCGAGTGGCTTCTAGCATCATATCCGACAGCTACATATTCGCCCTCTATCTTAGAAGCTAAAGCGTACCCTATACGGACAACACTCTGCTCATTTAACTCTTTTTCAAAAATTCCTCTAATGTCATACTCTCTGTAGATGCTCACTATTTATGCCTTTAATGGTTTTGTAAACGTATTTTACAATAACTCTCTTTTTATTGGGCAGTAAATAGTGATAAATCTTTAGTGTCTGATAATTAATTTATGCTCTTTTATCTTGTTTATCAAATTTGCGATAAATGAGGTCTTTTTCTCCTCTTCGGCTATTGTCTTTGTAGCTTTTAGGTTGAATAATTCCATTTTTTTATCAAGATAGCTTGTGTTTAGATTTCCTGCTATAAAGTCTGCATCTTTAACTATCTCTCTGTGAAGAGAAAGGTTCGTGATAACTCCGTCGATATAAAATTCATCTAAAGCCCTTGATGCTTTTTTTACGGCACCTTCCCAGTCAAGCGCCCAAACGATAAGTTTTCCTACCATTGAGTCGTAGTTTGGCGGGATTGTATAACCTGTATAGACGCTTGAATCAAGGCGAACTCCTGGTCCTCCTGGGGTTATATAGTTTGTGATAGTTCCGATTGAGGGCATAAAGTTATTTTGAGGATTTTCTGCGTTTATCCTAAACTCTATTGCATATCCACGGAAATTTATCTCTTCTTGAAGATATTTTAGTTTGTCTCCCTCTGCTATCTCTATCATTCTCTGAATTATGTCGATTCCTGAGATAATTTCAGTTACTGGATGTTCAACTTGAACCCTTGTATTCATCTCTATAAAGTAGATATTGTCATTTTCATCAAGTAGATACTCAACAGTTCCTACACTCTCATATCCTAGTTTTAGCATCGCTTTTGTAGATATTCTATAAAGCTCTTTTCTTGCCGCAGGATTAAGTCTAGGCGATGGAGCAATCTCGATTACCTTTTGGTGTCTTCTTTGAATAGAACAATCTCTTTCTCCTAAATGCACGACATTGCCGTATTTGTCTGCTACGACTTGAATCTCTATATGTCTTGGATTTTCAACATATTTTTCGATAAACACTTCGCCTTTTCCAAAATATTTTTTAGCTTCATTTGTAGCGGAGTCAAACATCTCATCAAAAAGTTTTGCACTCTTTACTATTCTCATGCCTCGTCCACCGCCGCCAAATGCAGCTTTTATGATAACGGGGAAACCTATTTTTGCGGCGATTTTACCGCCTTCTGCCTTATCTACTATCGGCTCATCCGTTCCTTCTAAAACAGGTACGCCAATCTCTCTCATTGCTACTTTAGAAGCCATTTTATCGCCAAAGAGAGCTATGTGAGCTGGTTTTGGACCGATGAAAATTATGCCTCTGTCTTCACATGATTGTGCGAATTCTGCGTTTTCAGACAAAAAACCATACCCCGGATGAATAGCGTCACATCCGGCTTTAAGTGCTAGTGTGATGATTCTGTCATAGTCAAGATAAGCTTGGAGCGCATCTCCGGTTATCGGGTAGCACTCATCTGCTTTTTTTACCCAAATACCTTCAACGTCAACCTCTGAAAAAATTGCCACGCTTTTTATATCTAACTCTTTACATGCTCTAATTATTCTTAGAGCTATCTCGCCTCTGTTTGCAACTAGTATTTTAGAAATTTTTTTCATCTCTGTGCCTTGCGGATAAATTTTGACGAAATTCTATAACTTTAAAAAAATAAATTCTTCACTATTAATGCTTATAAAGCTATCTGTTCTTGCTAGAAATATAGTTAATTTGTGTCTAAAAAATATTTTATTTTTGCTACAATATAAACCATGAAAAAAGCAACACTTCAAAAAAGAGTACAAATTGCCAATGATATCATGTACTATATATACACACATATAGATACAAATATAGCGATGGATGAGTTAAGCGAAGACTTGAAAATTAGCAAGTTTCATATGCATAGAATTTTTAAAGACTTGTTTGGAAAAAATATCTATGAGAGTATAAAATCTATAAGACTTCAAAAAGCCTCAAATCTGCTTTTAACAAATAAATATTCAACTATCAGTGATGTAGCAAATATCTGCGGATATAACTCTCAAACATCATTTTTACGCGTATTTAAAGAGCGTTTTAGCATGACGCCAAAAGAGTGGAAAAATGGCGGATATAAGAAATTTTCGCAGCACATTATCGAGCAATCTCCTAAAGCAAAAAAATCAACTGCAAAGTTTGATCACCTAAAACCGACAATCGTAAAAATGCCGCTGATTGAGAGTTACTACATAAGACACAGCGGCTATAATGCACTAATTAGTAGCACATGGCAGAAGCTTCAAACTTGGGTTTTTAGTAACAATATAACAGAGTATAAACAGATAGCTCTTTTTCACGATAACCCGACCATAACTCCGCTTAGTGAGTGTCAATATGTAGCATGTATAGTTGTTGATAAAGGTATAAAAGTAAAGAGTGATAGATTGCCTAAATTTAATATCGCTGAGGGGATATATGCAAAGTTTGATTTGGTTGGGGAACAAGGTGATATGTTAAAGTTTATGCAATGGGCTTATCATGAATGGCTTCCAAAGAGCGAATACGAAACCACAACAAAACCGCCTTATGTCGTATATAGAAAAAATAATTACCTATCCGATGATAATGAGTTTGATATAAGTTTTTATCTATCTATTAAATTTTAAAAAACAATAATACAATCTCTGCCGTTTTTCTTAGCTTTATAGAGAGCCAAATCTGCATTTTCGATTAACTCTTTGGAGTTCTTGTTTATATTTGGTATAGTACTGCTAATACCAAAGCTCATAGTTACGGCTTCAAGTACAATACCTTGAAAAATGAATGAGTCGGCATTTTTTATACTGTTTTGTATTTTTATACATAACTCTTTTGCTAAGTCAATATTTGTATCGTACATAACTATAACAAACTCTTCTCCGCCGTATCTTGCAATAAAATCTGTATTTCTTTTAAGTGATTTTTTAAGTATTTGAGCAATATTTTCTAAAATAAAGTCTCCTGCTAAGTGCCCGTATGTATCATTTATCCTTTTAAAATAATCTATATCACACATGATAATGGAGATTTCAATATTGTTTCGTTTTGCAAGCTCCCAACTTTTTTGAAAGTACTCTTCAAAATATCTTCTATTTGATAATTGTGTCAACTCATCGGTGACAGATAAGGCTTGAAGTTTTTTATTCGCCTCTTCTAGCTCTTTGGTTCTCTTTTTTATTTTATCCTCAAGCGATAAGTTGATTTCATCCAAAATTTTTGTATGTGTTGCTATTTTTCCAACCATTGATATTATGGCGTTGTGTATAACTCCTACTTCATCTAGTCTTTGGGAAGGAGTTAGTGTAAAATTATTGAGTTTGGGGTTATATGCTAAAACATTCTCACTAAGTTTTTTTAGATGTTTAAACTCTTTTTTAATTAAAATAACAAATATGCTCAGCAGTATAAACGTAATAAAAAAGATTTTTAAAGTTGTTTCCCTATTTTTGGACAATAATATTTGGTAATCTTTATCGGAAAAATGTAAAGTAACGTTACCTAAAGTCTCCCCGGTAATGGAATCTACTATGCTTTTATTGCAAAAATTAATGCCAAATTTTTCACTATGATGCTTATCTTCATATTTTTCTCCATAACTGTAACTCAATTTATTATCAGAGTCTAACAGTTCAATATATTCCAAATCTAGATTTTGTCTTGCAATATAATTTAAATACTCTTTATTAGAGTTGTCTAGCCCTAAAGAGATATTTAATCCTATAATAGGAGTAATAGTATCTATCAATAATCTGTTTTTAGAGCGCTTTGATTCAATGAATTGCTCAATAATATTTTGGGAGAGTTGATAACGCTCAAGTCCTACAAGTAATATCGTAAAAAGAATGATACCAATTATAGTTTTAATCTCTATGCTTATGCTGCGAATCAATTTTTTAATATTAAAAATCATCTCTCGTGCTCTTTGTATATTTTTGATACCCTTAATAAAATATTGTCAAGCTCTATTTTATTCTCTGTTATTGCTTTCATATTTATATAGGGTAAAACTTTTCTTCCTATAAAAAGTGATATTTGAACTCCGTAATCAAGAAGTTCCTCTTCATAAGACATTGATAAAATATTTTGCCTATTTAAATATAAAACTGCTTCTTTAATATTGTTTCTATCGGAATTAAATATAAAAGCTAGTTGAGCAGTTTTACACTCGCCAATATTGAAATAACTGCTACTTATAAATTTTATAGGATAATTTTTTATACCATCAGGATAGTTTGTATTGATTTTATCAATAAAAGACAGAGCAACCCTCTCATCGATTTTATCATGCAGCACGCATATTTTTATTTCAGTTTCTATTTTGTTTTTTTGACTGCTCATTATGATAAAGCGAGGTGCAATCTTTGAAAAAATATTCAGTACATCCTCATCATACGTAGAAGCATCCAATATGATGCCGATAATGAGGAACATGTAAATGATTTTGGCTTTAAATATATCAATCTCCTACAGTTAATCTTTATACCTATCTCTAATAAGTATCATTTTATCAATATTTTGCAAAAATATATCTGTTAAAATTGGATCAAAATGTTTAGCTTTCTCTTCTTTAAAAAAATCGATAATTTTTTCCAGTTCCCATGCTTTTTTATAAGTTCTATCGCTTCCTAGTGCATCAAAAACATCGGCAATAGCACTAATTCGCCCAAATATATGAATCTCTTCGTTTTTTAGAGCATTAGGATAACCTGAACCATCCCACTTCTCATGATGAGTGTATGAGACAATGGCAGCCGCCCTTAAGATAGGTCTGTTTGAATTTTTTAAAATATCATAACCTGTTTTACTATGATTTTTCATAATAACCCACTCATCCTCATCTAAGGGACCGGGCTTTAGCAATATACTATCAGGTATGCCGACTTTTCCTATATCATGCATTGGTGAAGCAGCATAGAGTAGATTTACATCCTCTTCACTTAAATCTGCCAATAGTGCTAACTCTTTTGAGTACTCTGAAACGCGTTTTACATGTGAGCCTGTCTCTTTTGATCTGCTCTCAACAATTTCGCTCATTTTATTTATAATCTCTTTTTGAGTATTTTCCAACTCTTGGTGAAAAGTCACTATATTTGTAACATCGCGTCTAATGGCCAAATATTCAACTATATTTTCATCTTTATCTAAAATCGGAACAATAGTGCTATCTACATAGTAAATTTTTCCATCTTTTGAGATATTTTCAAATTGTCCTTTCCATGTCTTTTTGCTAGAGATAGTTTGCCATAACTCTTTATAAAGCCTTTTTGCTTTTAGAGAGTCTAAATGTTTTATAATCGAGTGTGATTGACCGATAAGTTCATCTTTTGTATAGCCCGATATATCGCAAAACTGTTGGTTTACATAAGTTATATTTCCATTTATATCGGTACGAGATAGGATATTGCTCTGATCTATAGCATTTTGATATGCCTGTGCTGATCTATATGCTTCATAAAAATTTTCATTTGAGAGATTTAAGTCTTTGACCAACTGCTCTTTTATGGTTTCAAGTTCTGTAACATCAGTCCTAATTCCTATATACTCAATAATATTTCCATCACAGTCAATTATAGGGTTTATAACGGTATTTACATAATAAGCTTCGCCGTTTTTCTTTTTATTTTTGACCTTTCCGCTCCATGGTTTTTTGCTTTGTATGGTTTCCCACATCTCTTTAAATGCTTCAGATGGCATATCAGGGTGCCTTACAATGCTATGGGGGTTACCTATAAGCTCTTGAGCGCAATAGCCTGAAATATCGCAAAATTTTTTATTGACAAAAGTTATTACCCCTTTTGAATCTGTTTTTGAAACAATGCTGCTTATATCAACAGCGTCCTTATACTCTTTTAAAATTTGCTCATTGCAGTGTGTATCGCTAGAGTGCTCTATCATAGAAAAATCTCCCAAACTCTACTCATCAATCATATTTTCTATTAAAATAAACAGCTCGGCACTGGCAATTTCCATCTCTTTAAAATCTTCTAAAATGCGCTCTTTATTATCTATACATGTATCTTTTCCCTCAATGTATTTCATCGCATCTATTGCTTTGTTGTGAACAACAGCATGCGGTTTATCTATATTTTGATAATTTTTTGTATGTCCAAACTGTTCTTTGCCATCACCAAAGTACCACATTCCAAGGCGACAACCATGATGTTCGCTAAACTCTCCAACTTTTTTTGCAAAAGTTATTGAACTATAGGCATTTGCTTTAAATAGGATATGATCAATCATAATAAGATTTACAAAAATACGATTTTTTATATTTTGTACTTCATCTTCTATGGCTTCATTTGAATCACGAAGATGAGTCATACTATCGCCAAAGGTATTCATAAGGCTGCTAAACTCTTGTACAACGTCACGCATAGACTCAGAACTGCTTGACATCTCCATACTCTCTTGCTGTAAGACTTGAACAGTTGTTCTTATTTCGGCAGTAGCTTTTTGTGTTCTCTCTGCAAGTTTGCGCACCTCGTCGGCAACGACTGCAAATCCTCTTCCATGCTCACCAGCGCGCGCGGCTTCTATTGCCGCATTTAAAGCCAAAAGATTTGTCTGATCAGAAATATCGCTTATAAGGTCTATAACGGTAGTAATCTCTTTTGTACGCTCTTCTAGCGAGTGGGTAGATTGCGTATTGTTATCTAGCAGCTGATTAAGTCCATGAAGCTTCTCCCCTACGTTTTGTGACTCATTTGCTAGTTTGATACTCATTTGAGTTGCTTCTTTAATATTTTGTGAGATAATTTCTAGCTTCTGGGTATTATTTTTAAAGCTGTTGTTAAGAGATTTAAGCTGTTCATTATTTTTGTTAATCGTACTTAAATCAGCGTTTAGCTGTATTCTCATCTGTGTTATATGATTAAGATTCATAACCTCTATGCTCTCGTTTATTCTATTACCTGCAAGAGCGAAAGCGGGATTTAATCCTGTAGTATTAAACTTTCTAAAAAACTCATTATTTCCCGCATAGTTAATTGAAGTGCTCATCTCTCTCATAAAAGTTTCCATCTGGTCTATAAGATTGTTGATTTGATGACCTATCATTCCCGCTTTTCCTGCATCGGAAATTTCCGTAATACGAGTTTCAAGATTTCCTTGTACGGCACTGTTTAAAACATCGATTGATTTATTCATACATGTACTTAATTTAAAAATAGAGGAGTTAAACAGTACTCCCATCCCAATATATAAAACTAAAAGCAGCGTATCTACAACACTAAATCCTTCAAAAAATAGTTTTACCAAATAGCCTACGAAAAAAGTCGTAAAAATCGTATATCCTATGATTTTTAGTTTATATAGATAGGATAAATTTGTCATAACGACCTCCGTTTTGAGCAAGTAAATTATTAAACAGTTCTCCTGATGAAGCCATACCGCCGTTTTTTTCTGCATGTAGAAGCTGTTTATAAATAGGTTTTATGATTTGGAGTGCATTTGGAGATGGTTTTCTTCGTACGGAGTGATAACCGATAATATTTCCTCTTGCATCATAGGATGGTGTTACGTTTGCAAACACCCAATAATAGTCGCCGTTTTTAGATTTGTTGATAACATAAGCATAAATCTCTTGACCCTTTTGTACCGTATCCCACAATAATTTAAAAACAATTTTTGGCATATCGGGATGACGAATTATATTGTGAGGTGCTCCTAGAAGTTCTTTTTCTGCATATCCTGCCATCTTTAAAAAAAGATTATTGCCGTATGTTATTTTACCTTTTGTGTCTGTTTTGGAAACAATAATTTCATTGTCAGGGAACGTTATCTCTCTCATATTATTAATCCTAATGCATTTAATCTAACAATATTAGTAGTTTAAAATTAGAATATAATGAGATTTTATAAAAAATAGTGTTTTTTTACGTTTTGGTTGAGGTGCTAAGAGCATATCCTATATTTGAGTTGCTATGAAGCGGAAGATTTGGAAGTTTTTTTCTTAGACGGTATATTAACTCTCTTAAGGAGACAACTCTCTCTTTGTCGTCTTTCCAGATTGCTGCTATAAGATGCTCTGCACTTATATAGCTGTTTTTGTTAAGTATTAAAGTATTTATACATGTAAGTTCATTTTTGCTAAGAGAAATAACCTCACCGTTATCAAATAATGTTTTTGTTTTTATATTGTATTTATATTCTGCAAAGAGTATCTCATGAGACTCATCTTTTTTATATCTCTGTTTGCACCCCTGAACAACCATCATAATAGCTTCCAAATCACTCTCTACAACAGGCTTTATCAAGTAGCCTAAAGGTTTGACAGCTTGTGCATCTTTGATTGTTTGGCTATCTTTGTAGGAGGTTAGATATACAAATGAGATATCAGGGTATCTATTATGTACAATAGTTGCAGTTTGGATGCCGTCAAGTGCTCCGTTAATGTTGATATCCATAAATATCAAATCAACGCTACCGTTTTTTAAAAATGTTAAAAGGGCATCGCCGTTATCAAATATGCCTGCTACATTATGTCCCAAATCGCTGATTATCTCTTTTAAAAAAAGTGCGGTAACTCCCTCATCCTCAATAATGATAATATTCATCTTAAAAATTCTTTCGAAAATATTATTTTATGGTGTAAACCGTTTTGGTTAAAACATGAAATTATACCTTTTAGCTGATAAGATGCAAGTGATTCTATAAGTTTAAACCCAAATCCTTCATTCACGGCTTTTAAATCGGCTCCTTTTCCGTTATCGAATACCTCTAATATAAAGCTGTTCTCTTTTAACATGTACATCTTAACGCTGATTATCTTATTTTCGCAACTATCGTCAAATGCATATTTTATAGAGTTTGTTACAACCTCATTTATAATCAAGCCCATTGGCACGGCTTTTTCTAAGTCGAGTTTAAAATTTTCACAAACGATTTCAAAAGTTAGGTTTTTTGTTTGAAATGTTTGTCTTAGATTTTCTACCAACTCTAAAGTGTAAACCTGCATATCTACTGCTTCTAAATCGCTGGAATGGTAGAGTTTTTCATGAATCATTGCCATAGCTTTTATTCTTTGATTTGTTTCGTCAAATATTGACTTTGTAGTTTCGTCTTTAATTCGTCTTGATTGAAGCGAGAGCAGTCCTGAAATAATCTGCAGATTATTTTTTACTCTGTGATAGAGCTCTTTTAAAAGAACATTTTTATTTCTAATCTCATTAGAGAGCAGTTGGTTTTTCTCATCAAGATTTTTTGTACGATTTTGAACCTTTATCTCCAAAAGAGTATTTGTCTCGTCCAAAAGCTTTGAATTGGAGTGTATCCTCTCCACCATCGATATAACTGCGTTGTGAATAACACCTACCTCGTCAAGTCTGGTTGAGGGAGTTAATGTGAAATTATTTAGTTTCGGGTCGTAAGCTAAAACATTTTCGCTAAGTCTTTTTAAATGTTTAAACTCTTTTTTAATGATAATAATAAAAATAGCAAGTAAGATAAAAGTGATTAAAAAGATTTGCAGAGTTGTTTTTTTGTTTTTTAAGAGCAGTGTTTGATAATCTATATCTGAAAAATGGAGGTAAATAGTACCTAAAGCATTTTTGCTGATTGAGTCTATTATGTTTTTGCTGTAAAATATTATTTGGTGCTTATCTTCTTTATATTTTCTTCTGTCTTTTTCTCCGTAAGAATAAGTAACGTCACTGTTTAAGTCTGTAATTTTAATAAACTCCAAATCAGGGTTTTGTTTGGCGATATAATCTAAATACTCTTTGTTTGCATCATTAAGTCCTAAAGAGATATTTAAAGCTATGATAGGAGTTATAGTCTCTATCAGTAGATTGTTTTTTGAACGTTTAGACTCTATAAACTGCTCAATGATATTTTGGGACAGTTGATAACGCTCAACGCTTACGATGAATGTCGTAAATAGTATGATACCGATTATAATTTTAAGTTCTATGCTTAGATTTCGCACTAAAACAACCCACTTTTTTAAATTTTTGATTTTAAGTTCGTATAAATAAGTGCTATTGTACTATACGAACAGTGCGTATTGTATAGTTAATTTTGTTAAATAGTTGGATAAATATGAATTTTTTAGTAACCGTTGTTTCCTTTTTTCTAGTAACCGCCGTCTATTCTTCCGAGTCTGATGAGATGCAAGATTTTGAATCTCTTTTGGAAAATGTCAGCGACATAGCGACTAAAAAATCTCTTAACGTAGATTATTTACCCTCAGTAGTAACGGTAGTGGATGCAAAAACATACATGGACGCAGGTATACAAAATATAGGCGAAGCATTAGGTATGCTTCCGGGAATTCAAATACAATTAAGTCCTATGGGTTACGCAATGACAACCGTTAGAGGTTTTAAAAATCCCAATGCATATCTTTCGGATAAAATCAAAATATTAATAGACGGTGTTGCAATAAATAATGAAGTATCAGGTTCTAGTAATCTCTATATGGATTTTCCTATGCAACTCGTTCAAAGAATTGAGGTGCTTCGAGGACCAAACTCTACAACTTACGGTGCGGGGGCATTTTACGGTACCGTAAATATTATTACTAAGCTTGGAAATTCAAAAAAAACAGATCAGATTTTTTTAGGCACAGGCAGTTACGGTTATATGACGGCAGGTGCTAATGTTTATGATATTTCAGATAATTGGAAATTTTTTGCCGACGGCTACTATCAGAAAAATAGCAAGTCTCTTCCTGTTGATGGAAGTTCGATAGGTACCGATGAAGCTATGAGAGATTTTTCCCTCGGTTTTAAGGCGATAAACGGCGGTTTTGAGTTTATGACACGCTATAAACAAAATGTATCTGGAAACTTTTACGGTTTTGAAGAAGATCTCGATCCCATACCAGAGCATCCAAAAGAGCATAAAAACTCATATTTTTTCTCACAACTCTCCTACAAAACTTTGTTAAACGACTATAAGCTTGAAACAAAAGCCAACTTTTCTCATCGCATGTTGGACGAGGGAGCTAATATAGTCGGAGTTACAGGTATTGCAACTAGATTTGCAGTTGTGGGTATAACTGACATGCAAGACGGTTTCTTTTATCATGAAAAACAACAAGAGCAAAATCTTGAAGCAGAGATGATTTTAACATTTCCTGAAATTAAATCAAATGATATCTTAGCAGGTGTCGGAGTTCGACATGTAGAAGTAACACAAGATGATTACTATAACAGTGTCGAAAATGCCATTACTCAAAATATATCTACGATTTTAGCAAGTCCAAATTATGATAATTTTAGATACAGATATGAGAATGAACCTGCATTTTGGGCAAATCCGACTACGACTTTTTTAAAAGAGGGAATCAACCGAACCATTACCTACGGTTATCTTCAAGACTTGATATCACTTACTAATGACGTTGATGTTGTCTTTGGAGTGCGCGCAGACAGCTACTCTGATTTTGGAACAAAAATCAGTAAAAGAGCGGCTGTAGTATATAGAGCTACCGATGAAACAGTTTTTAAACTTCTCTACGGTTCTGCTTTTCGTGCGCCTACACTTACCGAAGCTTATGCAAACGGACATATAAACTATCGTGCGGGAGATGAAAATATTTTACCCGAAGAGACAAATACCTATGAAGCGGTTGCAATATACTCTCCGAACTTTTACAACAAATTTTCACTCAATCTCTTCTATTCAGAGTTAGATAACGTAATTGATTTGGAAGAGTATGAGACTACTATTCCGGGATATCAAAACTATGATGATAGAGTCAGTAAAGGTGCGGAATTTGAATACTATTTTGATGCAAAACAAGGACACTCTCTTTACTTTAATGCAACTTATGTAGAGACGGATTATACGACTCCGCCAGAAGAGGATTCGGTGTCAACCAATCAATCAATGCCTGATATATCAGATGTAATGCTAAAAGCGATTTATATTTATCGCCCAACAAATAAATTCTCATTGGGTACAGCGTGGCACTACTATTCAGCCACGAAGCAAACAGGGTTAGAGTGGGTAAGCAAAGACTCTACAGTAAAAGAGGTGCATACTTTTGATGAGACTATTACGTATAGATTTTCGGCTTTTAGCGAGGCTAGAGTAGGTGTAAAAAATATATTTGACGCGGATGTAAGAGAGCCTAGTTACTACTACAATACAAATGGCGGAATAAGAAGAGAAGGCAGAAACTTTTTCTTAAGTTATGTTCAAAACTTTTAAAAGAGCCTTTGCTTTGCTTTGCTATGCTATTATTATAAAAAATTAAAGAGATTATTTAATGAATGAAGTAAAAACTATCTACCTAAAAGATTACAAACAGCCGGAATTTACCATAAAAAATTGTGATTTGGTTTTTGAACTTTTTGAAGAGCATACGCAAGTTACAAATATGATGAGTGTAGTTAAAATAGATACAACATGTAGAGATATTATTTTGGATAGTTCAGAGTTAGAGCTTATTGAAATATATTTGGATGATAAAAAGCTAGATGAGAGCAGATATGTTGTAGAAAAAGAGAGTTTAAAAATTTTGGATGTTAAGGATGAGTTTACTCTTATAATAATTAATAAAATTTATCCTCAGCTAAACAGTGAACTTGAAGGGCTTTATAAATCGGGAAATATTTTTTGTACTCAAAACGAGCCTGAAGGTTTTAGAAGAATTACTCCATACTTAGACCGTCCTGATGTTATGGCTGTTTTTAAAACGACTATCGTCGCAAACAAAGAGCGTTATCCTATACTCCTAAGCAATGGTAACACTCTAACAAATTTTAAATTAGATGACGGCAGACACGGTGTTACATGGCTTGACCCATATCCAAAGCCCTCATATCTTTTTGCACTCGTTGCAGGAGATTTGGGAGTTGTAAAGGATAAGTTTATAACTGCAAGTGGCAAATATGTAAGACTGGGTATCTATACGGATAAAGGAAATGAATCTAAATGTAAACATGCAATGAAGTCGCTTAAAGAGGCAATGCTTTGGGATGAAGAGAAATACGGCAGAGAGTATGATTTGGACCTTTACAATATAGTTGCGGTAGATAGTTTTAATATGGGTGCTATGGAGAACAAGGGGTTAAATATATTTAACTCCGCTTATGTTTTAGCAGATGAGGACAGTGCAACCGATGCAAACTTTATGGGGATTCAGAGTGTAATTGCACATGAGTATTTTCATAATTGGACTGGAAATAGAGTTACATGTAGAGATTGGTTTCAACTCACTTTAAAAGAGGGGCTTACGGTTTTTCGCGACCAGTGCTTTTCAGCCGATATGAACTCAAGAGAGGTAGGGCGTATAGAGGATGTAAAAGCTCTACGAGAGAGACAATTTGTAGAGGATGCTTCGCCTACTGCTCATCCGATTCAACCCGATTCTTATATAGCGATTAATAATTTTTACACCGCGACCGTTTACGAGAAGGGCGCTGAGGTTATCCGCATGATTCACACTCTTTTAGGTGAAGAAAATTATCGTAAGGCAACAGATTTGTATTTTGAGACTTTTGACGGACAAGCTGTGCGTACGGATGATTTTTTATGGGCAATGAGTAGTGCCGGCGGAGTTGACTTGAGTGAGTTTGAAGTGTGGTACCATCAATCAGGCACGCCAAAGTTACATGTAGATGAGAGTTTTAATGATGGTAAATATACTTTAACATTAACTCAGATAGTTCCAAATGCAGTTGATGGAAGTGAACAAAAACCATACTATTTTCCGCTAAAAATAGCTCTTTTGGATGAGAACGGCAATGAGCTACATAACGAAACACTTATTATCTCAAAAGAGAAAGAGGAGTTTATTTTTAAAGTAACATCAAAACCTCATTTATCGATTAACAGGGATTTTTCTGCACCTATCATAGTCGATATGCAAGAGAGCAGTTACGGTTTTTTAATGAAACATGATAAAAACAGTTTTGTAAAATATGAAGCTACACAATCTTTTGGTATTAAGGTAATAGAAGCTCTTTTGCATGGCAAAAATATAGATGATGAGTATGTAAGAGCGTACGGACATATCTTAGATAGCGACTTAGATTTATCTTATAAAGCGCTGCTAATGGAGTTGCCGAGTATAACCGCCATTATGCAAAGAGAAGAAGAGATTGACTTTGAGCTAATTTATGAAGCTAAAGAGAAACTTGAAAAACATTTGGCTTTAACTTTTAAAGATAAGTTATTTGAAATTTACAATGAAACTCACAACCCTACATGTAAAGAGCTTGATGCAAAAAGTATCGGGCAAAGAGCTATAAAAAACCGTTGTCTAAAACTTCTATCTGCCATAGAGAGTGATGAAATAGCAGAGATTGCAAATCTTCAATATAACAGCTCAATAACAATGACTGACAGAATTGTTGCCCTTGATACTTTGGAGAATATTTCACCTAAATATTCTGCAATTGCTTTAGAAGATTTCTATAAAAAATATAAAAAAGATACTTTAATTATGAACAAATATTTCTCAATTTTGGCTGCTTCTCATAGAGAAGGAACATTAGATCGTGTAATAGCGCTTCAAAACGATGATGCTTATAATGAACTAGTTCCAAATTTGGTTCGCTCATTAATAGGTGTGTTTGCTAGAAATTATAAACATTTTCACGCTAAAGACGGACTCGGATATAAATTTGTGGCAGATAAAATTATTGATATTGACAAGATAAATCCGCAAATCGCTTCAGGATTAGCAGGAGCGTTTAAAATATATAAAAAGTTAAATAATCAAAATAAGACAATGATGAAAGTAGAGTTAGAACGTGTAATTTCTACACATTCAATATCAAAAAATGTATATGAAATTATAAACAAAATAATAAAAAGTTAGTTTATTTAATTTATTGATTGGAAAAACACCCATAAATAGGGAGTTATTAATGCCAGTATAATGTAAATATATAAATATTATTTTTTATATTATAATTATTTTTTTAAATTTTTGGGTACAATTGTTTAAAGTTTTTTTAGACTTATAATAAAAAGGATATTTTTATGGCAAGATTAGTTGTTCTTGGTGGAGGAGTTTCAGGTCATACTGCTGCTACCTTCGCGGCAAAATGGTTAGGCTCGGCTCATGAAGTAGTTGTTGTTACTCCAAATTCTAAATGGAATTGGATTCCATCTAATATTTGGGTCGGTGTTGGTGAAATGAGTAAGGAAGATGTTACTTTTGATCTAGCCCCTGTATATGCTAAAGCTGGTATTATATATCATCAAGCAAAAGCGCTGGGTATTCATCCGGAAGGTAATGAGACAAGTGATAAACCTTATGTTGTCGTAGAATCTACGGTACCCGGTAAAGAGGGACAGATTGAAAACATAGAGTATGATTATTTAATTAATGCTACGGGACCAAAGCTTAATTTTGCTGCAACTCCAGGTCTTGGCGATGCTAACGGTCTTGGAGAATTTACGGTTTCAGTTTGTACTGCAGACCACGCGGTTCATGCAAATCATGAGTTTCAAAAAGCAATTCAAAAAATGAAAAACGGTGAGCGTCAAAAATTCCTAATCGGGACAGGTCACGGTCTGTGTACGTGTCAAGGTGCTGCGTTTGAATATATTTTCAACATTGAGCATGAATTAAATAAAGCTGGTGTTCGTGATATGGCTGATTTGAAATGGATTTCAAATGAGTCTTTCCTAGGCGATTTCGGTGTTGGCGGATTACATATGAAGAGTATGGGATTTGCTGTTAGCTCAAGAATTTTCGCTGAATCACTTTTTACGGAGAGAAATGTTGACTGGATTATCGGTGCACATGTAAATAAAGTTGAAAAAGGAAAAGTGAGTTATGAACTTTTAAGCGGCGAAATGGGTGAAGAGTCTTTTGACTTCGCTATGTTAATTCCTCCGTTTGCCGGTGTCGGTCTTAAAGCTATCGCAAAAGACGGTACAGACATTACGGCTACTGTTTTTGCTCCAAACGGATTTATGAAAGTTGATGCAAACTATGCTGCCGGTGCTTACGAGAACTGGAAAGCTAGTGACTGGCCTTCAACTTACCAAAATCCTACGTATGGGAATATGTTTGCTTGCGGTATCGCATTCGCACCGCCACATCCAATTTCTAAACCTATGAGTTCTCCAAACGGAACACCGATTAATCCAACACCTCCACGTACAGGTATGCCATCAGGTATTATCGGTAAAGCGGTAGCTCACAGTATTTGTGACCGTATATTAAAAGGTGAAAATGCTCCACTGCATGAAGCTTCAATGGCTCATATGGGTGCTGCTTGTGTTGCTTCTGCAGGAAAAGGTCTATTTGATGGAACTGCTGCAGCAATGACAATCTATCCTGTTGTTCCTGACTTTGAAAAATACCCTGGAACTGGTCGTGATACAGATTATACGTTTGGCGAAATAGGTCTTGCAGGTCACTGGATTAAACATATCCTTCACCATCTATTTATTTGGAAAGCTAAGTTAAAAACTGGCTGGACAATGATTCCTGAATAGTAATATATTAGATTAATTAAAAAAGGAGATACAATGAGTAAAAAAGTAGAACACAACATAAAAGCGTATAGTAATAACTTTACAACAATGACACCTGGACCTTTTGCTATATATTTAAGAACTTGCAAAATTTGGCAGTTACTTAGATTTATTGCCATTAATATTAAAATGTTAGTAGTAGTAAGTAAAAGTCACTAGTCTGCATTCATAGAAGACCTTAGAAATTCTAAGGTCTCTCTTCACATACAAATACACTCCCCTCAAAATTCAAGAGGATTAATATTTTCAAGTAAGGTAAATCAATGATTAAAGAGATAATTACATATCCAACGCCTCCTAGTGTTGAATACGCGACTGATGTAAGAGTTTTTAATGAAGATATATTTTCTTTAATTGAAGATATGAAAGATACGATTGAAGCCAACTCAATAGATGGATTAGCTGCTTTTCAGATAGGCAGTTACTATAACGTAATAGTTATAAAAAAAGATGACGGAACATTTTTAGAGCTGATAAACCCTAGAATAATAAGCACTAAAGGTAGAGTAGTAACTACGGAGAGAACAGCTTATTTTCCTAATCTTAGTGCAGATGTCACAAGGTTTGAAACAATAAGTTTAATATATCAAGATAGAGAAGCAAATCAGCATTCACTTAAAGCAGATGGAAATTTAAGTATATTGATACAAAGAAAAATTGATTATACGTTTGGGTCAAGCTTTTTAAACAAACTAAATAAAGAAGAGAAAAAACTGTTTCAAAAGAAGTTAGAGTTTGGAAGTGATATAGCAATATCAGAGAGCTGCCCGACAACATTTAAGAGAGATTATATAATTAAAATTATTAATGTAGTTATGATAGCTATGGTAGCATTGGTTATAGCTTCGCTGTTGGTAGAGAATAAAATGTCACAGCAATTATGGAATTATCAAATATATTTATTTACAACTTCCGTAGTTTTGAATATTATCTATTTTTTCTATGCTCAGTATGAAGGAAAACAGTTTAGTTCTTGCACAAGCTGTCAAATAGGGAATATAATAGGAACTACGGTTATATCTTTAGTTAAGTTAAGCGCAATTATGCTGCTCTCATATTTTATAATGTAAAAAGTTTTGTAAATGGAAAAAAAAGTACCTTGTCTTGTAAATAAACAAGATATCTTTATATCCTCAAAAGAGTTTATTCTTTTGCAATGGATATCGTACGAATCTCCTCGTAGAATACTAAATCTTCATGATATCGATACGCAGAAATTTTTAGATATTTATGCAGGTGATGTTTTTGACTATTTTATGGGTGTAATATCCGGCGAAGTGGAGATAGGCAACTGTCCAATTATGCAAAATCTTCTTGCATATTTAAAAGATAGAGATATCAGTGCGGATGAGCTTTTTGAGATTTGTAACCATTTTAGAAGATCTATGATTGACTTTACTTTTGATGTAAAGTTAAACTCAAAAGAGCTATTTGATGAAATATCATATATATTTGACAAAAATTTTCAAGGTATTTTGAAATATTACACCGATACTATTTTTCAAAAAGAACAGGAGATTAACCGACATGTTAAACTCCTTAGCGAATATCAAAAAGCGTTGGATGAGAGTGCTATTATCTCTAAAACAGATAAAGACGGCAAAATCATATATGTTAACGACAAATATATTCAATTGAGCGGTTATAGTGCCAAAGAGCTTATAGGAAGCAACCATAGCATCGTAAAACATGAAGATATGCCTCAGGAATATTTTAATGATTTGTGGTTTCAGCTTGAAAATGCCGGTATTTTTAGAGGAACGATTAAAAATAACAAAAAAAACGGAGACTATTTTTATATAGATGTTACCATTATTAAAATATTAGATCCATACGATAATTCGATAGAGTACATGTCAATTGCAAATGACGTAACGACGCTTATAGATGCAAGATTGGAAGCTCAAAAAGCTTCACAGGCAAAAGAGTATTTTTTGTCTAATATGTCGCATGAAATAAGAACGCCTCTAAATGCTATTTTAGGATTTGTTAATCTTTTAATAGAGCAAGATGTCTCAAAGCAACATAGAAAGTATTTAGAGATTATTTTAAACAGCGGTGAGAATTTACTAAGCATTATCAATGATATTTTGGATTTTTCAAAACTTAGAAGCGGAGAGTTTACTATTGAGCCTAAAATATTCTCAATTCATGGTGAAATCAGCCATACACTAGAGCTTTTTGTAGCTTCTGCAAACTCTAAAGATATAACTATTACATCTTTTATAGACCCTAAAATACCAAAAGAGCTATATGCAGATTCGCTAAGAATAAAGCAGATTTTATCAAATTTTTTAAGCAATGCAATAAAGTTTACTAAAGTCGGTGGACATATTAATGTAGAAGCAGAGTGCAAAGATAAGATATTAAAAGTAAGTGTTCATGACAACGGAATAGGTATAGCACAAGAGGATATAAAAAATATCTTTACTGCATTTACTCAAGCAGGGGGCGGTGAAATAGAAAATTTAGAGGGAACCGGATTGGGACTATCTATTTGCCATCAGCTCTCGGAACATATGGGTGGAAGCGTTCATGCCAAATCAAAGCTTGGAGAAGGAAGTACGTTTTGGGTCGAGCTGCCGGTAGAAATCCATAATAATGAGTGCCAGATACCAAATGATTTAGATGAGTTAAAGAAACTAAAAATAATTTTTTATTCTCATGACATGATTAGAGGTTATAAAACAGAGTCATTTTTAAAATATGCCCAGCTATTTGGTATGGATATAGAGTTGGTAGATAACTTAAATTTAGAGTATGACGTAGCAATATTTTTAGATGAGTATGTCGATGATAGATTTAAAGAGAAGGTTTTAAACTCTGATAAAAAGTATATTGCGCTTATTAGCAGGCCGAGTGATAAGTATGAAAAATATTCGCATATAGCATGTATCTGTTTTCCTCTTTACTGCTCTAAAATTAAAACTACTTTTGATGAACTGCTCCATCCCGACTCACTATCTCCTCGTAAGCATGAAAGAAGTATGAAGTTTCAAGGACATATTTTAATTGCAGAAGATAATGAAGCTAATCAAGAGTTGATTAAGATACTACTTAGTAAATATGGATTGACTTATGATTTAGCAATAAACGGTCTTGAAGCCGTAAATCTATATAAAGCAAATAATTACGATTTAATTTTAATGGATGAGCAGATGCCAGTAATGGACGGTAATGAGGCAGTTCAGGCGATTATAAAATATGAGAGAGAAAAGGGTATTAAACATACGCCGGTATCGGCTTTGACGGCTAATGTAATTAAAGGGGCTAAAGAACGAGGGCTTATGAGTGGATTTGATTCGTTTTTAGGCAAACCTATAGTTGTAAAAGAGTTGGAGAGAGTTCTCTTTAACTATTTAAAGATTGCAAAAAAAAATAATATTGATACAAAAGAGATTTTTGAAGAGTGCAGTGTAGAGGGCTTAAATTATGAAAAATTAACTCAAGAGTTAATGTTAAGCAAAAGTGAATTAACTATGCTTATAGAACTTTTTATAAATAAAATGTCAAAACAGATTCCGGAGTTAGAAGCGGCAATAAAATCAAGAGATTATAAAGCAATATCTCTTATTTCACATAGCATAAAAGGCTCTAGCGGCAATTTTAGGCTTGAAGAGGTGCAAGAGGAGAGTTCAATGATGGAAAAAATGGCCAAAGCGCAAGATGAAAAATATGATTATGAGAAAACATTTAAAAAAATAAAAGATGCGTTGGCAAAAATAAAAATTAATTGAATATTCTGATTAAATATAGATTGCTTCGTCGCGAGCTTCGTTAGAAGCGCTGCAATCTAAAAACACAGTTATTAAAAGAACTAAATTAATTGTTTTCTAAATAGTAGCCGATTCCTGAAGCATTTTTTATGATATCTGTCGGGAGTTTATTTCTAAGTCTCCAAACTAATGTTCGTATGCTGTTTTCCGTTGCTCCGCTCTCTTGCCAAACATAATCTATAGCTTGATTAAAAGTAATTATGTGTCCGAGTTTTGCCACAAGAAGCCTCAGAATAGCACTCTCTTTTTTTGTGAGTTTAATTTTTTCATTGTTGTAAAATATCTCATCTTTAGAGATATCAATGTGATAATCTTGACCAAAAGTAACAATTGGTTTGTCAGATTTTCTTTTTGCATAAAGTAGTTTCTCTAAATTTTCTTCATCGATTTTTGAAGTGATTATCTCTTCATATCTCTCATTTTCCACGTTGAATTTAAAAATAGCCATCTGTATAGTAGCATGAAGAGAAGATGGATCAAAAGGTTTTACGATATATCCGTACGGCTCTGTCTTTATAGCTTGAGAAATCATATCGTCATCGCTATAAGAAGTTAAATATATAAACGGAATAGAGTAATGAGTTTTTATAGTTTTAGCCAGTTCTATCCCGTCATTGCTCTCTTGCAGTGAGATATCAATAATTACTACGTTAGGCTTATACGTATCTAAAGCTTCTACAGCTTGAATGGTGTTTTTGCACAAACAAATAACGCCATAACCATGTTTTTCCAAAGAAAGTTTTAGGTTAAGGGAAGTAATCTCATCATCTTCAACAATAATAATAGTGTGTTTTTCCATACTCTACTCGTTGTTTATATATATAATTATTTAGTGATATTTATTATATTATTATTATAGTATAAGTTTTTTTAATTTTATAGTAAAATTGCAATATTTGTGACAATTTTGTTACAATACTACACCGAATTTGTGATTATTGTGGCAATATCCATTTTAGTACAAAGTTGTCTCTGCTTGAGCTAAATAGTTCTTGCTCATTTGTAAATTTTATTTGAGTTATTATACTTTTATGTCCTATTAAACGGTGGGATTTTATTTTTGTTTTTGTATCGAAAAGTTCTAAATTATTCTGCTCTCCGCTAGAAAAGGCACCGATTTTACCGCTTGGGCTAATACCTACGCAAAATACTAGGAAATCACTTTTTATATGATAAGGCTCTTCGTTTTGCGCATAAACTCCGACTCTTCTGTCTTGTCCAGCGGTTATTATAACACCATTTGCATAGGCAACTTTAAATATATTATCTACATTTTGCGAGGAGAAGCTTGCAACCGTATTTGAGCTTTTTGTATCTATAATTTTAACTTCTCCGCTCTCATCTGACATAATAATCTTTTGTTTGTCAATGCTTAATGATATGTCACCGATAGTGCTGTTTGAGACGTGAGAATTGTATAAATTATAGTTTTCTAGTACATCATGTAAAATCATGTCAGAACCGAGTGTAGCTAGTAATATCTTCTCTTTATCTACAAAACGAGCCTCTTTTATAAGTAGTTTTTTGCTCTCATCAACAATATGTTTTAATATGTGATTCTCATATATCCAAACATTTCTATATGCACTCTCTCCAACACTTAGAATAAGTACTTTTCCGTCTAAGTAATCTACGCTAAGAATATCAGGTGGAATAATTTTATTAAAAGAGGAAGTTATAGGGGGAAGTGAGATTTGATTTATAATTTTTGCGGTTTTGATATCAAATATGTCAACCGTTCCCATATCATTTGCAGCGTAGAGAGTATTTTCATGTACTACAAAATCATTTATAAAGCCGACAGACTTAAAACTTAAAACCGGAGATATATCTTTAGCGTGTATTGTAATATTAAAAAGTAATAAAAATAGTAAAAATGGCTTGCTCACGAATTTTTAAATCCTCTGCATAAAATCTGTCAATTCTACAATAAAAAATGACAATTTGTATTTAAAACTTTATTTAAATTAAAAAAAAGTTTTTATTTTAATTGGATATTATTACAAAAATAAAAGGAATACGGTATGAAATATGAGCTAAATGATGAGTATATAGAGCTATTTAAACTTTTAAAAGTTTTGGATTTGGTTGATAGCGGCGCTGAAGCAAAGCTTATTGTAGCCGATGGACATGTAAAAAGAAACGGTGAAACAGAGCTTAGAAAAAGAGCTAAAATCCGTAGCGGCGACATCATAGAAGTAGCCGACGTTGTTATAGAAGTTTTTTCTAAATAAGTTTTTGTGCTTAAAGCAAAAAAGAGCTTACAAGCCCAATTAAACCGCCAAATACTCCGCCCCAGAGAACAAGCCAAGAGAGGTGCTCTTTTATGAGCGTATGAACCATCTCTTTTACCATCTCTGGGGTTAATTCGCCTAGTCTTATCTCTATAATGCTTTCGATAGATTTTAACATGTCATCGTTTAGAGAGGATTTTTGCAAGTGGTTTTGCAGTGTGTAGTTAAAGGCTTCACTGTTAACTATTTTTATAACGGCATTTTTCATCTTTAAAGAAAACGGCTCTCTAAGCCCTTCAAGTGCTCTCTCTCCGCCGAACATTCCAAGCATTCCTCCAAATGACGACTCCATGACCGTTTTGCTCAGTGCATCAAAAGCAGGAGCAAAATCGGTATCTTCAATAATAGGTGTTAGATTCATCTTCTTCTCCTCATTTTGAAAAAAGTTCTCCAACTGCTCTTTTGTAAAAAATTGACTCATCATAAGGTTTTTTATAGACTCTTTAAAAGCCTCAAACCTTGCTGGAATTACGCCTGAACCGTATAAAAAAGGAACGCGTTCAAACAACATGTGAATTGCCAGTTGATTCGTAAGTGCGCCTGAGAGCGCAAAAAGTCCGCTATAAAGAAGCAAAGAGGCAAAATTGCCTTCAAATAAAAACGATAAAATAACAAGAGTTGATGCTATTAGATTTGTTATAAAGCTTTTGTTTAATTTCAAAATATATCTCCTATGTGATAAAAGCGAAATTATACAAAAACTATTCTATAATGGCGTGAATTTAATATTAAACGGAAGTTTTATGAAACAAGAGAGCTACAATCTTTTTAAAAATGCAGATATACAAACAATTTTACGAACTTTAGAGAATGAATTAAAAAATAGGAATGAGTCCCCTTTTTGGAGAGATAGGGTTGTACCTTTTAGTGAAGCTATTTTAAGCGTTTTGATTCCGCTAAGAGAAGCAGATATGCTTTTTAATCCCGAAGGAGAAGCGGCTGCGGAGTTGATTCCGGAACTCTTTTTTTTGTGGAGTGATTTTGTAAGTCTTAAAACTTTAGCCTTTACTATTCAAAAATCTAACGAAGCAGGAATTTTGCTTAGAACAAACCTTGATGAGACTACATGTAAGAGATATAAAAATATAGATTTAAAACCATTAGGCGACTATCTGGCGCGTAATAGCGTTAATTTGGAAAATGAGTATTTGGATTTTCCTATTTCAAATTATAACTTGCATCAAGGTGTAAGTAATGTAATCAAATCACTTTTATAAAAAAGAGTATAGATTGAATACGTTGATAGAGTATTTTATAAAAAACAGTAGATTAAACTACATGTTACTTGTTTTTCTTGCGTTTATGGGAGTAAATGCCTATATAAACATTCCAAAAGAGATTTTTCCCGATGTTGAACTTGACCAGATAAGCGTTATGGGTTCATATAGGGGAACAAGTGCTACGGTTATGGATAAAATGGCTGTTCGCGACATAGAAGATGAGCTAAGCAATATTAGCGGTATCGACAAAACGGAAACAACTATCACTCCCGGTGCTTTTGCAATCCTACTGACACTCAGCGAACATACAAGCAGAGAGACCGTTTTATCTAAAGTAAAAGACTCTATAGCTTTAATTAGGCAAAATCTGCCATCGGATATGAATGAACCCATTGCAAATTTGCTGGATAAAAAAAGATCATTGATAAAACTCGCAGTATCATCATCGGCTCTTTCAATAGGCGAACTTACTGTAATAGCGCAGGATTTAAAATCAAAAATATCAAAACTTAATAATATCAGCGAAGTTCTTATACGCGGAGACTCTAACGAAGAAGTTCTTATAAAAATAGACTCTCAGGCAGTTTTGGCTTATGGGCTTCAACATGCAAGCGTACAAAAGGCAATAGCAAATCTATCTTATATCTTTCCTGTTGGAAATATAGAGCAGAAGGGAAATTTTGCTTACATATCAACATCAAACGGTAAAGCAAATGCTCAGGAGTATAAAGAGAGTATCTTAAATATTGACGACAAATATATAAGACTAGGCGATATTGCAGAGGTAAGTATAGAGTATCCGCAGACGGATACACTGGCAACATTTAATAATAAGCAGACAATTTCACTGGTAATATCAAAAGGGACAAAAGGGGACTCTTTAGTATTATCTAAAGAGCTAAGAGCATATATTGAAAAAATCGGTAAAAATTATAAAGATGTTTATTTTGACTTTTATCAAGATACCTCAAAGCCTGTTGAGCAGAGATTAAACGTAATAATTTCAAACCTGATGTTTGGCCTGGTTTTAGTTTTTATATCTATGTATATATTGATAAACCTTAGAATAGCAATAATTGTAGCCCTTGGAATACCTTTTTCTTTTATGATAGGACTGCTTAGTATTTACTATATGGGATACTCTATTAACATCGTCTCTTTGCTGGGAGCATTGATAGTTATAGGTATTGTTGTAGATGATGCAATTGTAGTGAGTGAAAATATTCAACGTCATATCGATGATGGAATGGATAATTACGATGCGGCAATATTAGGCGTAAAAGAGATGATGTTGCCTGTAACGCTTGCAACCGTCTCTACTGCAGCCGCATTCTTGCCTATATTTATGATGCAAGGCGAAATAGCTCTTTTTATAGTTCTTGTTCCGATCATCGTTATAATTATTTTACTTGGATCACTCTTAGAGAGTTTTCTGTTTTTACCTCTTCATGCGCAGGAGTATTTAAGAAAAAGTAACAATTTAATTAGCTGGGTACCTTTTCAAAATTTATATGAGAGGGTTATTTTAAAGTTTTTAAATTATAAAAAGATATCTCTTTTGCTTTTTTTGATTTTAATTCCACTGGCTACTATTTTTGTAGCAAAATCTATGAAATTTCAGTTCTTTCCAAATTTTGACGGAAACTATCTTTATGTATCAGGGAAATTAAATATAAATACTCCTTTAGAAGAGACATATGCAATTTCAAAAGAGATTGAAGCAAAATTAATGGAACACGCACAAGAGTTCTCTCTTAAGTCGATATCATCTACCGTCGGATATAGGAGAAGTTTATCAGGAGAGACGCAAAGAAATAATAGTGTCTTTATGATTACTATGGAGCTTTATGACAGAAAAGATACGAATTGGATTGACATGTATATAAATCCGGTTTTAAACTTTACTTTTGACTTTAATAATCCGGAAAAAATAAGAGATAAGCAGACGTTTGAACTCTCTCCTAGAGCAAAAGAGATAATAAAAGTTTATAAAAAGAAGTATGACATGGAAGATTTGGGTGTTATGGAAGATAAGCCCGGACTTATTAGAAGCGATATACAAATAAATTTATCCGGAAGCGATGACAAAGCACTTCAAAAAGGTATAAAAAGGTTAGAAGAAGAGATTTCTAAACTAGAAAATATTAGAGACTACAGCGACAATATAAAGTATGGAAAAACAGAGTATAAGATTAAAGTAAACTCTTACGGAGAGAGTTTGGGGCTTAGCGAAGTAGTAGTCGCAAAAACACTAAGCACCTATTTTTTAGAGCAAAAGCAAGCAACTACTTTTAATAATTTAGGTGTTATGGAGATAAGAACGGAAGATAGCGCCAAAGATAATCTCTCAACCTTTTTAGATTTCAATATTGCTCTTAGTGACGGCAGATACGTAAGATTGGCAGATATTGCAGAGATAACTCAGATAAGAGATTACGAAAAAATAAATAAATTAAACGGAAATATAATAAAAACCGTCTTTGCAAATATAGACAAAAGAAAGACCACTTCACAAGATGTTTTAGATAAGCTGGAGCCTACTATAAACGAGATAAGAGATTCCGGCGTAGATGTTATGCTTCTTGGAGAAAAAGAGAAGAATCAGCAGTTAAAGGATGATATGAAAAAAGCAATTTTCTTGGCAATATTTTTGATCTTTTTAACCCTACTGTTAATTTTTTCAAAAATAAAATATGCTCTTATGGTAATGAGCGTTATACCTTTGTCGGTTTTAGGAGCGCTTTTAGGACACAAACTGCTTGGTATAAACTTGACAATGCCTTCAATTATTGGGATTTTAGGTTTAGCAGGCGTTGTTATTAACGATGGAATAATTATGCTTGATTTCTTGCATGGAACACACAACCTAGAGGAGTTCTTAAAAAGAGCAAAATTAAGACTCCGTCCGATTGTCATAACATCTTTGACTACCTTTTTAGGGCTTTTTTCTTTGATTTTTTATGCATCGGGACAAGCAGTTATTTTACAGCCTATCGCGATATCTTTGGGATTTGGTTTAGTTTGGGGAACGGTTTTAAATCTGCTTTATCTGCCGATTCTTTATGCCCTTATAAATAAAATCGAACCACTTAAGGTTTTAGAGAAAAAGAGTACAACGTTTTAGTTATTTGGTTGATACGGCAGTATAGGTAATTTAATATATTTCGCATAAACAATACCGCTTTTTATATTGACTACGTCGTAGTTAAGCTTTTGTGATAAAAATTGTGCCAATATTTTTGTTCTACTTCCGGTTCTGCAAATAATTGCAAATTGCTTTTTTGTATCAACAGCTTTGTTTAAATCTTCTAAAAAAAGTTTTAGGTCATATTTTCCTTTTTCATCAAAGAGCATAATCGGAATAGAGCCTTTTAAAAGTCCGGTCTCTTTCCACTCTCCCGGTGTTCGTATATCTACAATAGGCATTTTTGAGTCAATCAACGCTTGTGAAGCTTCTTCATTAGTAACGCTTGCAAAAAGTGAAACAGACAAAATCAAAACAGACAACAAAATTTTTTTCAATGTAACTCTCCATAATAAATAATTAAGTGTATAATTATATCAACAAATAAATAATAGGTAAAAAATGGCATCGCAAAAAGCTATAGATAATTCGCAAAGAGTTCGCTATGTAAGAGCATTGGAGAGGTTTCACAAGAGTATCGTATCGTATATCTCAAGTACATCAATTCTCTCAAAAGAGGGGTATGATAAAAAAGTTGAAAATAGCTTAAAAGTCTTGCAAAGGGTCGATGAAATAGCACTTTATAAAGGCGACTTACAGGAGCTGCAAAAACTAGTTAAAAAAATTATTCTATATAAAAGCAGTGATAAAGATATGCAAGAGGTAAAAGATGATATTCTTTACGCATCAAACCAGTTAGACAAGACCAAAAATGCAAGACGTTATAAAAAAGAGAAGCACTCCCACTCTAAATTCGACGAGTGGGAATAGTTTTTTCTATTTTGACTCTTTTAACATGTTGTCTAATTGAGTAAAAAGTTCTGTTGAAGCTTTTTCCATTTCATCAAAATTATCAACGATTGCAATAGAGTTTTCAAGAGTATTTTCTTGAGGATTTTTATCTAAATATGTAAGATTTTTATTTGCATTACTGTGAACTGTCTCATGTGGAGAAGCTATTTTTAAATAAGACGGAGTCTGTGAAAATCTTCTTTTTCCTTCTCCCTCATACCATGTACCCAAATCACACTGATGAGTATTTTGTTGCTGGAATATCTTTTTGAGTGAAACTATAGAGTTATAAACACGAGATTTATAAAGAATATGTTCAAGTTTTGCAAGTACTACAAATATGCTGTTCTCCATGCCGTAAGAGTAATCGACTATTTGTGAGGAGTTGTTGCTCAGCTCTATTAGAGTCTCTTCAAACCCGTTTATTTTTTGAGTAGAGCCTTCAACGGTCGCTTTCATAATATCAGAACTTGTTTGAATTTCACTCATGTCTTGTTGCAGTGATTTAATAGATACCGATATCTCACCGGTTGCTTTATGTGTTCTCTCTGCTAACTTACGTACTTCATCGGCAACTACGGCAAAACCGCGTCCATGTTCACCTGCACGAGCTGCTTCAATTGCAGCATTAAGAGCTAAAAGATTTGTCTGATCGGCTATGTCGGTAATAAGCTCAATAACCGATGTTATCTCATTTGCTTGAGTAGCTATTTCTGAAATACTATGATTATTAATGCTTACTTGTTCACTTAGAGCATTTAATTCATTAACAATTTCAGTAATATCGTTGCGAGAATTAATAGCTAATTCAGAGGCATCTTTTGTAGCTGATGTAATTATTTTTAGGTCATTTATATTTGCACTCAAATTAGATATTATCAATGAAAGTGACTCTGATACTGTTACACTTCTTGTGCTGATTTTTGAGTTAAAAACATCCCTCTGTGCTTTGCTATGTTGTGTTTTCATAAACTCTATACTTTTTTCAACACTTTTTATTGCATCAACAAATTCGCCGCTCATTCCATCAGATGAGATTTTATGTGTAAATACTCCTTTAGATGCGTCAGTAATGGTAGTATTTATCTCATGTATAAGGTTTTTTGTATGATTTATAAGTTCAGACAGCTCATAGCCCATAACCCCAAGTTCAGTGCTTTTATCTGTAGTTGTCGCCTTATGACTAAAATCTCCCCTTGAAACATACCCGATTAGAGATGTAAACTCATTAATTCCACCCGTGATAGATTTTCTGATTATATTAGCTAAAACAAGTACTACAATACCGACAATTATTCCCGCAATAAGAGTTAAATATTTAAAAAAGTTTATCTCTTTTCCTAAACCAGCAGAATCCTTTTCAAGTTCATTAGATTTTAGTTCAACAAGTTTCTTAAATGAGTCTCTTGAAGCGTTTGCAAAAGGTGTTAACTCATTGTGATAATTTTTATATATTATCTCTTTACTATCTTTTATATCTTGTTTGTCAAGAGATTTCATCATTTTTAGAGAGTTGTCTAAAAATAGCATTGTTGAGTTTTTTGCTTCTTTGACAATATTTAAAGATTCGTCATTTTCCATTAATTTTTCTAAAGAATTAAAATGCGCTCTTATACTCTCAGTTGTCTCACTAAGTTTAATTATATTTTTTTCATAATCTCCGCCAAGAATTATATCGCGAGAGGTTCTGCTGATATAGTTTAAACCTTTCTCTACTTTAAGTGTAGTCAGAGCACTTATCATAGAATTGTGATGCAAATGGTCATATTTGGATTCAATATGTCCCATTGCAAGAAATATAGAAACGGCTGCAGAGAAAACTGAAATGCTAACCAGTGCAATAAAGTAGTTCATTTTTTTATGAATACTTAAATTTTGAAACATAATAAATCCTTATGGTTTAGTTTGAGATTATTTTGTTACATTTTACACTATTTTTTTAAAAATGTCCTTAAATTATGTATTTTATAGGTACATGAATTGTGAAAGAAGAATAATAATAACAACTAAACTAAATGGGAAAAAATGACTTTTAAATACCCATGGATTTATTTTAAAGAGCTTTTGGTTTATTCCTCTTACACCCAGCCACAAACCAAAAAATGCTTTTATACTAAGGAGAGTTTGAAAGTATGAAAGCGTATTGTTTTCAATCTTTCCGAATATTTGTGTAAACATGTATAAACCGCTTGCAACTGCTACCATTAAAGCATAAGGAACGACTTTTCTTACATGTACCATTATAGCTTCTCTTGCTTTTGCATATTCATCACCACTTAGACCCTGCTGCATTTTAGATAAAAACAAGATATCTATAAATAAAAAACCGCCGTAGATAAAAACTGAAAAAATATGAATTGTATGTATTAGAGTGTAAGTGATAAGAAATCCTTTTTTTGGCAAATTTTAACATAAGTAATTACAAAAGGTATTTGTTTTATATCAATTAATTGTACAATTGTACAATTGAAATTTGGCAGTATTTTAGAAAATAATTAGAGGGATATATGAGTATAGTTCAAAACGATATTAAAAAGTTAGAAACATCAAATTGTGATCAAGATAAAGTTTTCTATCAAGCAATGGAAGAGGTTATTTATTCAATTTCTCCACTCTTAGAATCTGATGAAAAATATAAAAAATATGCTGTTTTAGAGAGACTTGTAGTGCCTGATAGAGTTATAAAATTTAAAGTAACATGGCTTGACGATAACAATAATATTCAAGTGAATACAGGCTACAGAGTTCAATTCAATAATGCACTAGGTCCATATAAAGGCGGTCTTCGTTTTCACCCATCTGTAAATGAGGGTATTTTGAAATTTCTAGGATTTGAGCAAATTTTAAAAAATGCGCTTACAGGTTTACCCATTGGCGGAGCAAAAGGCGGGAGTGATTTTGACCCAAAAGGCAAGAGTGATTTTGAGATAATGAAATTCTGTTCTGCATTCATGACTGAGCTTCATAAATACATTGGTCCTCGTATTGATGTTCCTGCCGGAGATATCGGCGTAGGTTCACGTGAGATAGGATATCTTTTTGGCGAATATAAAAAAATTACATCATCTTATGACGGTGTTTTAACCGGTAAGCCTTATATGTTCGGCGGTTCTCTTATGAGACCCGAAGCAACCGGATACGGAGTTGTTTATTTTACGCAGACGATGCTTGATATGGAAAATAAAGAGAGTCTAGTCGGCAAAATATGTACAGTTAGCGGTGCCGGAAATGTAGCACTACATGTAATAGAAAAACTTTTGCATATAGGAGCAATACCGGTTTCTTGTAGTGATTCTCAAGGTACGATATATGATTCAAGAGGAGTTGATTTAGAACTCTTAAAAGAGTTAAAGCTGGAAAAAAGAGTATCTCTTGAAAGGTATATAGAGGTGCATACGGAGGCTAAATATATTCCTGTTTCAGATTATAACCAAGGTGAACATGCCGTTTGGAATATTCAGTGTTATGCTGCGTTTCCGTGTGCAACACAAAATGAACTCACAGAACTTGATGCATTAAATTTAATTGCAAACGGGTGTACCTGTGTAAGCGAAGGAGCAAATATGCCATCTACTCCGGAAGCAATAGATGTTTTTTTAAATCATCAAGTATGTTTTGCTCCTGCAAAAGCGGCAAACGCAGGCGGAGTTGCGGTAAGCGAATTTGAAATGAGTCAAAATGCTTCAATGCAGAGATGGAGTTTTGAAAAGGTTGACTCAAAATTAAAAAATATTATGCAGCAGATTTGTAAAAGAGTAGTTCTGGCGGCAAGAGATTACGGAGTCGAAGGAAATTATGTTGACGGAGCAAATATAGCCGGATTTAAAAAGGTTGCGGATGCAATGATTGCCGAGGGAATTTAGTCTATAACCGTATATTCAGACTTTTTTGATAAAATCTCGTACAAGAAATTTATACTCAAAGAAAAAGATTATGCAAAATACAAAAGCAAGAGCAAATATCTATGCATTAATATCTCGTGTTTTACTCCAAGAGCTAGATGAAGATATATTAAGTACAATTAAAAATGATGAAAATATATTAGATTTTTTCCCTACTTTAAAAGAGTGGAAACCATTTGATGAAGTTAAAAATAGTAAGCTTTTAGAGGAGTATTTTAATCCTGATTTTGTAAATCTATCGCTTTTACACCTTATTCCTTATGAGACATTTTATACAAGAGAAGACCAAAAGATTGAAACCGGCGGCGCAAATCCCGTAACTGATATGTACAGCACATATAATTTTATGGTTGACTATGAGGTTGCACGTACTGTTTCGGCAGATCATATAGGTGTAGAGCTTGAGTTTATGCATCATCTTGTAGAGGCTGAGTTAAGGGCTTTAGAAGATGATAATATAAGTGCTATAAAAGACCTTAGAGAGGTTCAGAGAGAGTTTTTAAATAAACATCTTTTAAAATGGGCGCCAATGTATCTGATTAATGTTAAATATGAAGCAAGAACACCTCTTTATTATGATGCTGCAGATTTGGCTTTAGAGTTTATTCTTAGTGATAACGAGTATCTAAACAAGGAATTAAATATATAGATGATACAGCTAAAGGCTAGCCGTTGTGTTCGTCTGCTCTCAAAAGAGAGTGAATGTAACAGATGTGAAGTTATTTGCCCTACAGAGGCTATAGTAATAGGTGCCAATCCTCTTCCTAGTATCAACTTTTCTGCATGTGTAGAGTGTGGGGCATGTGATGCCATCTGCCCAAACGAAGCTCTCTCTTTGGATGATTTTAATACGACAAACTTCTTTTTTAGTTTTATGGAAGATGAAGAAAGCCTTATCTCATGTAGAAAAAATGTTCCTTGTATAGCAGCTTTAAATATAGAAAACATTATCTCTATTGCTCTATTGAAAAAGGAGATAGTTTTTGATATGGGGCATTGTGACGAGTGTCATATAGCGCATAAATGCAGACCTCAAATAGAAAAAAACTATGAAGAGGCGTCTTATATACTAAAGGCAATGGAGAGTGAAGCCAAAATAAGAGTAGAAAATGTCAAATACGAGAGCAAGGCTGAAGTAAAAGAGAGCAACCGAAGAGATTTTTTTAGTAAAGTAAATCTTAAAAATGTTGTAAAAACAAAGATGGAGTTTGAAAAAGAGATTCAAAAAGCTACAGATGAGCTGGTTGAACATACTTTGCAAAAAAGTGATATAGCGCTTTTAAAGCAAAAGCGTATAACGGATAGAAGAAAACTCTTTTTTACGGCAATTAAAAGAGTTAAAAAACCTTCAATATATCATGTAATTGAGGCAGACGAGTTGTCATTTACTTCTATGAAACTCTTAGATGATGCTACATGTACTGCATGTCAGATGTGTTACAGGGTCTGTCCAAGCGGAGCACTTAGTTCAGATATTAAAAACTCAAAGATTGATTTTGACCCGTTTTTGTGTATAAAGTGCCATATATGTCATGATGTATGTGAACCAAATGCTATTACATTTTCACCATCATACGCAGTTAAAGAGTTTTTTGAGCCTGAGGTTCATAACTTGATAAAATTCAGTGTAAAAAGATGTGACGAGTGCAATGTTATTTTTAGTACAAACGGCAGTGAGAGGCTCTGCTACAGATGTAAGGCGGAAGATGAAGAAGCTAAAGAATTATGGGGGATAGTCGGACAATGATGAATAGTGCAAATGAGATTTCTCATCATACTAAACTTTATGGTTTTATAGGCGAATATGCCGCTCAGAACAGCATAAGTGCCGCTATAAACAGGCTCTTTAAGGCTAATAATAAAAATGCAATGATTATTCCTATGAATATTCGCGAGGATGATTTTTACTATACAATTTCAAATATGAAAAAGTCACATGTAAACGGTGCTTTGATATCAAATGAATACACCAAAAGTGTCGTAGAGATTCTCGATAGTGCTAGTGAAGTTGTTAAAAAATCTGGAATGTGTGATATATTGATAAGAGACAAAGATAAGCTTGTCGGGGATATTTTTAGTATCGGTGTGTTGGTTAAATATCTAAAGGATAAAAACTGCAAAAAAGTAGCACTTATTGGAATAGGTTCAAGGGCTAAAGCATTTTGTTATTTAGCAGATGGTTTTGAGATAAGCTATTTTTACGACGATTTAGAAAAGCTGATGGAATTTTCAACAAAAATGCAGATACCAAATGCGGATATCAACCGTATTGCAGAGTCGATGGAAGTTGATTTTTCCAGTTTTGATGCCGTTATAGATTTTTCAGATTTTGATACGCTGCATACGGTAAAAAAGCTCGGTAAAATAAACATTGACATGAAAAATAAAAAAGAGTTTTCGGCACTAAAAATAAGAGCGGTTGAACTTGAAGAAAACTACATAGGTTTTGATGACATGTTAGATGAACTAGGAAGCGGAGCCTTTGAGTTTTTAAAAGAGAAAAAGCATCTTGAGGATGATAAAAGCGATATGAAATTTTAATATAGGAATATAAGTATGAACCAACACGATTTAAGTGATTTAAGAGCAGAATTTGATAAATTTGTAAAAGATAAATGCTCGATTGATCCGGAGGATATGACGCAACAAAATCCAGATGGCGGAGACAAAGAAGACGAAGAACCGGTACCGCAATTTGTAGATGCACTTACGCATAAACTTTTAGCTCCGGCAATAAGCGGAGTATATCTATCAAGACTGGATATAAAGAGAATTGCAGAGGCTATAGATGAGTCTCTTCCTATTAAAGAGCGTATAAAGATGGTTAGAGCTCTTTTTAGACATACAAACTCTAAAGAGTATCTAAAAAATGCTTTTACGGAGATAGAAAAACATATAAACGGGCGTATTTTGATTTATCAAGAACTTAGTGAAGCTTTCCCTGCTTCAAAAACTATTTTTGATGAAAATATTGTAAAAGCTAAAAAAACTATAAAGATGTTTGAGCAGATTATAGAAGATTTTGAAGAGATCGAGCCGACCGACGACCCGCTATTTATTTAACTAAGTCACTAGAATTAAAATAGCAAAGCATTTGCTTCGTTATTGCGTTCGTCAGATACTACAGTATCCTTCCTTGCGCACGCCTTGCAACTGCATCACTCTTTTAATTCATACAAGAGTTCTTTGATTTTTTGAAAAAACTAAAAAACTAAAATATATCTTGAACCTGCAACCAACCCTGCCAAATAAGAGCACTTAGAATTCCAGCAACAAATCCTGCGACAATATCATCACCCATAACACCGATGCCGCCTTTTGCTTCACGGTCTAGTCTGCCGATAATAGATGGTTTTGTAATATCAAAATATCTAAAAAGCACAAAAGAGAGCAGACTTTGAATTAAGAATCCATTTTGTAAATCTGCTATTTCATTAAAACCGATACTAATTGCAGGTGCAACGCTTAGTGCAAACCACATTCCTGCAAGCTCATCTATAACAATGCGTTTATCGTCATGTATGCCGCTTTTTACTTCATATTTGTTTATCTCTTTTATGGCAATTATAGTGATAAGAAGAGCCGATAAAAAAAGAGTTTGAGCATCAAAATATATAAGTATAAGCATCCCAATAGGAAGAGAAACAAGCGTCCCTACCGTTCCTGGAGCTTTTGGAGCTAATCCGCTGTAACCTAGTGTTATAAAAAACCAGTTCATTTATTTCCTAAGTAAGAGATGTTGTTTGATATAGTTTCATCAACTCTAAGTAAAAATCATTTTCAGTATGCTCTTCTAAAAGACCCTCTGTCGGAAGTATATCATAGTAGAGTTTCTCTAAATTTTGAAATCTGTTTGGATGAAGTTTTGAGAGAATTACTGCTGAAATCTCTTTTCTCATAAGTATGGTAGGAGGCAAAATACCAAGCTCTAATAGTTCTAAAATAGAGGTAGAGTGATAAGATATCTGATGATGTTGACCGTGAGGACATGTATTTTTACTAACAAGCGTTGTACATTTATCGCAGTAAACATATTCGCTTGCAACGGTAATCTCTATATCTATGCCTATTACTTTGTCAATTATGGATTTGTTGGAGTTACAGTCATAAAACATTCCAAGTCCTGCATGATTTCGCCCGATTGTCAATTTATCGCAGCCGTAATTTTTTGCAACAATAGCATCTAAAATTATCTCATTATATCCTGCAAAAATATAACTGTTTTCAAGCGGAACGATAATGACATGATTTTTTGTTAAAAAATTATTTATAAAAAAGTCAAGAGCTTTTTTTCTTATTTTGTATTCCAAATTTGATTTTGTATATGGCTTTAGAAGAAAAATCACAAGTAAATCAGTATTTTCAAGAGTTTGGCGAATCAACCTTTCATGTGCGCGGTGCAGAGGATTTGCAGCCATAACAAGTGCTGTGGTATGTTTTGCGTCAATTAATTTTTTGGCATCTTCAATTGTTTGTTTGTTTGTATTGCTTGATTTATTTATAAGAGTATATTCTCCGCTTACCGCCAAAGAACCCAGTCTTTTAAGCGTTGCCATAACACCTGGATGAGAGATATCATCTGTACCATATATCTGTTTTACCCTATCGCTTGGGTCAATGTGAAAAACTTCGTCAACTATCAAAGAAGCAAAAGGTTTCTCATCATAAAGAATTGTAAGTTCTTCACCAGTTTTTAATGAGCTTAAAACCTCTGCATTCATTTTTCCAGATGGTGCTAAAATAAAAGGAAACGGAAATGATTTACCGTCAATAATGCCTGTTTTTAAAATATCTTTGCTTTGTTGCTCGTTCATCAAGGACTCAACAGGCGAAAGCAGACCGTCTTTAAGAAGCTCTAATGCCGATGCAGCTTCCTTATCTATCAATAACGTTTTATTTTTTCTTAACAATGTCATACTTCTTTCGCTTTTCCCATAAGCTTTTGCGACTAATACCGAGTTTTTTAGATAGTTCCGTATCAGGAAATTTATGTTGATAATTTAAAACTATATATTTTACATAGTCTTCTATAGGAAGAATTTCTCCCTGATCAAAAATATTGCTTTCGCTTTTAATCTCTATAATATCATATTCGTCATCTTCTATCTTATCGGTGCTTGAAATTATCGCTCTTTTCTTTTCTATAGCTGCATAAAGAGCTTTTCTATCACTTTTTTTAATGGTTTGAAAATCAATAATATAGATTATAGAATTTCCGGTAATTGACTCTATTTCGTTTAGTGCTTTTGAATCGCTAAGTGTTATAAAATGCAACGGCAAGTTTTTCTTTTTTGCATATTCAAAAGCAAAAGAGTCTGCATGTTTTTGATATGCCGATGATATAAAAAGAGGAAGTTCTAAATTGTCAAAGTTATGTTCATTGGAAAGTGAAGAGAAGGTGTGTGTCAAATATTTGTCATAAGCTTCATTTCTTTTTTTAAGTTTCTCATAATCTTGATAGTGATTTATCTTTCTAATCAACTCTTCAATCATAAAGGGCTTTAGTATATAATCTTTAGCTCCTGCCGAGAGAGGTTTAGATACTGTATCGTTGCTAATATAAGAGACCATTAAAATAATAATAGACTTTTTAAATGTATCAATTACCGGATTGAAATCTTGACCGTTAATATTTGTAGAGAGTAAAACGACATCATAGTTGTTACTTTTAATAGCATCTCTTGTTGATGTACACATCTCGCAAACATGACCTAATTCGCTTAGTTTTGTAGCTATGCTTTGCGCTAAATAAACCTCATTTTCTATAATCAGTATCTTCAAATTTTTGTCCAATCAAAATATTTTAAATTTGCGTTTGCTATTACTCCGACCCCTTCGCCCCGACCTATAAAACCGAGTTTTTCAGTTGTTGTAGCTTTTATGTTTACTCTTGAACTCTCTATCTCTAATATATCACTAAGAGTCTTTCTCATAAGCAGTTTATAGTTTCCTATCCTTGGTTTTTCGGCGGCTATGGTTAAATCTACATTAACGATTACAAATCCAAAATTGTGAAGTTTTGTTACAACTGTTTTTAGTAGTTTTTTTGAGTCTATATCTTTGTACATGTCATCATTATCAGGAAAAAGCATTCCGATATCTCCCATTCCTGCAGCACCCAAAAGAGCATCAATAAGCGCGTGAATTGCAACATCGCCGTCGCTATGAGCTTTAAATCCGTAATCAGAATCTATCTTTATGCCGCCTAAATACATGTCGCCTTTATCATCAAAGGCATGAACGTCAAATCCGCTTCCGCTAAGAGTGTCATTTGATGGTGCTTCAAGGCAATTCAACTCTTTTAAGTCATGCAGATGAGTTATTTTATGAGCATCTTTTTGACCCGGTATAAACATTCTTGAGCCGCCGTTTGCTACAATCGCACTGCTTTCATCAGTAAATTCCTCTTTTTGTTCAAGCGCAGATTTGAGCGCAGATGTAAGAGAAAGTTGCGGTGTTTGAACTATCTTTATCTTATCTCTCTCGACGGTTCTATCTTCATAAACTACCGTATCGCTTACGTTTAAGTATGGAACGATGCAGTCACTTTGCCCTATATGAGAGATAATATGACTTAAAAACTCTTTGCTAATGCAAGAACGCGCGATATCGCTTACAAGTACATACGGCGTATCTACTTCTTTAAGGGAATTGTATAAAGACTCTTGTCTTGAGGCACCGCCTTTGATGAAAGTAAAATCCGCATAATTTTTCATAAACTCTATATCATCAAAAGATGAAGTTATAATAATTTTGTCAAAATATCTCGTTTTTTTGCATTTTTGTGCTACAAACTGCCATAAAGGCAGATTTCCAATCCTAAGCCACTGCTTCTTGACATCTAGTCCAAAACGCGATGAACTGCCCGCAGCAAGTAAAATAAGTGTCAGATTAGACAATCAAGCTCCTAGAATTAAAAGTGTTACGAAATTATACACACCAAAAGCTTTTTTTTATCTTGAAAAAGTAGATTATTTTCATAAATATTCAAATAATTTATAAATTATTAAATCAAATAAGCAACTTAATATTATATTAACTTTATTTGATTATATTTCCAGTACTTGATATATATTATATATAATTTTTATAGGAGAAAGTAATGAGAACTTCATGGATGCAAAAACGCCAAGATGACCCCGTTAAAACACAAATGTATTATGCAAAAAAAGGCATAATTACAGAGGAAATGGAGTATGTGGCAAAGATAGAAGATTTGTCTCCTGAGTTGGTTCGCAGTGAAATTGCAAGAGGAAGGCTAATAATTCCTGCAAACGTAAATCATACATCATTAGAACCAATGGCAATCGGAATTGCCGCAAAATGCAAAATTAATGCGAATATCGGGTCTTCTGCTATTGCTTCTGATGTTCAAGGTGAAGTTGAAAAAATGCAGGTATCGCAACATTACAAGGCAGATACTGCAATGGATTTATCAACAGGCGGTGATTTGGATGAGATTAGAAAAGCTGTAGTCGCATCATCGAAGATACCTATAGGAACCGTTCCAATCTATCAAATTCTACATGATGTCGGAAATAAGATAGAAGATTTGAGTATAGAGGTTATGCTTGAGGTACTAGAGCGTCAGGCAAAGCAGGGCGTTAGTTATTTTACAATTCATGCGGGGTTTTTACTTGAGACCATGCCTAAAATTGCAAAGAGAAAGATGGGAATAGTAAGCCGCGGCGGGAGTCTTATGGCTGCATGGATGATGCACTACCATAGAGAAAATCCATTTTACACTGCGTATGATGAAATATTAGATATTTGTGCAAAATATGATGTTGCTCTCTCTTTAGGCGATTCTCTTCGTCCCGGTTGTTTAGCGGATGCAAGTGACGATGCACAGCTAGGAGAGCTTAAAGTTTTAGGTGATTTAACGCTTCGTGCTTGGGAGAAAAATGTTCAAGTTATGATTGAAGGACCGGGGCATGTACCTCTAAATCAGGTAGAACGCAATATGAAGCTTCAACGTGAGCTTTGTCATGAAGCGCCTTTTTATATATTGGGACCTTTGGTAACAGATATTGCAGCTGGATATGATCATATAAGCTCTGCAATCGGTGCGGCAGTTGGCGGTTGGCATGGAGCTAGTATGCTTTGTTACGTAACACCAAAAGAACATTTGGGACTTCCAAATGCGAATGATGTTCGTGAAGGAATTATCGCTTATAAAATTGCGGCGCATGCAGCAGATATTGCCAGAGGGCGAAAAGGTGCGCGAGATATTGACGATGAGATGAGCGATGCTAGATATGCTTTTAACTGGGAGAGACAGTTTGAATTGGCACTTGATGGAGAGAGAGCTCGTGAATATCATGATGAGACACTTCCTCAAGATGTTTTTAAAGAGGCTGAGTTTTGTTCGATGTGCGGACCGAAATTTTGTTCATACAAGATAACTCAAACAATTATGGATAATCCGGAAGCAATTGAGCAAATTGCAAGAGAAGCTAAAGAAAAAGAAGCACGGACGGCTTAAAAAAAACAATTAATTGATATAGGATAATTTTTGTCTTATTTAATTGTGATATGCTTTCATCTTAAAAATATAGCATTACGGAAGCAAAATATTCTGCTTAGAAAGAAGCCAGCTTTTCTAAAGAAACTTCGTTTTGTACCATAGCGGTTAGCGGAGCTATTTTGGCTTTGCTAAGATGGAATTATAAAATTAATAAAAAGGAATAGATTAGAATGACTAAAGATATTGTAAATTCAGCACTATCAAAAGTTTTGTATCCGGGTTTTACTAAGGATATTGTAACTTTTGGTTTTGTTAATAGTATAGAGGTTAACGGTAGTGATGTTAGTTTTAACGTAGAGATTACTTCAAGCGCTCCTGAAGTTGCACAGCAAATCAAAGATGATGCAACTCGTGAGCTTAAAGCAGTAGGTGCGGCTAATATTACCGTAAATATTAAAGCTCCAAAAATGCCTGAAGCTCCAAAACCAAAGAGTAAAAATATTGCACCGCATATAAAAAACTTTTTGATGGTAAGTTCAGGAAAAGGCGGAGTCGGTAAATCTACAACATCTGTAAATATCGCTATTGCACTTGCCGCTCAAGGTAAAAAAGTAGGACTTTTGGATGCAGATATTTACGGTCCAAACATCCCTCGTATGATGGGTATTGCAGATTTAAAGCCTGAAGTTACAGGAAATAAAGTTCTTCCTATGAAAGCTTACGGTATTGAGGTTATGTCAATGGGCTCACTGATGGAACCGGGCCAGTCGCTTATGTGGCGCGGTGCTATGATTATGAAAGCAATTGAACAGTTCTTAAGAGATATTCTTTGGAGCGATTTGGATGTTTTGGTTATCGATATGCCTCCGGGAACGGGTGATGCACAACTTACTTTAGCTCAAAGTGTTCCTGTAACAGCAGGTCTTACCGTTACAACGCCTCAAAGTGTTTCTCTTGATGACTCTCGTCGTTCACTTGATATGTTTAGAAAGTTAAATATTCCAATTGCAGGAATCGTTGAAAACATGAGCGGATTTATCGCTCCGGACACCGGTGTAGAGTATGATATCTTTGGAAAAGGCACATCAGGACCTATGGCTAAAGAGTTTGATACAGAGATAATTGCTGAGATTCCTATCGAGCCGAGTATTAGAACAGGTGGAGATGAAGGTAAACCAATTACTTTTGTAAATCCGACTAGTGAGAGCGCAAAACGTTATATGAAAGCAGCAGAATCTATCTGGGCTACTATTGAAGCAGTAAATGCAAAAGGCGGAGCAAGTAATGAGAGTGTTCAGCCAACGACACCTCCAGGCGTATCTGCTTGCAGTACAAAACACTAGGTATATAAATATTAGATTGCTTCGTCACAAGCTCCTCGCAATGATTCTCATTGCGCGAGCTTCCTTAGAAGCCACAACAATCTTAAAAATTAAAACTCTTCACCGCTTTTAAACATATCAGGTGTAAATTCCACTATTTTATTTCTACCGGTATTTTTTGCTTCATAAAGAGCTGTATCTGCATATTTGATACATTTCCAAATAGTATCTCCGTCACTCGGAAATTTAGCCATACCTATGCTTATTGTTTTTTTCAATGCATCTCCCGTGCCGACATCAAATGAGAGTGCAGCAAAAGCAGAGTGAATTTTTTTAGCAACTTCCATAGCCCCTTCAGAATCTGCATTATGTAGCATAACTACAAACTCCTCTCCACCGTAACGAATTGCCAAGTCTGATTCGCGAATGCTGTTTTTTAATATTTTTGAGAGTGCGACAATTACTTTGTCTCCAACATCATGTCCGTAAGTGTCATTTACCATCTTAAAGAAGTCAACATCAAGCATCATTACCGTATATATATCTTTGTTTCTGCCTGCTTGACTCATAATTTTGTCTATAAATTCCTCTAAAAATCTTCTGTTGTATAATCCTGTCATACCGTCTCTAAGAGAAGTGTCTTTTAGTTTTTCCATAAGAATTTGACTCTCTATAACAGGTTTCGCAGCTTCAAGATAGTGCTTGATGCTTGATATATTTTTCTTCATAAGTTCAACTTCATTTATATCTTCAGATGTCATTGAAACAGTAAGCGAGACATCTTTATTTATAGAAAAAGGGATACAAACATAGTTTGAATTGAATGCCAAACAAGCTTGACACAAGTTCGGAAATTCTGTCGATATGGTGACGGTATTTGTTCTATGGGCTCTACACTCTAAAGCATTTTTATTTGTCTTTTCGTAACAAATCGTACTCTCTTCCGTTGAATATATGAGTTTTCTTTCCATAGTTACATTATTAACTTCATAAAAAGCAAAGTGTCCTACATGGTATTTTAATTTTAAAATATCGATTATTCTTGTATAGACCTCATTTTTAGAACCGTCATGCTCAATTGTTTTTTTAAATTTATATATATCCGATAATTCATTTATAATTGTTTTTGCTTCATGAAGCGGGTCGTTAGATAAAGCAGCGCCTTGCGGAATAAAAGTGGCTAGATTAAACTTTATATCTCCAAAAGTTTCTTGCATTTTGCTAAATAGAGAGTTCATCTGTTTTACTACATTTTTAGCATCTCCGCCTACTTTTGATACAAACTCATGAGTAAAATCTCCGCTGTATGCTTTTTTGATACCCTCTTGAAGATTTGAAAAAAGTTGCATATATGGAGTTACAAAGTAGTTCATTAATAATAAAACAATAAAAATAAACAGAAGATTTATTCCTAAAATTTTCAGCACTGTTACCATTCCGCTGTTTCTTGTTTCTGTAATATCAAACTGCATACTTATAACACCTAAAACTTCTCCCTTGTTTACGTTATGACAAGTTAAACAGTTTGCTACCGTGTTATCTGAAGTTGCTTTATAAGGTATTGTAACTCTAAGTTTCGTGCTGTTTGCGGTTTCGGTAATTTCTTCTACGGCTTCGCCTGTTTTTAAGACTTTTTCATCAATGGCATCTTTGGTGTTCTCTTTATCAAAACCGTCCCCATACTGTTTAATAACATTTTGACTTCTGATAAGTCTTAAGAACTCAACATTGCCGGTGCTTGATATTTGGTTTAAAAAGTACTCTCTTTTGTCCATTATACCATTAACCATATGTGCTGTTATGCCGTCTTTTACAATGTTGGCTGCCATTTCAGCTTTATCTGTAGCACTTTTTATACTGTACTCTCTAAAGTTAAGCGCAATATTCACTATGGTAGCTGCAGTAAGTCCTAAAAGCATAATTGTAACTACAAACATTAACTTTGATTTTGTTGTCATTATGAAATCACTTTGTTATAATTTAATTAAATTTAATCATAGCTAAGAAAATATAAATTTAATATGAAATAAGAATTAATTATTCAACAGTAACGCTTTTTGCTAAATTTCTAGGCATATCAACATCATTTCCTAATCTTATTGATATTTCTAAAGATAAAAGCTGCACGACTATCATCATTTCAAAAAATTCTAACATGTAGTCTCTGCACTCGGATATCTGAACAAAATCATCGGCTTTTTCAAACTCTATCTGGCTTATTGCACATATTGTAGAGTCTCTCGCGCTAAGTTCCTCTACGTTGCTTTTTGATTTTTCATAGTGAAGATGTTTTGGAAGCAGTGCAATAGTAAAAAGTTCAGGGTCAGCAAGTGCAATAGGACCGTGTTTCATCTCACCGGAAGGGTAACCTTCTGCATGAAGATATGAAATCTCTTTTAGTTTTAAAGCGCCCTCTAAAGCAAGCGGATAAAATATATCTCGACCTATAAAGAAAAAACCGTGTCCGTGAAGATATCTTTTAGATAATCTTTTAATACGTTCATGTAAATCATCATTTACTTTTACATGTGATGGAATTTCACGAAGCAGTGAAATTTGTTTTGCTATTTTATTGTCTTCTAATGAGTTTTTTAGTTTTGCTATGTATAAGGATAGCATCCAAAAAACAGTTATTTGAGTAGCAAACGCTTTTGTTGAAGCTACACCTTTTTCAATTCCTGCACGTGTAAGAATCGTTGCATCTGCTAATCTTACCATTGAGGAGTTATCAACGTTGCAAATAACTAAAGTTTTAAGTCCTGATGCTTTAGCCATCTTTAGTGCTTCAAGTGTATCTGCAGTCTCTCCGCTTTGAGAAATTACTATAAAAAGAGTATCACTGCTCATAACAGGTTCTCTATACCTAAATTCACTTGCAATTTCTAGTGATGTTTTTATTCTGGAGTAGCGTTCAAAAAGATATGAAGCACTCATTGCCGAATGATAAGATGTTCCGCATGCGCATAGTTTTATCTCACTTATCCCATCAAAAAGAGTTTTGTCAATTTCATCAAAAATTATCTCATTCTCGCTTAATCTTCCCATTAAAGTATCTGATATTACGTCGCTTTGTTCGTAAATCTCTTTTTCCATAAAAAATCTAAAACCGTTTTTCTGAGCAGAGAGTTTATTTTGTAAAAGTGTTAAAAATTTAGGCTCTTTTCTTTTTTTATCTTTGTCAAAAATTGCTATTTCGCTTGAAGTTATATATCCGTAATCGCCGTCTTCAAAGTAGTTGACATTTGTACAATGTCCGATAATAGGAGTATCCGAAGATGCAAAATATTTCTCATCTTCGGCATTTATGCCCACAAGCATAGGTGAACCCTGCTTCGCAAAAAATATAGCGTTTGGTTCTGCTTTTGTCACAAGCAAAATAGCATAAGCACCATGTAACTCTTTTACTGTTTTTGCAAAGGCTTCAAAAGGGTTGTTTGAAATTTTTAAATTTTTTTCAAACTGATGAACTATAACTTCGGTATCTGTTTGGCTTAAAAAGGTAATGCCGCTGCTTTGAAGCTCTTTTTTTAAAGTTGCGTAGTTTTCAATAATTCCGTTATGAACTACATAAGAGCTTTCCCCAAGATGCGGATGAGCGTTTAGCTCTGTGGGTTTTCCGTGCGTTGCCCATCTCGTATGTCCGATACCCACCGAAAAACCGTCTGTTTTAAAATCTTTTGTCTTTTCTTCAAGATTAACCAGTTTTCCAACCGCTTTGAAGTTTGAAAACTCTCCATTTTGTAAAACTGCTATTCCTGCCGAATCATAGCCGCGATACTCAAGCTCTTTAAGCCCGTCTAGTAAAATCTGTTTTGTGTTTTTTTTTCCTAAGTAGCCGACAATTCCGCACATTTTACTTACCTTTGTTGTGAGTACTCTTTGTTAGTAGTTCAAAAATTTTATCGACATTATTGCATATATCGTTTTGTTTTTCGATTAAGAAGCTATCTCTTACTTTATGTTTTGAACTATGAATTTTTGCCGTTACTATATTTATGCCTAACTCCTCAAAACACTCCATTATATAGGCTAGAAGACCTTTTTGGTTTTGTGTATTTACATTTACTTCTGCATGTGTGAGTGAGTGTTCACAATCAATATGAATTTCATGCCTATGAATATTTACCTCTTTTAGTTGCACATGTTTGCTCATGTCAAAAGCATTATTTATAATATTTTCTATATCAGCGGCTTCATCGCCTTCTACATGTTCAATAAACTCTATTTTAAAATATTTAACACCGTCAAAAAGGGTAAAAATCTCCATAGAAGCTACGTCGAGGTGGCTTAATCTTGCCAAAAGATAGCCGATGTTTAATTGGATTTTTCTATAAATCTCTATCGTTAGAGAACTTTTTGTATCTATTGAGTATAGATACTCTTTTGTTTGCGTTGCTTTTTTTGCAATTTCAATAGTGTCAAGAGGCGTATGCTTAAAAAAGAATAGATTTGATTCTACTCTAAGCAATTTGCTTTGTATCACTTTTGGCAACTTTATAAATTCAGGATGTCTCTGAATGCGTTTTTCAATATTTATTCTTTTTGTCGCATCGGTAATTCTTCCGAAATTTTCAGCTACTTCAAGTGCATTTACATAGAGTTCTCTAAGAAGTTTAGAATTAAAAGATGTATATACATTGTCTCCAACACCGTTAATATCTGCGTATGTAAGCACATAAAGAAGTTTTAGATTTGTTACGTCTTCAACGTTTGACATAAATTTATATAGTGTTTTTTCATTGTGGATGTTTTGTTTAAAAGCAACATTGCTCATAGTTACATGTTGTTTAACTAAAGTTACGCATCGCTCAATCTCTTCATCTTTTAGTTTCATTTTTTTTACAAACGGAACTATCAGTTTTGCACCTACTTCGCTGTGGTCTTGAACTCGCCCTTTTCCGGTATCGTGAAAGAGAGTTACTATTTTTAAAAGTAGTTTTTCATCAGGGCTAAACTCGTCATAAAGCTTTTTAATAAACGGCTCTTCAATGTTTTCAAGCGCTTCAACGCATCTGATAGAGTGAATATCTACGGGATAGTGATGGTATCCGTCAAACTGCGGTAGATGAAGAACCTTTTTAAAATTATGAAACAGATGATGTAGAATTCCGGCATCGTAAAATAGTTTTAAAAAGCAGTACATGTGCTGTTTTTTAAAAAGCTCTTTTAAAAGTGAGTATGTTTTTGTCTGAAGAGGATAAGATATCTTTGTATATGTCAGTTGATTTAAAAATCCTGCATCAAAATGGTAAAACTTATCAGGAAGTGATACTAAAATTTCCAAAAGCTTGTTTAATTGTAAAATAGGAAGATTATAGGATGCATAAATTCTTTCGTTTAATTCATATATGCCTCTGCTCAATCGATTGTGTCTGAATTTGCCGACGTTAGACATGTCAATAATGTAAGGTCTGACCATTTTTTTAACAAAAATCTGTGTAAAGTTGCTGATTCTCCACTGTGCTTCAAGAACTTTTGTAACCATTTTTTGCTCATTTGCAAATCCAAGCATTCGGCTGACTTCGGGAATGTGTTCCAGTAAAAGTCTGTCCTCTTGCTTGTTTGTTATGAGGTGAAGAGCGCTTCTTACGCGAAAGAGAAGCTCAAGTGCCGCTCTATACTCTTTGTACTCATCATCCGCATACAGAGTGCCTGTTAAGTCCTTTAGGCTTGTAACTCCGTAGATAGTTTGAGCAATCCAAAATATAAAGTTGGAGTCTCTAAGTCCGCCTACACTCTCTTTTATGTTTGGCTGCATTGATGGCGGAAATTTTTTGCGTCTTATTTGTGCTTCTTCTACCTTTGCTAAAATAAACTCTTTTTGGTTGTGAAGACGTATCTTCGTAAGCTCTTTTGTCGTTGCATGCCATGTAAAGTTAGAACCTGTTACGAATCTTGCTTCCATAAGAGATGTTCTTATGGTTATGTCCTCGTTACTTGCGGCAAAAAGGTCGTTTACCTGATGAACTCTGTGTCCTAGCTTTAATCCTGCATCAAGTGCCAAATAAAAAAACTTCTCGATTATAAGCTCACTGTTAAATCCGTCAACTTTTTCATAAACTATAAGTAAATCTATATCGCTGTGAACACATAGCTGCTCTCGTCCGTAGCTTCCAAGCGCAACTATGGCTATGGGTATAGAAGTTCTCATCGGCAGATAATTACCAAATACCCGTCTTAAAACAGTCTTATACATAAGTGATATTATCGAGTCTAGCTGCTTTGTATGACGTACTAAAAAGTCTTTGCCTTGATTTTTTTTAAATAAGGTATTTAGAGAAAGTTTATATTCGTGTATAAAAGCTTTAAAGAGTTTTGAGAGTTCGAAGTCGCTACCGTTTTTTTCTATAATATCTTCAATTTGCAGTACTAAATCCAAAGGAAATATCCTATATTTTTTCTACTATTATAGTGTAATTACTCAAATTTGCTATAATCGCTTAGATTAAAAAACAAGCACACAGGATAAAAAATGACGATAACTAAAAAAGTGACGTTTATAGCGAAAAAAGACGGAATTAAAAAAATGAAAGAGCTTTTAACAGCTATGGTTAAACCATCTAAAGCGGAAGACGGATGTATATTTTATGATATTTTTCAGTGCAAAGATAGACCTGAAAAATTTTTTGCGGTTGAGACATGGAGAGACGAAGCGGCACTTGAGGGACACAAAACAACCGCTCACTACGCTGTTTATAAGTCTTCTTACGAGCCATATTGCGAAGATAAATACAGCGATGAGCTAGAGGTTTTGGGGTAAGAGTTAAAAGCTGAGGTATATTTACAAGTGAGTATCTCTTTATTGAGATTTTCTTTTTCCTATCCATACCACTACTAAACCTATTGAGATAAAAAATATACCTTCTATAAGCACTAAAGGTGCAAAAGCTCTTGTAGAAGCATCTGAGGCTATATCTATATAGCCTACAATGGTATAAATAAGCGCTATAAAAGAGATACCCCATCCTGCTAATTTAACTATATTTTTATTGTGGTTAATGGACATTTTTAAAATCCTTTTTCGTTATTTGTGTTTACCAATATGTAATATTAGCACACATCAGTTGTGTTTTTTGCATCACCAAAATAAAACATGTGATATAATCTTCAAAAACTTGACGAGGTGTATGATGGAAAAAATATTGTTATTTACTTTGTGTCTTGCTTCAATTGTGATGGCAGATGTACAAAAAGATAGTGTAGCAAAACAGGCAAAGAAAATTGCTACAGAGTTACAATCTTATCTACCGTATCGTATTGATGATTTAACAATCATTCATTCGGCAATTAGTAATGATAATGTCGTAACGATATTAAAAAGTATAGATATGGCAACTTTTGCAACAAGAGTTCTCAAGAAACAATATGAAGATATCACCGAGAATGAAAAAAAAGAGGTATTTGAATATATAAAAAAATCTTTTACAGATAAACAAGTTGATGCTATCGGTGCTTGTAGCGATATACAATCAAGAAAAGGCATCGATGCAGGAGTAGTAATGTTTTATAAGTATTTTATTGAAAATTCATCTAAAACTATAGTCGAAATAGCTGTAGATAAAAAAACTTGTAAAGATATAGATAAGAAACCGCTTTTTTAGGGAGTATTCACTATTTCGTGTCTTGTATTTAAATGAGGTTGAGCATACTTCTTGCAATGACTCTCCTCTATCAAACGGCGGCAAAAGTCAAACTCAGTTTTATCCGCCCACTCTCTTGAGAAAAAAATCCCTACATGTAAAGATTTGCAAAAGAAAAATAGCGATAAGAAAATGCCTGCATACGGACGCACTACGCCCTAAAAGGCAAAACTAAAAATAAAAAAGTGTTTGTGTGAAAAAAATTACAGCAGGTGCAGCAGAAGGAGAGAGAGGTTTAAAGAGTGGTTACTCATCGTGGATTTTGAAATTGGTACAGATTAATTTTTTTTGTGCAACTGATTAAAGGTTTTGAGATAACGGTTGATTTCACCTGCATTTTTGAGCGGAGCTGAAAAATGTCAGGTGCAATGATTTATTATATATTTGTTTATATATTCTAATTTTTTCAACTCTAAATATAAATTTATATGTACTTATTGTTATTTTATTGCATTAAAAATATCTAATAAGTCTTGTATTGCAGAAGGCTTTCTATCTAGAGCGATATCAACATAAGCTTGCTTTACTCTCAAAGCATCCCCTTTTAAAACATCAGCACATACTTTAGTGAATATTAGCTTCCCTTGAAAATTGTTTATCCATTCATCAGAGTCCAACATTTTGACTAAGTTTTCTTCTTCTTTATTTAACCATTCTGATATTTTACTTGTATCAAGCTCATTTGAAAGAGAATTTAAATTAGTTTGTACTCCCTCTATAATTTCTTTCTTTATTTCGTTAATTGTTTTTACTTCAACTTTCTTTACTTTAGGATGCTTCAAGTGATAATTGAGGCTTAGGTAATCTTTGGCATTTTTAAAAAGATTAAAATTGATTGATTCTTTGGCAATCCTTTTTGTTTCATTTTTTATATATTCAATTGTTAAAGTGGGATTCATTCTAGTCAAATAAAGCTGTTCAGCAACCATAAAAAGAACTTCTTCATCCAAAAAATAGTTTTCTATGTGTCTTCTTTTAAGACATTTTACACGCCCACTTTTTTCTATTACATCGATTTGATTATTATCTAATCCATCTCTATCTCTAATCATAAAAATATCAATGCCAAAAATAGTATTACGTATTTGCTCTTCAATTTTATTCAAAGTCATTAAGTTTAACACTGACCCAATAGGTGTTATTTTCAATTCCTTATCAATTGTTTGAGAAATTGTATGATATGTAAGTCTGTCAATACTTGAATTTTCTCCTTCAATAAATACTAACTTTTTACCCACAGCAAAAAGACCTAAGTTTTGTCCAATTAATTGAACGACTTCATGGTGGCTATGATTTAAATCACTCAAGCGATGAGCTTGATTTGCTCCCGTTTGAACCGAATCAATAAAAAAAACATTACCTGTTGAATAGTAGGTTGATATTAAATCAGCTGAATGTGTTAAAAATATGAATTGATTAGTATGTTCCCCAATTGCTTTAAGTGCTTCAATTAATTTAAATGTTAAAGTAGGATGCAAATGTAGTTCTGGTTCATCAACAAGAATTATTGAATGTTTAATTTCTTTTCTTGCAACATCAAACAGCACTTTAATAACTTCCTGCTCACCTGAACTTAGAGACCTGAAATTTAAAGTTTGTCCTGACTCATCTTGATATTGAAACTCTTTAGGTTGAGCTGGGTCAATATCTAATAATTTTTTCCCAGGCAATAAATCTTCAAATATATTTTTATATTTTTCAAGTGGGTCAGGATTTCTTTTAATAATATCTTCTCCAGTAGAAGGATTCTTTTTTAATTCATCTGCAAGTTTCTTATCTCTTGATGCAGACTTTTGATGAATATAATTAACAAAATCTTGCCACCTATTTGAAAAAGGATTGAAATAAAAATTACTCGGTGACTCAGTATCATCCGGATCTCCTCCAAGCCAATTTACTGGATTATATTTAAGAGTTTGAATACTTCTACTTGAATCAATTTGAACTAAAGAACCTACATACCTTCCAGAACCATATTTTCTACTATTAATATAATTATTTAATAATTGATTGGGTTGTCCTTTTTTTACTTCAAGATGTAATCCATTAAAATATTTAGGGTCTTCTTCTTCTTTTCTTGATGCTTCAATAACCATATCCATTATTGGAGTACTCTGTAAACTTTGAACAATGGCTTGCTTTAATCGAGTTTTCCCAGAACCATTTGCTCCTGCGATAATTACAATTTCACCAAGATTATTAAGTTCAAGGTTTTTTATTGGTTTAAAGTCTGTTATTTTTAGTGATTTAATTTTCATATAATTTTATCCTTTTTTAGATTATGTATAACGTTTGAATATAGCCAATAAATTACTGCTAGGTAATTTATTAGTGTTGGGTTTATGACTTTATACTTTTCTGCTTAGCCCTAATAATAACATAGAATCACCATCAATATATTTTGTTTCAGTTATGAATTTTGGATTATCATACATGTCTATTAAACTTTTTGAACTGAAACTATTCCAATCAGGTATATTTGGATTGTAATCAGGATTTTCTCTCTTAATAGTATAAGAGCTATCAGAAAATTTTGCTTTAATGTTGCTAATTCGTTCAGTTGAAAACAACAATCGAGCTATTATCTCTATTTCCTCATCATCCTTCATATCAAAGTATATGCTAGACACATCTTCATTAATAATCAAATATTCTATTTTACAATCAATAGATGGTTCTATTAATTTAAAAGATACACCCATTGCTTCACCAAATTTATAACCAAGAAATTTACAAGCTTGCTTCGACAATGGAAAAGCATTATTTAATAGTTTTACTTTAAGGTGGACTTCTCTGTTATTATATTTTTGTGGCAAAAGGTGAAATTTTTCTAACAAGTGCATTGATGTTTTCATTGGGTCATCATTTTGGGCGGATTGTGTTTCGGTTAAAATAGAACTTAGTCTATTTTTTATTTTTCCAACAATATCTTGCGGGTCACGAAAAGAATCTACTGTATGTTTTTCTTTTAATAATTCTTTAAAATTATTTAACTGTTCATGCTTGTATCCATAGTCAATATGAATTGGATTAACTAAAGCATTTTTTTCATCAATTAAGTAAATTAATATTTCTTTATCAAGTTCTACTGCTTTTTCATATTCAAGTTGAGTATATGATTTAGTTGAATTAGGTTCTATACTTCCAAGGCGTTGAGCAATTATACCGACATAAATATCTGATCTTTTTACTTCATTAATACATGTTTCAAGTGGTGTTTCTTTTCGTGCTCCAAACTGTTCCATCCCAAGTACATTAACATCGTATTGTGATAACAATTGCCAAATCTCTTTACGATATTCTTCTAAATCTATAAAAGTTGATGAAATAAAAACATTTTTCTTCATTTTATATTTTTCCTTTTTTACATCCAACTATTTATTAGTAGTACATTATATACATGTAAGCTACAAAACTACTTAATATCCTATCATTAAAAGTGTAATACTATTAAAGTGTGTTATATATGCTAAACAAGGGGATTTAAAGATTTTTGTATAGATATCAAGCAAAAATCGTAATAGTTTAGCAAAATGACAAATATATCAGGAGTGTACTATGACTAAAAAATTACTTGATATTTGCTAAATAAACAAATGCTCCTAGCAATGACGGTCACTGCGAACACAGAGGGAGCAATCTAAAAAAAGTTATGAAAAAGCCTATTGTAAAATATAGACTCTTTACAAAAAAACCAAATCATTATACTATTACCGCAAAAAAACACAATAGAAAAACATTATTTAGGAAAAGAAAATATGCAATATTTAATGGCGATAGATGCAGGAACGGGAAGTATAAGAGCCGTAATTTTTGATACTTTGGGCAATCAGATAAGTGTTGCTCAGCAGGAGTGGACGCACCTTGAAGAAGATGGCGTGCCAAACTCCATGAACTTTGATTTTGATGCAAACTGGCTCCTTACATGTAAGTGCATAAGAGAATCTTTAGAGGCGGCAAACCTGCGCGGCGAGGATATTTTAGCTCTTAGTGCGACGAGTATGCGTGAGGGGATTGTGCTTTATGACAAAGAGGGCAGGGAGCTTTGGGCGGTTGCAAATGTCGATGCTAGAGCTTCTGATGAAGTAAGATATCTAAAAGAAAATTTTGTCGGAATCGAAGAAGAGTTTTACAGCGAGTCCGGGCAGACTTTTGCACTTGGAGCGATTCCGCGTATCATGTGGTTAAAAAACAACAGACCTGACATGTATGAGAGAGTTGCGAAAATCTCTATGATAGGAGATTGGATACTATACAAGCTTTGCAAAGTTATCGCAACGGATCCGAGTAACGGTGGAACTACGGGGATATTTTCGCTGAAAAACCGTAACTGGGTAAGTGACATGTCAAAGAGAGTAGGGCTTAAAGACGATATATTTGGCGAAGTTTTAGAGGTTGGAACACTTATGGGAAGTGTATCGAAAGAGGCTTCATTACAAACGACTTTATCTACATGTACAAAAGTTGTGATGGGCGGCGGCGATGTTCAGCTCGGATGTGCAGGTTTGGGTGTTGTTGATGTCGGTCAGGTTGCAATATTAGGCGGCTCGTTTTGGCAACAGGTCGTAAATATAGACAAAAACACGCTTCCGCCATCAGATATGAACATAAGAGTAAATCCACATGTAATCTCTTCTCAGTCTCAAGCCGAAGGCATCACGTTTTTCAGCGGTCTTGTTATGCGCTGGTTTAGAGACGCTTTTTGCGACATGGAAAAGTTGGAAGCAAAAGAGAGAGGAGTTGATGTTTATGCTGTTTTGGAAGAAAAAGCCTCAAAAGTGCCGGTCGGTTCTTATGGGATTTTACCCATTTTTTCAGACTCCATGAAGTACTCAAAATGGTACCACGCGGCTCCTAGTTTTTTAAACCTAAGCATAAATCCTTCTACATGTAACAGAGCGTCAATGTTTAGAAGTCTGCAGGAAAATGCGGCAATAGTCTCATCCATAAATCTTGACAAGATTAAAGAGTTTGCAGATATAAAAATTGACGAAATTGTTTTTGCAGGCGGGGCAAGCAAGGGTGCGCTTTGGTCTCAAATATTAGCTGATGTTACGGGGTGCAGTGTAAAAATCCCTCGTGTCACGGAAGCAACTGCACTAGGCGGAGCAATGGCGGCTGCCGTGGGTGTCGGAATCTATAAAGACATAGCAGACGCAGCAAAAAAAATAGTAGTTTGGGATAAAGTTTATAAGCCAAATTTAGAGAATAAAAAAGTTTATGATGAGATAAAAATTAAGTTTGAAAAAGCATACGAAGTGCAATTAAAGTTAGTAGATGATAATATTACGACTTCAATGTGGAAGGCACCCGGCCTATAGGTCAAAATTAAGGGGTGTTTTTCAAACTAGTTTGCGAGGCGATAGTCTTGCGGGCTGATAATAACTCAAGGAAATATATGTATCTTTTTACAAGTGAAGTAGTAAGTCCGGGACATCCAGATAAATGTGCGGATATCATCGCAGACAGTATAGTCGATAAACTAATTATCGGAGACCCAAAATCAAGAGTCGCTTCAGAGGTTTTTGTAGCGGGAAAACATATAGTTATAGGTGGCGAAGTTACCTCAAAAACTAGAGTTACAACGGAAGATTATAAAAAAATCGTTCATGACGCTCTTGTAAACATAGGCTATGACGGAAATCCTTACTTTACGAGAGAAGAGTGTCTGCACCCTGAAGACGTAGAACTTCAAGTGCTTTTAAATGCACAGTCTCCGGATATTAATCAAGGGGTTGACCAAGAAGACGGCGAGACGGGAGCGGGTGATCAGGGGATTATGTTTGGATATGCAGACATAGAAACTGGGAACTATATGCCAAGTGCCATAACTTATGCCAGAGTATTGATGGAAAAAGTTTACAACTTTGCAAAAGCAAATCCTTCAAAATTGGGTGTTGACATTAAAACTCAAGTAACTATGGATTACGGTAAAAAAGAGAACTTTGAAAACTGCAAACCGCAGAAAATCCACACTATCGTAGTATCTGCTCCATGTGTAAATACTATGGATATCAACACGGTTAGAAAATTAATCGGCGAGTTAATAGATGATGCAGGACTTCCTAGTGAGCTTTACGACAAAAATGACTGCATTATCCATATTAACCCGACAGGTAAGTATGTATCACACTCATCACTGCACGATTCTGGGCTGACGGGTAGAAAACTTATAGTTGACAGCTTTGGCGGTTATGCACCAATCGGGGGCGGAGCGCAAAGTTCTAAAGATTATACAAAGGTTGACAGAAGCGGACTTTATGCGGCTAGATGGATTGCAAAACATATAGTAGCATCAGGACTTTCTAAAAAAGCGCTTGTTCAGATATCTTATGCGATAGGCGTAGCTCGTCCTACCTCTGTTGCGGTTGATACTTACGGTACTGTAATTAGCGGCTTAGATGATGATAAACTTTCAGAATTTGTACTAAATAATTTCTCTTTGACACCAAACTGGATAACACGCAAGTTTCACTTAGACAAGCCTTCAAAAGAGACGTTTTTATACGCAGACGTTGCGGCTCGCGGACAAGTGGGACAGAGTGATTATCCTTGGGAAAAGTTAGACGAGTTAGATAAATTTGAGGCGTTAAAATAGAGATGAATTTAAAAAAAAGAATTTTAGACGGCAAAAGAGTAAGTTCTGATGAAGCGCTTGCTCTTTATGATATGGATTTTTTTGAACTTGGTGATTTGGCTGATAGTATCAGACAGAAAAAACATGGCAAAAAAACATACTACAATATAAACCGCCATATAAATCCGACAAACGTTTGTGCGGATGTCTGTAAGTTTTGTGCTTACAGTGCTACTAGAAAAAATCCAAACCAATATACAATGACGCACGAAGAGATAATGAATATCGTAAAAGATATAGATTCTCGCGGTGCAAAAGAGGTTCATATCGTCTCAGCTCATAATCCAAATACGGGTTTGGAGTGGTACTTGGAGATTTTCAAAAAAATCAAAACTGCTTATCCTCATCTACATGTAAAAGCTTTGACTGCCGCAGAGGTTGATTTTTTATCTCGTGAGTACGGCAAAAGTTATGATGAAATTCTTGATTTGATGGTTCAAAACGGTGTTGACTCAATGCCAGGAGGCGGAGCTGAAATCTTTGATGAGAAGGTAAGAGACTATATCTGTAAAGGTAAAGTAACATCGTCACAATGGTTGGAAATACATGAGAAATGGCACTCTAGGGGCAAAAAAAGCAACGTTACCATGCTTTTTGGACATGTAGAAAATAGAGCAAACCGAATAGACCACATGATGAGAATTAGAGAACTTCAAGACAAGACGGGCGGTTTTAACTGCTTTATTCCGCTTGTTTATCAAACGCAGAACAACTACTTAAATATAAAAGAGCCTATAACGGCAAATGAGATTTTAAAAACCATGGCAATCAGTCGCATTGTTTTGGATAATGTACCCAATCTTAAAGCTTACTGGGTAACTTCTACCGTAAATCTTGCTCTTGTTGCTCAAGAATTCGGTGCAAATGATTTAGACGGAACAATAGAAAAAGAGTCTATAAATTCTGCGGCAGGAGCTAAAAGTGCAAACGGCGTAAAACTTGAAGATTTTAGAGCACTTATAAAAAACAGCGGATTCATACCCGTAGAGAGAGACAGTTTATATAACGAAATATAGTTAAAGGGCAAAATTGGGTATATTTGCAAAAGAGACAAAACTAACATTTATCTACATTGTTTTAGCATTTTTATTCTCTGTCGCAATAAGGATGATTTGGCTTTATCAGTTTGCAGGCTATGAGCCTTTTATATTTAACTCTCAGTTTATGATAAATACAAATGACGGTTACTACTGGGCAGAGGGTGCTAGAGATATTTTAGCTGGATTCTCCCAATCAAACGATCTCTCTGCAGTAGGTGCTGCCGCTTCAGAGTTGAGTGCCTTTTTTGTTAAAGTTTTGCCGTTTTCTTTTGAGAGCATAATCTTATATATGCCTGTATTTCTAGGTTCGCTTATCGTTATACCTATAATACTGATAGGCAAAAGCTTAGAGAATTTAGAACTTGGCTTTATCGCCGCACTTCTTTCAAGCATAGCATGGAGCTACTACAACAGAACAATGGTCGGATATTTTGACACCGACATGTTAAATATAGTATTGCCGATGTTTTTGCTTTGGTCGATTATTTGGGCTATAAAGACAAATGAAGATAAGTATCTCATCATTACCGCGATTGATATTTTAATCTATAGATGGTGGTACCCGCAGAGCTACTCGCTTGAGCTTATGCTTTTTGGATTTATACTTTTTTATACGCTTTTTTTTGATAGAAAAAATCTTTACAACTATAAATTTTTGGCAATTATGATGTTAGCTATGTTAAATATTGACGGATATGTAAGATTTTTTTCCGTTTTTGCTGTTTTTTACATGTACAAACAGAAGAGATTTGATAGATATGTTTATTATATTTTGGCTATATCAGTAGTTCTGTTTTTTGTTTCAGGCGGATTTGCTCCTATTTGGATGCAGTTAAAAGGATACGTATTTAAAGATGCCGTAAGTACAAGCACAGATGGTATGGGACTCCATTTTTATTCTGTTATGCAGACGGTAAGAGAAGCGGGACATATTCCCTTTGAGATGTTTGCAAACAGAATTAGCGGACATGTAGTTACATTTGTTTTATCGGTAATCGGGTTTATATATTTATCGTATAGACATAAAATAATGCTTTTTGCCCTGCCGATGCTCGGACTCGGATTTTTAGCTTCGGTTGGAGGTCTTAGATTTACCATTTATGCGGTTCCGGTCTTATCGTTTGGAATTGCATTTTTAATCACTGAAGCGGCAAGATATATGCCAAATTATAGGCTGAAATTTTTATTTATAGTGGTTCTTACATTAGCAATCTTGTACCCAAATTATAAACATGTTCTGGATTATAAAGTTCCTACCGTATTTAATGCAGATGAGGTAAAAGTGCTAGATGAGCTAAAAGGCGTAGCGCAAAGGGAAGATTATGTTATTTCTTGGTGGGATTACGGATATCCGATTAGATATTACAGTGATGTTAAAACGCTGATAGACGGCGGAAAACATGATGGAAGCGTTAATTTTCCGGTAAGTTTTATGCTTACAAATCCTCAGGATGTTTCTGCAAAAATGGCAAGGCTTGATGTAGAATATACGGAAAATGGATTTATAAAAATTGATACAAATTTATCAAATATTGAAAAAATGACCAAAGAGTACGGTTTTAAGGATACAAACGATTTTTTACTCTCTTTGCAAACAGATTTAAAACTTCCGAAAAAAACAAGAGATATCTATTTTTATCTTCCTTATAGAATGTTAGATATTTATCCAGTCGTGGGTACTTTTTCAAATATAGATTTAATGAATGGAGATATGAAAAATCAACCTCTGTTTTATGCTACAAAAATGTTTAAGCAGAATGAAAATATTTTAAATCTTGGGCAGGGGATTTTGTTTGATTTACAAAGCCAAATTTTGACTATAGGAAATCAAAAAACATCTATTAAAAGATTTATACAGACTTCATACGATAAAAATATGAAGCTTCATAAAGAGCTAAAAATATCAAATCCAGATGCAGATGTAACCATCATTTACATGTCAAACTACAATACTTTTTTAGTTCTTGATGAGAAAGCTTATAGCTCTTTATATATACAGCTTATGGCTTTGGAAGAGTATGACAAATCACTCTTTGAAGAAGTTATATTAACTCCACATGTAAAAGTTTATAAATTAAAAATTTAATATTTTTTATGGCGTGATTGGATAGAATTATAAATTACAATTCATTAAGGTTAAAAAATGCCAAAAGAGAACACAAAAATTAGAAAATGTCTTTTCCCTGCTGCAGGATACGGAACAAGATTTCTCCCTGCTACTAAAGCTATTCCAAAAGAGATGCTCCCTATACTGACAAAACCACTCTTACAATACGGTGTGGAAGAAGCTAGAGAAGCAGGAATAAACACTATGGCGATAGTGACGGGTCGTGGAAAAAGAGCGATTGAAGACCACTTTGATAGATCATATGAGCTTGAGCATCAGATAAATGGAACTTCAAAAGAGATACTCATGAAAGAGATACGCGATATTGTGAAAAATTGTACAATTGCTTACACGAGACAAGTTGAAATGAAAGGTTTAGGTCATGCTATTTTGACCGGTGAGCCGTTAATAGGAGATGAACCGTTTGCAGTTATTTTGGCAGATGACTTGTGCGATAACGATGGCGAATCTGTTTTATCTCAGATGGTTAAACTGTATGATAAATATAAGTGTTCAATCGTAGCCGTTGAAGAGATAGAGCCCGAGGATAGCAACAAATACGGTGTTATAGCAGGAAATGTAGAAGAAGAGGGTGTGATAAGGGTTACAGATATGGTAGAAAAACCGGAACCAAAAGATGCACCTTCAAATTTGGCAATTATCGGCAGATATATTTTAACGCCTGATATTTTTGATATCATCAGAGAGACTAAACCGGGTAAAGGCGGGGAGATTCAGATTACCGATGCGCTTTTAACTCAGGCAAAAGAGGGCAGAGTTCTTGCATATAAGTTTCAAGGCAAAAGATTTGACTGCGGGAGTGTAGATGGGTTTGTAGAAGCTACAAATTTTTTCTACAATAAAACTAAAGAATAGCGATGCAATATCAACACAACTTTAACCCTACTATATCGGATGAGGATGTTTTTGGCGAAATAGTAAAAGAGAAAGATTTTATAGGTTACTATAATCTCGTATTTGGAGATACCTTAAAATACAAAGAGTATGCTTCACATGTAGTGCAAAAAAATATAGTCGTAATCGGTATAGGCGGCAGTACACTTGGTACTTACGCAATATATAAATTTTTAAAACACTCTAAAAAATTTAGTAAAAAACTCTATTTTTTAGAAACGACAGACCCGATTGATATAAAATCAAAAGTAGAAAATATTGATTTAAATGACACTCTTTTTATCGTTATATCAAAATCAGGCACTACTATTGAGACCGTTTCTATTTTTAAATATATCAACTCTTTGGTTAAGTGCGATAAAAATAATACGGTAGTTATTACAGAGAGCGACTCTAAATTAAACGAATATGCAAAAGCTAACGATATACAAAGTTTTGAAATACCAAAGAACGTTGGTGGAAGATTTTCTGTTTTTAGTGCGGTCGGTCTGCTCCCTTTAGCAATTGTCGGCATGGATATAGATGGGCTTTTAAGCGGTGCAAAAGAGGTGTATGACTCATTTTTCGATAAAAAAGATGTGTATGACAGAGTGCTTAAAAAAGCAAGATTTTTTGTGGAGTATAAAAATCGTTTTAATATAAACGTAATCTTCTCCTACTCTTCAAGACTAGACGGTTTTAACAAATGGTATATTCAGCTTTGGGGAGAGAGTTTAGGTAAAGTGGATATAAACAGCTCCAGACAGGGACTTACTCCAATCGGAATTATAGGTCCGATTGATCAGCACTCTTTTTTACAGCTTATTGTCGAGGGAACAAGAGATAAAACGGTTACCGTTATAAAGGTTGAGGATTTTGACAATCATTTAAAAATTCCGCCTGTAAAACTCGAAGGTCTTGGTGAGCTTGATTATCTTGATAATATAGAGTTCTCTTCGCTTATCAACAAACAAGCTGATGCAACGATAGAATCGATACATAATCTGAGTGATATCCCGTGTGACGTAATAACAATAGATAGTGTAAGTGAAAAAAGTATAGCTAGTCTTATGTACGAGTATGAACTATTAACTTCGATTTGTGCTAAATTTATGTACATAAATGCTTATGACCAACCTGGTGTTGAAGCAGGAAAAGTCATTCTAAAACAGAAGTTGGAGAGTAACAAGTAAAAAGATATGGGCGCAGATAGAAGAATATTAAATTTTTTAGTAATTATAGCGCTCTCCTTTATCACTTTTTGGTGGACTTTTTTTATATTTCATACGCCATTTGATATAAAATTGGTCCTTATCGTAATAGTAGTTCGTACTTTATCATCATTTTTCATATTTAGCGACTACTCTCTTTCATGGTCTAAAGCTTCTCAAAAAACGTTTCTTATAAAAAGTTTTGTGTATATATCCGCATTTTTAATCTATATGCCTTTTTTTTACACAAAGGTAAGAATTGCATTTTTGGCATCTGAGCTATTTTTATATCTGTTTTGTATAAATTTTATTATGTATTTGTATTACTATTTAATAAATAAAAGTCATATAACAAAGACAAAATCGGTTGTTATCTACGGTGCAGGAAGAGCAGGAATAAGGCTTGAATCAGAGTTTGCAAACAGTGAATACAAAGTTAAATATTTTGTAGATGACGATAAAATAATCCAAAACCGCTCAATCGATTCTATACATGTACTTTCAAAAGATAAGCTAAAAGATAAGATAGGCGATGATAAATTTGATTTATTGGTTATTGCAATGCCATCAGCAAGCAAAAACAGAGTAAAAGAGATATATGATAGTCTATCCAAATATTTCAGAATAATTCAGATATTACCTTCTCTTGAAAAAATTTTAGAAAATAAAAATTTTGCACAGCAGCTAAAAAATATATCGGTAGAAGATTTGCTTGCACGTCATCCGCAAGATTTGGATAAAAATAAAATTTCCTCTTTTATAAAAAACAAAACAGTACTTGTTACCGGCGCAGGTGGAAGTGTAGGAAGTGAAATTTGTCGTCAATGCGAAAAATACGGAGCCAAAACATTAATACTTTTAGACCATAGCGAATATAATCTTTATGCTATCGGGGAAGAGATACAAAAGATAAAAATAGTGCAGGTTTTGCAAAGTGTCGTAAACAAAGAACTGCTAGAAGAAACATTTAAAATACATAAACCTCAAATCGTAATACATGCTGCGGCATATAAGCATGTTCCGTTAGTCGAGACAAATATAGAAGAAGCAATCATAAACAACATTCTTGGGACAAAGAATGTTATTGATGCGGCTATAACATATGGTGTAGAAAAATTTGTAATGATTTCTACCGACAAGGCTGTTAGACCAACGAGCGTGATGGGAGCCACAAAGAGAGTTTGTGAGCTTTATGCCCAAAACGTAGTTTCTTTAAAAACAGATATAGTAGCAGTCAGATTTGGAAATGTTCTAGGAAGTAGCGGAAGTGTTATACCTAAATTTAAATATCAGATAGAACAGGGACAAAACGTAACCGTAACACATCCTGACATTACTAGATACTTTATGCTTATTCCGGAAGCTTGCGAACTTGTGCTTCAAGCAGGAGCGATAGCAACTGCAGGCGAGATATATATACTGGACATGGGTGAGCCTGTTAAAATAGTGGATTTGGCTAAAAAAATGATTGAGCTTAGTAAAAGAGAAGATATAAAGATAGAGTTTACAGGACTTCGTGCAGGTGAAAAACTCTATGAAGAGCTGTTAATAGACAAAAGTGACGCAAAAACAGATTATGATTCTATAACAGTTGCAAAGCCTACAAAGTATGATATAGATAAATTAAACAGAGATATTGAGGAACTGCTTTTTTGCGAGGATAAACTAGCTAAACTCAAAGAAATTGTTCCTGAGTTTAGCCGTTAAAAATATGTTAGGCTATATAATGTCCTACAAATTTACTCATATTGTTCATGATTTCACCGCCTTTTCTAAAACTAAGACCGCATGCTTCATAGGCGAAGAAAACACCTGCTTGGTATTTTGCACCGCTGCTGTCAGTGTTTAGTTCTACATACTCCTGATAAACTTTTTTATGATTATCATAAGGACCGCTCACTTGAGTAATAAGGTCTCCGTTTGAGTCAATTATCGCTACATTAGCACCCTCTCTGCCAAAAACAGGTTTTTGAACATGCTTGATTCCTTTAAGAGGTTCAAAAGAAGTTTTTAAAAGATACGGCGAATCAGGAAACAAATCATATAAAATTTTCAACATTCCCTTAGACTGAAAAAGTAAGGTATATGCAGGATTTAAAATGATTGCTTGTTGATTTTGCATAATTGTTGTAAGCATAGTGGCAAGTTCAGGCTCATCGGTTGCTATATCCTCCCATGGATAGAGTTTAAACCAATACTCATACTGATTTTCGTCTCTGTCAAAAATTCCGTTATCGTCAAATTTTATGTCTTGAAGATATTCAAAACTTGTGTTAAAACCTGCGTCAGTAGCAATTTGTTGTAAAAGTCTAGTAGTTGCTTCTTCTTCATCGTTTCCTTGTATTGATGAAAAAAGTATCTTCCAACCATCATAATTCTCATCAAAACTATCCGTATCATCAAAGAGTGTTACAAGGCGTCTAAAATTCTCTCTTATCGCATCATAAACGTTGTTAAACTGTCTATCTTCATTCATATTGTTCTCTTTAAGAATAGCCCACTGTAAAAGAGCAGTCTCAAAAAGTGCTGTCGGCGTGTCGGCATTAAATTCCAATAGTTTTATAGGTTTGCCATCAATTCCGCCCGATAAATCAAATCTACCGTAAACATGCCAGTGAACATCATTTTCCCAACTTTTTTTAATCGCATCGACAAGATTAAAAGGTATGCCTAGTTCAAAAAATAGGTTGTTTTCTATTACATATTCGGCAGCTTCGGCGTACATGTCATAGAGTTCATTAACTGCTTCATAGTAGGCTTCGGCTTCATCTTGCGTAATTTGTACCAGAGTATCATCTATATATCTACTGCTGTCATTATCCGTATGCCATGTAAATCCCAACTCTTCTAGCTGTTCATTTTTTAGAGGTTTTATTTTAGTAAGTTTCAAGATTAACCGCCGTAGTTTGTGCTGCTTGATGATGAAGCTCCGCTAGAGCCGCCAAAAAAACTTTTTTTAGTTGAAGATGTACTTCCGCTGCTTGAAGCAGAACTTGAACGGCTATATGCACTCTTATTTACCGTATTTGAACGTTGTGCAAAATTTTTATTATTCATAAGTGCATTACCTATCATGTTTCCTAAAAGAGAACCTGCCGCAACAGCTAAAATTGTTCCTGCAAGCCCCATTCCTGCACTGCCTTCACTGCTTTGGAGAGTTTCTGATGTACCGTCTTTAACTTTTTGATACTCCTGATCTGCTAAAGTCTTCATCTCATCTTCGTTCATAAAACGTTCAGTAACGTTGCCGTTAGCATCTTTTTCGCGAATTATAGCTCTGCTTGGACCATCAGTCGGCATTTCCTCTACAACTACATATTTTCCGTTTGTTTGCTGTTCGATTATTAAAAACTTATTTTGCTGTACTTGCTCTTGTTGTTTTGACTCACAACCGCTTAAAACACTCATCATTGCTATTCCGGCACTGCCTAGTGCGATACCGCTTGCTATTGAAGATATATGCTTCACTTATCTAAATCCTTTTTATTGATTTTAATGATTTTTTTTAGATTATAGTCATAAAATGTAATCTCTTTTCTTCCCTCATAGTAGAGATCTCCCGTATAACTATATTTTTTGTCCTTAAGCGTAATGTTTTTTTTCATAAACATAGCTTCTCCGACATAATGTCCTACACTCTCAATAAGTGTTAAAAGTGAAAGAAAAAATAGTAAACCAACCGTAATAAGGCTTATCTTATAATTTTTTATATATGTGACTATAAATCCCAAAAGTACAGAAAGAAAAAAGAATATTACTCCGTTTTGATTGTCTGCAAATAAGATATTATAGTAAAGATCGATATTATGAAAGTTTATGTAATTTAATAAAATTCCTAAAAAAAGAAAAAAATCTAATATAAAAGTAATAAAAATACCTGTTAAAAGTGCTTGTATAAATCTATTCATCTTAGTTTTCTCCTTTTAAGCTTATTGATTTTTATAAGAGCAGACGAATCTTTTTCAATTAAAAAGTTTACATCTTCTATTATTATATCAGCTTTTGATTCACAAAAGCTTCTCTCAAATTTTTCATTGCTTCTGTTTGCAGATGTAGAGTAAAACCAAGAAGCGTCTCTTAATATTTGAGAATGAAGTGTAAAAGGGGCAATTCTGAATGCAAAATTATTTATTATAAACGTTGTTTTTTTAGAGCGGCGAATAAGATTTTTTCTATTTTTCATCACTCTGTTTCCATCAGTTAAAAAACTTTTAAAATTCTTATATACAGTTATAAAAGGTTTTACAGACGGACGAGATTTTATATCGCAGAGTTTTTGTGCATCTTTTGACAAAAAACCGACGGTAGTGTCGGTTTGAGTTAAGATTACACTCATTGTTATGCTAGAAAATCTTGCAGAGCTTTTGAAGAAGACCATGAATCATTTTTCATCTCATCAAGAGCAAGTATAAGTGCTCTTGCGGCACTTAGCGTTGTAAAGTAAGGGATATTTCTCTTAAGTACCTCTTGACGGATAACAACTGCATCTTTTTTTGACGTATTGTTATCGGATGTATTAATTGCCATATGAATAGCATCGTTTTTCATACTGTCTTCAATATTTGGGCGACCTTCAGATATCTTTAAAACAATTTCACAAGGAACGCCTGCTTCTTCTAAGACGGCTTGTGTCCCTTTTGTAGCCACAAGTTTAAAGCCATGTTTATAAAGTCCTTTTGCAATTTCAGGAGCATATTTTTTATCTGTATCTACAAAAGATAGAAAACAAGTTCCTTCCGTTACAATTCTATTTCCAGCAGCAATTTGAGCTTTTGCAAAACTGATACCAAAATTAGAGCTAATTCCCATAACTTCGCCTGTTGATTTCATTTCAGGTCCTAGTACTAAATCTGCACCGTAGAGTTTATGGAAAGGAAATACCGCTTCTTTAACTGAAATATGTCCTTTTAAGCGAGGTTTTAAAAGTCCATTTTCTTCCATAACAATATTATATTTGTCGTAATATTTTAATGCGTCTCTAAGAGTCTCTCCGACCATAACGCGTGTTGCAACTTTGGCAAGAGGCATTCCCGTAGCTTTGCTTACAAACGGAACAGTTCTAGAAGCTCTCGGGTTTACCTCTATTAGATAAATTTCGTCTTGATATATTGCATATTGAACGTTCATAAGACCGCGTACACCTAATCCAAGTGCAATAGTTTTTGTTTGCTGCTCAACTTTGTCTATCATCTCTTTTGATAAATTAACCGGAGGAAGTGAACATGCGCTATCACCCGAGTGAATACCTGCTTCTTCGATATGTTGCATGACTGAACCGATATAAACATCAACCCCGTCGCAAATAGCATCAACGTCAAGTTCTACTGCCTGATCTAAAAACTTGTCTATTAAAACAGGAGCATTGTTTGAAACGGAAACAGCTAAATCCATGTACTGTTTTAACTCATCTTCACTGTAAACGATTCGCATTCCGCGACCGCCTAGAACGAAAGATGGACGAACAAGTACAGGATAACCCAATTTTTCAGCAATACCGTAAGATTCCTCTTTTGTTCGAGCTAGACCGTTTAATGGCTGTTTAAGACCGTTTTTAATAACAAAATTAGAGAATTGTTCTCTATCTTCTGCTAAATCAATTACAGCTGAAGGCGTACCTATAATATTTGCTCCGATATTAGTAAGAGAGTTTGCAAGTTTAAGCGGTGTTTGTCCCCCAAAGTGAACTATGATTCCATCAGGATTTTCATTCTCTATAACTTCTCTTACATGTTCAAAATCAATCGGTTCAAAATATAGTACATCAGAAGTATCGTAATCAGTTGAAACAGTTTCAGGATTACAGTTGTACATAATAGTCTCTATATCCATCTCTTTAAGTGCGAAAGCGGCATGTACACAACAGTAATCAAACTCTATACCTTGACCGATTCTGTTTGGTCCACCGCCTAAAATCAGAACTTTTTTCTTATCGCTTACTCTGTTTTTTACATTTGGAAGTTTTGTAATATTTGTAGTAGAGTATAGGTAAGGTGTCAGTGCTTCAAATTCTGCTGCACAAGTGTCAACTTCATTATATTCAAAGTTTACATGTAGAGATTTTTTAGCTTTGTAAACATCCTCTTCACTTACATTTTGGTTTGAGTTCTTATTTATTAGCTGAGCGATTCTCTTATCTGAAAAACCGTCCACCTTTAAGCTTCTCATAAACTCTTCATCAGACAAGACCTTCTCTGTTATAGTACCTTCGCTTTTTATAATCTCTTCCAATTGGTATAAAAACCAAGGGTCGATTTGACATGTATCAAACATCTCTTCTATGCTCATTCCACGGCGAAAACCTTCAGCTACATAAAGAACTCTGTCAGCATTTGGACGACGAATTTCATGTCTGATAAAATCCATATCTCCATCTATTTGGTCAAAGCCGCACAGACCAGTTTCCAGTGAACAGAGCGCTTTTTGAATAGACTCTTTAAAAGTACGTCCGATTGCCATTACTTCGCCGACGCTTTTCATACTTGTACTTAGTGTATTTTCAGCTTCTGGAAATTTTTCAAATGTAAAGCGAGGGATTTTTGTTACAACGTAGTCGATTACAGGCTCAAATGATGCAGGTGTTCCTGTAATGTCGTTTGTAATTTCATCAAGAGTAAATCCGACTGCCAAAAGAGTTGCTACTTTTGCAATAGGATATCCGGTAGCTTTACTTGCAAGTGCAGATGAACGTGAAACACGAGGATTCATCTCAATAACTATCATACGCCCAGTTTTAGGATCAATTGAGAACTGAACATTACTTCCGCCGGTATCAACGCCTATCTCTCTTAAAATATCAAAAGAGGCATTACGCATTCTTTGATACTCTTTATCTGTCAGGGTAAGGGCAGGTGCTACAGTAATACTGTCTCCTGTATGAACTCCCATTGGGTCAAAGTTTTCAATTGAGCATACGATGATACAGTTGTCCGCTTTGTCACGAATAACCTCCATCTCGTACTCTTTCCATCCAAGCAAAGACTCTTCGATTAGAATTTCTGTAACAGGAGATTCATCTAAACCGCGTTTTGCAAGTTTTTTGAATTCATCCATATTGTAAGCAACACCGCTTCCCCCGCCTGCAAGTGTAAATGAAGCACGGATAATTATAGGAAAACCTATTGTTTCAGCAGCTTTAAGAGCATCATCCATATTGTATGCGTACATTGAGAAAGGTAAATCCATACCTATTTTAATCATTGCCTCTTTAAAAGCAGAGCGGTCTTCGCCTTTATGTATTGCTTCTGGAGATGCACCTAGAAATTCAATCCCCTCTAGCATACCTTTTTCGTACATTTTAGTAGCTACGTTTAATGCGGTTTGTCCACCCATTGTAGGCAGAATTGCATCAACTTTTTCATCTTTGATAATTTTAGCAATTACGTCTTCTTTAATAGGCTCAATGTATGTTCTGTCCGCAAATTCAGGGTCTGTCATAATAGTCGCAGGATTAGAATTTATAAGAACTACACGATAACCAAGCTCTTTTAATGTTTTAACTGCTTGAGTCCCTGAATAGTCAAACTCACAAGCTTGACCAATAATTATTGGACCTGAACCAATAAGTAAAATAGTATTAATGTCGGTGCGTTTTGGCATTTTTTACCTTTAATATTTATACATAAAAAAATTTGTATATTATAGGCAAAAAGCACTTAAGATTTGATGAGTTATGCAGAGCTTTATTTTACTTTTGTAATCATATGATAATAATTAGGGTCATTGGCTCTGTAGTAAGGCTCCACTACTGCACTTTGATAGCCTTGAGATTTTGTAACCGATATGACTTTTCCGACTTTTAGCCCTTTGAAAAAAATCTCATCTAGCCCTGAAGTCACTACTTCATCACCTATATTTATTATAAACCAAGCAGGGATAAATTTGATAATTAGATTTTTAGCATTGTTTCCCTGTGCTATACCTGAGGCTCTGCTTTCTCCGACGTAAACGGCATAAGAACACTTTATATCTCTGTTTAAGAGACCAAGCGCTTTATCGTTTTGCGATACTACTATACCTGCTACTAACTCTTTATACACAAGTCCATAGATACGTGAAGAGTTGTAATCGTCTATATCCATCCAAATTCTATTTTGGTCACCGAAGTTTTGGTAAGAAATAGCTCTTACTAGCTGAACATTAGGATCTGTTTTTAAAGTTGAGTTATTTTGTGCAAGAAGGTCGTTTATTTCAGAAGCCAACTGTTGCATAACTAAGTGGTCATCTTCATATTTTTGAAGTTTTTCTTCAAGCTCTTCTATATGCGAGGCTTGATAAAAGTGTTTAACTAGCTGTTTTTCTACAAATTCAATTGAAGCATTATAATTTGATTTTACTTTATTTAATGCAGAAATAAAAGGCGATTGAATTATGTCAGTATAATATAACGCACCCAAAAGGAGCGTAATAAATATTAGGAAAAAGCTAAATAATCCCTTAGTCATTTTCAAAAAGTTCTTGTAGTAAATCTATCTCTTCAAGTGCGCGACCTGTTCCTCGAGCAACTGCTAGAAGAGGCTCATCTGCAACATACACCGGAATTTTTACAATATCGGATAAATACTTGTCGAGTTGACGAATCAAAGCACCGCCACCTGTTAATATAATGCCGTGATTTACTATATCGCCAGCTAAATCAGGAGGCATCTGTTCTAGCACATCTCTTAAGGCTTCGCCTATCTCTTTGAGAGGGTCTCTCATAGCTTCTCTTGCATCTTCGCTAGTTAGTTCAACAGAACTGAGTAGCCCTTCGACTTGATCTCTGCCTGTAATTACCATTCTTAGTTCTTCATCAAGAGTTACGGCAGTACCGATTGCAATTTTTATCTCTTCGGCAACTCGCTCGCCAATTAGAAGATTGTATTTTTTCCTGATAAAGTTAACAATTGCTTGATCTATTTTGTCTCCCGCAGTGCGGATAGATTTTGAGAGTACTAGTCCTCCTAGCGAAACAACACCTATTTCCGTCGTACCGCCGCCGATATCAACTACCAAATTTCCTTGCGGTTCACGTATCTCTATTCCTGCACCGATTGCTGCAGCCATAGGCTCTTCAATTAGAAATACTTCTCTAGCACCAGCGCTTAAAGCAGACTCTCGTACAGCTTTTCTCTCAACTTGCGTTAGGCCGTACGGAACACAAATAATAATTCTTGGGCTAATTAGAGAGCTTCTTCCATGAGCTTTTTCAATGAACTTTCTAATCATCTTCTCTGTCATGTCAAAGTCTGCAATAACCCCATCTTTCATTGGACGAATAGCTTTAATATTGCCGGGAGTCTTGCCTACCATCTCTTTTGCTTCATGTCCAACCGCCAAAACTCTCTGATGACCGAATTTTTCCGTTTTAACGGCAACTACGGATGGTTCGTTTATAATAATGCCTCTTCCTTTTGCAATTACAATCGTATTTGCAGTTCCTAAATCTATCGATAAATCATTAGAGAAAAGACCAATTAATTTATTAAAAATCATTATATTACCTTATGCTATTTGTTTTGAGTGTTTTTTGATGTACACCGGTACATCAGCATCATCTATTACGGCTTTCGTTATTAAAACTTCATATCCGTTGTATTCCGGAAGTTCATACATGATATCAATCATATTTTCTTCCAAAATCGCGCGAAGTCCGCGCGCACCGGTTTTACGTTTAATAGATTTTTTGGCAATCGCTCTTAGCGCATCATCTTCAAAGTTAAGTTCAACGTTATCTATTGAGAAGAGTTTTTTATACTGTTTAATAATAGAATTTTTAGGTTCCGTCAAAATGCGAACCATATCATCTTCCGTTATTTCATTAAGAGAAGCAATAATAGGAAGACGACCTACAAGTTCTGGAATTAAACCGTAATTTACTAAATCATCCGGTTCAACCATGTCATAGCTCATTTTTTGCTCTTTTTTGCTTTTTTTCTCATGACCGAAGCCTAAAATATTTTCTCCTTGTTTTTTCTTTAAAATTTCATCAAGCCCGTCAAATGCACCGCCGCAAATAAATAATATACCTGTAGTGTCAATTGCAATAAATTCCTGATTTGGATGTTTTCTTCCGCCTTTTGGAGGTATATTTACAACTGCTCCTTCAATAATTTTTAAAAGTGCTTGTTGAACACCCTCTCCTGAAACGTCACGTGTAATAGAACGGTTTTCACTCATACGAGAAATCTTATCGATTTCATCTATAAAAACTATTCCCATTTGAGCTTTTTTAACATCTCCATCAGCCGCCTGAAGAAGCTTTGTTAAAATATTTTCAACATCTTCTCCAACGTATCCGGCTTCCGTTAAACTTGTAGCATCGGCAATTGCAATCGGAACATTTAGTACTCTGGCAATTGTCTGTGCCATAAGCGTTTTTCCGCTTCCGGTTGGTCCTATTAGAAGTACATTTGATTTTGCTATTTCTGTTTCATCATCTTTTACATTTTGAGTTTTAAATATTCTTTTATAATGATTATACACTGCAACACTAAGAAGCCTTCTAGCGCGTTCCTGACCTATGATATAATCACCCAAAAAGTTGTTTAACTCTTTTGGAGTCATTAGTTTTGTAACGGCATCAACTAACTCTTCATTTTTTGAAGTAGTAGAAGAACTCTCGTCTCCAAACATTATTTTGTAAGCAGAAATTACACAGTTTTTACAAATATATACACCGTTGCCTGCAATTAAAGGATTTGCATCGCTCTCATGAGCATCACAAAAGCTACATGCTCTATGAATCATAAATTTTTCCTCTCATATGGAATTCCGCGTTTTGTTTTAAGAACAAAATTGCAAAGATCTTGAACATGATGACTAGTCGTTTTTTCAAGTAACTCGCTTGCAACATCCTTAAGCGGTTTTCCTGCTTCAAATAGCTCTTTATAAGCTATTTTAATCTCATCTATCTCTTCTCTTTTAATGTGTCGTCTAAGACCTGTTAGGTTTAATCCTCTAAGCGTTGCACGATTACCTTCTGCCATACAAAAAGGGGGAACATCCTGAGCAAGTGCAGATGCACCGGCAATCATCGCATAATCGCCTATATGAACAAATTGGTGAATCGGAGTCATTCCACCGATTACTGCATAATCACCCATCTCTACATGTCCTGCCAAAGTAGCGGCATTTGCTAAAATACAATGATTGCCTATAATAACGTCATGTCCTATATGAACATAACCCATAAAAAGATTGTTTGAGCCTATGATTGTTTTTCCGCCTCCGCCTTTTGTACCGGGGTTAAAAAGGGTAAACTCTCTAATTTTATTGTTATCGCCGATAATAAGTTCAACATCTTCTCCCTCAAATTTAAGGTCTTGCGGAATCGAACCGATTACGGCGTGTGAAAAGATATGATTATTTTTACCAATAGTCGTTTTTCCATAGATACAACTGCTTTGTTCTATTTTTGTTCCATCACCTATAGTGCTTTTTGCAGAGATAAAACAGTACGCTCCTATTTCAACATCACTGCCTATAACGGCTCCTGTTTCTATAATTGCTAGAGGAGAAATTTTACTCATTATTTATCTACAATCATGGCTTTTAATTCGGCTTCTGAAACCAAAACATTATCAACATAAGCTTTGCCGTCGAGTACCCAGATTTGACCTTTGTTTTTGATAACATTTATGCGGTATTCCAGTCTATCCCCCGGTTTTACGGGAGAACGGAATTTTGCTTTGTCGATACTCATAAAATAGACAACCTTGTTTGCGGCTTCTTCTTCCGTCATAGTTCCCATGCTTTTAAATGCCAAAATTCCGCCTGCTTGAGCCATTCCTTCTAAAATCATAACGCCTGGATATATTGGGTGACCCGGAAAGTGACCTTGGAAAACGTTATCGCCTATTGTTACATTTTTAAATCCTACCAAAGATATGTTTTCTTGAATCTCGGTAACTCTGTCTAAAAGTAAAAAAGGGTAACGATGAGGAATAATTTTTTGAATTTCCATAACATCCATAATCATAATACAAAAGCCTTTATAATAATTTCGGTTATTTTAGCAAAAAAAACATTATATAATGATTAGTTTTTCTCTTACGTCTTCATAAATTTTTGCATCAAGTTCGATTGTAAGTTTTGTATGCGGGATTTCATCAACAATAATTATTGGGCTTAAATCGTAATTTTTATTTGTTAAAACGCTTCTAAATTTCTGCTCTTCCTCAAAATCAGGCTGATTAAAAATCAGTTCATTTACTGTTTTGTACTCAAAATTACATGTCGTATTGAAAAAATCTAAAGTAACAAATCTAATCTCTTCGCGATTAAAATAGCCAATATTATCATGGATAAACTCAATGCTTCCTTGCGCTTTTTTTCTAGGCATAGTTGAGTAAGAGAGAGCATATGCAGGAATTATCGTATCATTTTTAAAAAAAAGTTTAAAATTAAATTGGCGATAGTTTAAAAATTTCTCTTTTACTATCTTATAGGCAATATTTTTATCTTCAAGTTCCATTCTATGTTTATACATGTCAAGTCTCTCTTCTATTGAAGCAGGTAAAACTTGGTTTGAAATCGGTGAAAACATCTCATCCATAAGACGTTCTTGTTGTTCTCTTTGCATGGTAAGCCCGTAGATACATCCGCAGTAGTCTTGACGATAGAGCTGCTGCTCTTTTGTAACTCGACTTTGGTCTTGCGTGCCGCCCTCTTTTCTATAATCGTACGCTATAAATTCAACACCGTATTTTTTAAAAAATATATCTCCGCTCCTCTTTAACTGTTCTTGGGATTTTAGCGGACTAACAAGCAGTGTAGTAGTTATTTTGCTCTCATTTAGCTCAAGAGCTTTTTTTGCACTTACTTCAAATCGTCTATCAAAACATACTTCACATCTTGCGCCTTTTTCAGGCTCATTTTCCAAACCTCTAACAGCTTCCATCCAACTCACAAAATCATACTCGCCTTCGAGCAGTTCAATGCCTAGTTTTTTGCAAGAGCGTTTAACGTCTAAAAGACGAAGCTGATACTCAGAATATGGATGGATATTTGGGTCGTAAAAGAAGCCGATAAGTTTTTCATCAGGATAGTCGTGTTGAAGTTTTTCTAAAAAAAAGTGCGAATCAACGCTACAGCAGATGTGGACTAGCATTTATGTCTCCATGCAAAGCAGCAATAGTGCTTTGCAATAAAATTATCTATTTTCAAGAACTTCTATAGAATTAATTGCGTCTTGTCCTCTAATGCTATCAAGAACTGCAAAACTATCTTTGTCATTTTCTTCAATTACGCCAAAAACAGTATGAACGCCGTCTAAATGAGGAGTCGCTACAAAAGTAATGAAAAATTGGCTTCCGCCCGTATTTGGTCCTGCGTGAGCCATAGAAAGAGCGCCTCTTCTATGTTTAGTTTTGTTTTGTTTTGTCTCACAAGCAATTGCCCAGTCCGGTCCGCCTGTTCCTGTTCCGTGAGGACAACCGCCTTGAGCCATAAAACCGGGAATTACGCGGTGAAAACTAAGGTTATTGTAAAAACCTGTATTTGCTAGATGTGCAAAGTTTGCTACCGTATTTGGAGCTTCTTCCGGGAGTAATTTTAACCAGATATCGCCTTTGCTAGTTGATACTTTTGCCCACTGAAGTTTACTTAACTCTTCTGCGCTTAAATCGTATGTTTTTAGTTTTCTTCCAAACATTTTTTGCCTTTGTGGTTATTTTTTTGAAATTATAATCTAAGTTTAATAATATATAATCCTATACATGAAAATAAAATCACTATTTCAAAATATTACTATAAAACAAGCCGATGTTTTTACCATATTGATTATATTTCTATTTACTATGATTTTTGTCGGACTTCTTGTTGAAGAGATGTATGAAGAGTATGAGAGAGCACTTGAAAAAAGCTATGTTATAAAATTGGATGACAACATATCTAATATCGATATTTTGGCACAAAACCAAAAAAAATTAAAATCGCTTTTAATAAAAACTGTTTTAGCAATCGTCACTCTCTCTTTTATAATATTTGCGATATTTTTAGGACTAAATAACCTTTTTAACAAATTGTTACAAAGAGATACTCAAACTTTTTTGGATTTTTTTAAGAGAGCGGTTGACCGTGAAGAGGCGATAAATCCAAATACTATATTTTTCCAAGATTTCAAAGTAATGGTAGGCTATGCAAATGAGATGGTTCATAAAATTAATGAGCAAAAAAATAGTTTAATTGAGCTGAATTTAGGACTGGAAGAGAGAGTAAAGAAAAAAACGACTGCTCTTTTGCAAATAAACGAAAATTTAGAAAAAGAGAAGATTTTTTCACAAGATTTACTAAAAGCTCAAAAAGAGTTTTTAAGATATACGGTACATGAGACAAATACGCCACTAAGCGTAATTTTGACAAGCATAGAACTCTACTTGATGAAAAATAAAAAAGATAGACAAATCTCTAAAATAGAAGCAGCCGCAAAAAATATCTTTAGTATATATGATGATTTGAGCTATTTAGTTAAAAAAGACCATATTGAGTATAAAAAAACGGTTATAAATTTGGAGAATTTTTTAAGAAGCAGAATAGACTTTTTTAAAGATGTTGCGGAATTATCGCGTATAAAATTTGATTATTATAAAACTTCCGAGGAACTACATGTATATTTTAATCAGACAAAACTTCAAAGAATTATAGACAATACTTTGACAAATGCAATAAAATATACGCTTCCAAATGAAGTAGTACATGTAAAGCTTGAAAAGTTAGGCGCATTTGTAGAGTTTTTAGTAAGTAGCAAATCAAAAATTATTAAAGATACGGATAAAGTATTTGAGGCTTACTATAGGGAAGAAAAAAGCAGAGACGGTTTCGGACTCGGGCTTAGACTGGTAAAGAGTATATGCGATGAAGAGGGGGTAGAAGTTAAAGTCAGCTCAAGCGACTCTTTGACAATGTTTAGTTACAAGTTTAAAGTGATGGGGGATTGATGAAGATACTGCTTTTAGAAGATGAGATAATGCTCAATGAGTCTATTTGTGAGTATCTTGAATCAGACGGACATCAGGTTGAGAGCTTTTTTGACGGTCTTGAAGCGTTTAAGGCTATAAAAGAGAACTCTTATGACCTTCTTATTTTAGACATTACAGTCCCAGGTATTGATGGACTTACCTTTTTGGAAGAAATTCACGCGCTAAAGATACATGTACCTGTTATCTATATAAGCGCTTTGGTTGATATAGAAGATATCTCAAGAGCTTATACTTTGGGCTGTAATGATTATCTTAAAAAACCGTTTCATTTAAAAGAACTTTCCCTGCGTGTGGATAGAGTAAATGTTTTTAACAATGCTCCTAGAATCCATCTGCGTCTTTCTAAAAATTATAGTTACGACCAAGAACACAGCACGCTTCTATTCAACCAAGAACCGCAAATACTTACGAAAAGACAGTCTCAGATAATAGACCTTCTCTCAAGAAATCGCGGACGCGTTGTTGACTTTGAGCAGTTTCAGACTTACGTTTGGAGTGAACAGATAGTCGATAATGCCACAATAAGAGCAGAGATAAATAGACTCAAAAAGTTTTTAAAAGAGGATGTTATTATAAATGTCAGAGGAATGGGGTATATGATAGATAAGCCCTAACTGCCTATTTAGTGGTGTTAAAATTATTTTGTACGCAATTGTAATAGTCCTTTTTTATGGAGGAAGTGGCTATAATCTGTGGAGAATATGTTAGTTTATAGATAACTTTTTATAATTAATTTGGAATATGTATGTATGCATTCATAGTCCACCAATTTGCACTAATGCCACTTAAACCTTTACTCACGAAATCTGTATAGGTATCACTAATTGCATAATAAAATAAGTTTGTATTATTTACTTTACAAGCATATTGATTTATAGCTTGTGGGGCAGTAGTACCTTCTATATTTACTGTATAATATGATTTGTCTGTAAGGAATCTTTTATAATCATTGATTGAAGCAAACTTTGTGTGTGATATATAAGTTTTCTGATGTCTTTCAAATTCCATTTTTATTATTCTTGTAAGATCACTGCTATGATCAATTTCAATTTTTCCACCATGATTTGAACATATATATTTAAAGCCACTTTTCAAGTCTGTCTGTAATTTTTTATATGGATCATTTTGTTTAATTAAACTAGATACACTATATTCAGAGAAGTATAAATTTTTTTCATATTCATTAAAAGATTCTTTAGATAAGTCATATATTGAATATTGTTTATTACTAGTTACTTTTTTAATTGAAAATGTCTTACCACCGCACCCTGAAAAGATAAATATTATGAAAATCGCTATAATGCTTATTAGATATATATATTTAGACATAAATTTTTTTCCTCGTATAAAGTAATTTCTATTTTTGATTGTATCTATTTATTTTAAAATATATACTAAAATAGTTGTCTAAATTATTAGTGGTAGTATAAATATTGCTAATGGAAATTAAACCAACTATAAAATTTTACCAATAAATTAAAGGAAAATATAAAATTAATATATTTTTTTGTACCGTTTTTTGATAAGAGATATAGTAAGATAATTGACGCAGTTGTTTATAGATTAGCTATTACGAAACAGTAAATAAGCCTATTTGCTTACTACGCATAATTTTTTGCTACATGATAGATAAGCCCTAACTGTTACTTTCCTTCCCACCTTTAAAAATTATTAAATTTTAATCATACTTTTTCATCAATGCTATGTTCATGCTATTTTCTTATTTTAGGATTAGGTCGTTAAGAACTAAAAAGGGAGAGTAAAATGAAAAAAAGATTGATGTTAAGCGCAATAGCTATTAGTGCAATAGCTACGGCACATGTTAACGCTGCGGATGATTTAAGCAGTATGTTTTCGCAAGGGAAAGTAAACGGTCAGATTCGTGCATTCTTTATAGATAGAGATTATCAAGGAAGTGCAGGAAATACAACTCACAGAAGTTCAACTGCACTTGGCGGTAATTTAAAGTATGAAACGGCTGACTATAAAGGTTTAAGCTTAGGAACGGCATTTTATACGACAAATAAAGTAGCTACGGGTTCAGTAACGGATGCTACTCTTTTTGGGACAGATAATGAAAGTTATTCGATATTGGGCGAAGCTTATGTTCAGTATAAAGCGGCAAACACTGTTTTCAAAGGCGGTCGTCAAAAGCTTGATACACCTTTAGCGGGAAGTGATGATGCTAGAATGCTTCCTAACTTGTTTGAAGCTTATGTTTTAACAAACAAAGATATTGCAAACACTACTTTAATGGCTGCACATGTAACAAAATTTGCACAAGGAACGTTTGGTCGTGCATACTCTAACTCATCAAATGCAAATAAATTACTTTCAGTAACATCTGGTTACTCATATGTTGATGCGCAAAATCAAGTAGGTGATTTTAAAGATATGGGTGAATATGCCGTAGGTAAATCAACTGACGGTGTATCTGTATTATCTGCAACTTATGCGATGGATAAAAACTTTAAAGTTCAAGTTTGGGATTACTATGCGCATGATATTATTAATGCTATATATGCTCAAGCCGACTTATCATGGAAATGTTTACTAACGGATATGATTAAGCCTTCATTATCGGTTCAAGGTATAAAAGAGAATGAGGTAGGAGATGAACTAGCAGGAAAAATCGACAGTACTTATTGGGCTGCACAATTTAAAGCTAAAGTAGAAAACTTTACAGCTTCTATCGCATACTCTCAAACAGGAAAAAATAGTGCTGCTGAAGCTGCAACAGGCTTGCCAAATGCAATTATTACTCCATGGGGCGGTATGCCGGCATATACGCAAGGAATGGTAACTAGACACCAATTCTTAGCTGGAACAAAAGCGACTAAAGTTGCAGGAACATATAATTTCAAAGATATGGGAGCAAATCTTTCTACTACGCTTTATTATGCTTCGTTTGATATGGATGCAAATAGCGGCTACGGTATAGCAAGAACTGCAAAAGAGAGCGGATTTGACGTTATATACAATCCTGAGATGATTAAAAAATTACAACTTCGTTTTCGCGGTAATTTCCCGAGAAAATTTCATGAGAGTGCTTCAGGCGACACAGGCTGGAACGAGTATAGAGTTATAGCTAACTATAATTTTTAAGGAAAAATGATGAACAAAGATTTAGTCCAAAAAATCAAGAATGATCCAAATTATCAAGAGCTTATTTCTAAAAGAAATGGCTTTGCGATAAAGTTGTCAATTGCTATGTTAGTAGTCTATTTTACATTTATATTAACAATAGCTTTTAACCCATCAGCACTAGGTACGCCTATATCATCAGATTCTGTTACGACTATCGGTATTCCAATCGGTATGGCAGTTATTATTTTTGCTTTTATCTTAACTGGTATATATACAAAAAGAGCAAACGGCGAATTTGATGATTTAAACAACAAAATCAAAAACTCAATAAAGGAGAAATAATGAATAGAATATTTGCTTTTTTAATCCTTGGAACTGTTGCAGTTTTTGCATCGGGTGCAATTACGGGTGAAATACAAAAACAAGCAGTTAACATGTCTGCTATAGTAATGTTTTTAATATTTGTCGGCGGTACTTTGGGAATCACTTACTGGGCAGCTAAAAAAACAAAAAGTGCAAAAGATTTTTATACTGCAGGCGGTGGAATAACAGGCTTTCAAAACGGTATGGCGATTGCGGGAGACTACATGTCGGCTGCGTCATTTTTGGGAATATCAGGTTTGGTTTATGCAAAAGGGTATGACGGACTTATCTACTCTATCGGTTTTTTAGTTGGCTGGCCTGTTATCCTTTTTATGATTGCTGAACCATTAAGAAACTTAGGTAAATACACTTTTGCCGATGTTGCTTCATATAGACTTCGTCAAACTCCAATCCGTACTCTTGCGGCTTCAGGTTCAATTGCAACTGTTATTCTTTATCTTATTGCTCAAATGGTTGGTTCAGGTAAACTTATCCAGCTTCTATTTGGTCTTCAATATGAAGTAGCGGTTATGCTAGTTGGTGTTTTAATGATTTTATATGTAACTTTCGGCGGTATGCTTGCTACAACATGGGTACAGATAATTAAAGCATTTTTACTTCTCTCCGGTGCTACATTTATGTCTTTAGCCGTTATGGCACATTATGATTTTAGTTTTGGTGCACTTTTTTCACATGCTACAGAACTTAAAGGTATAGAGATTATGAGCCCGGGCGGACTTGTAAGTGACCCTATATCGGCTATATCACTTGCAATCGCGCTAATGTTCGGTACTGCCGGTCTTCCTCATATTCTTATGAGATTTTTTACGGTTAGTGATGCTAAAGAAGCACGTAAATCAGTTTTCTATGCAACAGGTTTTATCGGTTATTTTTATATTTTAACTTTCATTATCGGTTTTGGTGCGATTGTTATGGTATTTAAAAATCCACAATACTTAGATATGGCAAAAGAAGCAGTAAGTGGGGGTTCACCGATATTAGGCGGAAACAACATGGCTGCAATTCACTTAAGTCATGCAGTCGGCGGCGACTTCTTCTTAGGATTTATTTCTGCGGTTGCATTTGCTACAATTTTAGCGGTTGTTTCAGGACTTACTCTTGCAGGTGCATCTGCAATTAGTCATGACCTTTATGCATCTGTTATTAAAAAAGGTAAAGTTGACTCATTAAAAGAGATGAAAGTATCTAAAATTGCTACGGTAGTTCTTGGAATAGTTGCAATTGCTATGGGTATCGCTTTTGAGAAACAAAATATAGCGTTTGTTGTCGGTCTTGCTTTTGCTATCGCGGCATCTGCTAACTTCCCGATTTTATTCCTTTCTATGTACTGGAAAAAACTAACGACTCGCGGAGCAGTTATCGGTGGATCTTTAGGTCTTGCTACAGCTGTTTTACTGGTAATTTTAGGTCCTATCGTATGGGTACAAATATTAGGAAATGCAGAAGCAATCTTCCCATATAAATATCCGGCACTTTTCTCTGTTACAATAGCGTTTATAGGTATCTGGTTTTTCTCAATTACAGATAACTCACAAAATGCTAAAGACGAACAAGAGGCATTTGAAGCTCAATATATCAGAAGTCAAACAGGTATAGGCGCTGAAGGTGCAAGTGAGCATTAATACTATTACATGTAGAAACTTCTACATGTAAAGAAAAAAACAAAGGAGAGTATTTTGAGTATCTTAGATCAAAGAAAACTTATTGAGTCGATTCATCCCTTTGAATTGCTCAGTTCAGCCTCTTTGGATAATCTTATGAGCAAGATAGATATTGCATATTACCCAAATAAAACACTCCTTATTTCTCCTACAATCTCATCTATTGCCTTTTATATCATTATAAAAGGCTCTGTAACCGAATATATAGATGATGAAATTCATAATGTCTATAGTGCAGGTGACAGTTTTGATGCCGATGCACTAATTTACGCAAAAACAAAAGCAAAATTTATAGTTGATGAAGATCTTATCTGTTACGAGATTAAAAAAGATGATTTTTTAGATTTGATGCAGGATAAAAAGGTACAAAGTTACTTCTTGCAAGATTTTATTTCGCGTCATAAACAGTTAAAAGATTATGATTTGCAAAGTGATTTATCTCCGTTTCTTATATCAAAAGTTTCAGATATGTTTTTACATGTAGCTTGTGTAGTAGATGCCGATGAGAGTATATATGACTCTTTGATAAAACAGAAAAAACTAAAAGCAAAAGTTATTATCGTAAAAGAGCAAAATGCTTATTCAATCGTTACGGATACAAATTTAAGAGAGAAATTTATTTTAGGTGATAATAATTTAGAAAATAAAATATCTACAATTGCCTCTAAAGGGCTTGTGACTATAGATATTAACGATTTTTTATTCAATGCGCTTTTGCTGATGACGCATAACGCAGTTAAAAGAGTAGTAGTGGTGGAAGATGAAAAAATTGTAGGTGTGTTAGAACAGTTGGATTTGCTTAGTTATTTTGCAAGTCATTCACATCTTGTTGCCGTTCAAATAGACAAAGCTTCAAATCTTGATGACTTAAAAGCTCTTGAACATGATTTTAGAAATCTTATAATCACGCTTAGAGCAAAAGGCGTTAAGGTTAGATATATTACCAAATTAATTGCAGCGTTAAATCATAAAGTATATAAAAAAGTTTTTGACATGTGCGTGAGTGAGGAGCTAAGAGAGCAGTGCGCTCTTATAGTAATGGGCAGTGAAGGAAGAGAAGAGCAGACTTTAAGAAGCGACCAAGACAATGCGCTTATAATTAAAAACGGCGTTGATGAGGAGCTTTTTGTTGAACCGATGATAAAGTTCAACTCTTATCTACTTGAACTCGGTTTCCCAAAATGTAGCGGAGACGTAATGGTAAGCAATGAGTTTTGGCGCAGAAATTTTAACTCATATAAAGAGCTGATAGAAAAATGGACTTATGATATGAGTGATGAGAGTGTTCAAAATTTAAGTATCTTTTTAGACGCAAAATGTGTGGCGGGCGATAATAGTTTACTGGATGAATTAATGAGATATCTACATGTAAGTTTTCACTCAAGAGATGATGTTTTAGCTCATATTGCAAAAGCAGTTTTAAACTTTGAAACGCCGCTTTCTCTATTTTCAAGTTTTGTATTGCAAAAAGAACATGACAACAAGCTTGATTTGAAAAAAGGTGGATTGTTTGCCCTTATACACGGCGTTAGAACGCTTAGTCTTCAGTATGAAATCAAGGCTACTAATACTATAGAGAGAATTAAAGAGTTAAACAATTTAGAGATAATTGATAAAACATTTGCAACAGAACTTATAGAGAGTTTTGACACCCTAAGTTCAATTCGTCTTAAAGCGATGCTTGAGGCAAAAAGCTTAGATGAGAGCAACTATATAAATCCTAGAAACTTAGAAAAAAATCAAAGAGATTTGCTAAAAGACAGTTTTAAAATCATAAATAAATTTAAAAAATTTATGAGTTTTCATTTTCATTTAAATATGGTAGTTTAGTGATGTTTAAATTTATCTCTAAGATAAAACATAAAGCAAATCGTTCAAAACTCAAAGATAAAAGTTTTGAATTTTTGTTTGATGAAGATAAAAGCGGTGAATATGTTGTTGTTGATACGGAAACAACGGGTCTAAATCCAAAAGATGATGAGATACTCTCTATAGGAGCAGTAAAAATAAAAGATAATAAAATCATTACGTCAGAAACTTTTGAGGTTTTTTTGCAAAACTCAAAAGAGATAAGTTCTAAAAGTATTAAAATACACGGGATTCGTCCGTTTGATTTAAAAAATGCAAAAACAACGAAGGAGGGCATTGTAGAGTTTTTAAATTTTGTGGGTTCTAGACCACTTGTGGGATATTATTTGGAGTTTGATGTAAGTATGATAAACAAATATACAAAACCGATGCTTGGAATAACACTTCCCAATAGAATGATTGAAGTATCTGAGATATACTTTGATAAAACGATTTCACTAATTCCTCAAGGAAATATTGATTTACGATTTGATACAATCTTAAAAAACTGCGGTATTCCCAATATGGGAGCACACAATGCTGTTAATGACGCGATTATGACAGCTATGATATATTTAAAATTAACAAAGGAAAAGTAATGATAAAAGAAATTTTTAACCCTAATAAAGAGTTTGCTAAAAATGCACGTATAAAAAATATGTGTGAATATCAAGCATTGCAAGATGCTGCAAAAGAAGACTATGAAGGTTTTTGGGGTGGTTATGCAAAAGAGAAGTTGGATTGGATAAAGCCGTTTACTAATGTATTGGATGAGAGCAAAGCACCGTTTGTTAAGTGGTTTGAGGGCGGAAAACTAAATGTTTCGGCTCAATGTATCGACCGTCATTTAGATAGTCGCAAAAATAAAGCTGCAATTATTTTTGAAGGTGACAGAGGCGATAAACAAATCATCACTTACCTCGAACTCTATTATAATGTAAACAGATTTGCAAATCTGCTAAAAAATGAGTTTAGTGTAAAAAAAGGTGATAGAGTCGTAATCTATATGCCGATGATTCCTGAAGCTGCGTATGCGATGCTTGCTTGTGCAAGAATCGGAGCGATTCACTCTATAGTATTTGGAGGATTTTCGGCTGAAGCTCTAAAAGACAGAATCGAAGATGCCGATGCAAAAGTTGTCATTACGGCTGATGGTGCTTATAGAAAAGATAAGCCTTACATGTTAAAACCTGTTGTAGATGATGCGCTTAGCGGTAACACACCTGTAAAAAAAGTTTTAGTTGTTGAGAGAAACGGCGAAGATGTTACTTGGGTCGCAGGACGTGACTACTCTTACAATGAGTTGATTAAACATCAGCCGGTAACATGTGAACCGGAAGTTATGGACGCTGAGGATCCTCTTTTCTTGCTTTATACATCAGGAAGTACAGGTAAACCAAAAGGTGTTCAACATAACTCTGCAGGTTATATATTATGGGCACAAATGACTATGGAGTGGGTGTTCGACGTAAAAGAAAACGATACTTATTGGTGTACAGCCGATGTAGGTTGGATTACCGGGCATACTTATATAGTTTACGGACCTCTTGCAATGGGTGCAACAACCGTAATGTTTGAGGGAGTTATTACTCATCCCGATGCAGGACGTCCTTGGAAAATGGTAGAAGAGCATAGAATCAACCAGTTTTATACGGCTCCTACTGCTATTCGTGTACTTCATAAATCAGGTGAGCATGAACCTGCTAAATACGATTTATCGAGCTTGAAAGTTCTTGGTACGGTTGGTGAGCCTATTGACCCTCCTGCTTGGAAATGGTACTATGAAACAGTAGGTGGCTCTAAGTGCGCGATAGTCGATACTTATTGGCAGACTGAGACGGGCGGACATATAGTATCTCCGCTTCCAGGTGCAACTCCGATTAAACCTGCATGTGCAACATTTCCTCTTCCTGGGATTATGGCTGAGATTTTAGACCCGCAAACAGGCGAAAAAGTAGGAGCAGGAGAGAGTGGTTACATGTGCGTAACTCGTCCATGGCCTTCTCAGATTCGCGGTGTTTGGGGTGATGAAGATAGATATGTTAAATCATATTTCGGTGATGTTAAAAAAGACGGCAAACCTGTCTATTTTACGGGTGACGGTGCTATTTATGATGAAGATGGCTATATCACTATTACAGGTAGAACGGATGATGTTATTAATGTTTCAGGACATAGAATGGGTACTGCTGAAGTTGAAGCAGCTATCAAAAAACATCCTAATGTTGCAGAAGTTGCAGTTGTCGGTAAGCCTCATGAGATAAAAGGCGAGGGTATTTTTGCCTACGTTGTTTTAAAATCTGACAAAGGTATTGCTGATGAAGTTGAAGAATTAAAAGCAATAAACAAAGTTATTCAAAAAGAGATAGGAAATATTGCTCTTTGTGATGATATGGTTTTTACTCCGGGGCTTCCTAAAACCCGTTCTGGCAAGATTATGAGAAGAATTCTTCGCTCAATTGCTAAAGGAGAGGTGATAACTCAAGATATCTCAACTCTTGAAGACCCTACTGTCGTTGCAGTAATAGAAGGTATGGTTAAAAAGTAGTTTTTACATATATTGACATGTAGAAATATCTACATGTCATACTTCAAAAATGCTATAATTTCATCATTAAAATATAAAGAGTTAATTATGGAACTTTGCGTAGCCCTCGATTTACCCACAAAAGAAGAAAATTTAGATTTAATCCACAAAATAAAAGATTATAATATTTGGCTAAAAGTCGGACTTCGTTCATACATAAGAGACGGCGAAGAGTTTTTAAAAGATATCAAAAAAATAAATCCTGATTTTAAAATATTTTTAGACCTCAAACTATATGATATTCCAAATACTATGGCAGATGCCGCTGAGTCTATAATGGGACTTGGTGTTGATATGTTTAATGTCCATGCAAGTGCCGGCAAACGAGCTATGAAAGAAGTAATGGATAGACTGAACACTTATGAAAAAAGACCTATAGTTTTAGCAGTAACAGCACTTACATCATTTAATGAAGATGAGTTTAATGAAGTATATGGAAAAGATATTGCAACTAAAGCTGACCAATTTGCAAAAGATGCTTATGAGAGCGGACTTGACGGTGTTGTCTGTTCTGCTTACGAGAGCAAATCAATAAAAAATATAACAAATCAAAATTTTATGACCTTAACTCCAGGGATTCGTCCTTTTGGTGAAGATGCCGGCGATCAGCAGAGAGTTGCGGATGTAGAGTTTGCAAAAAATGCACAAGTAGATTTTATAGTAGTAGGTCGTCCGATTTATAAATCCAATAATCCGGCGTTAGTGGTTGAGAAAATTTTGCAACAATTTTAAGCTATATATTATGTATATATGATTATAATCTCGGTCTTCAAATGGACAAGTGGGTGAGCGGCTGAAACCACATCCCTGCTAAGGATGCGTACGGGTAACTGTACCGAGGGTTCAAATCCCTCCTTGTCCACCACGAAGCTTTAAATATTAGTTTGAGTCTTATCTATATATTTAATCTACTTCTTTACTTACATTTACATATATCAAACTTAACAACTTATTTTTACAATTTATGTACTAAAGTACAATATCTTTTTATTAAAATTTTTTATACAATTGTCACAATAAAATCAAAATAAAGGGTCTGCTATGTCTAAAATAATTGGACAAATCACGGGATTAGAAGGTAAGTTTTACATAAAAACTGCTGATGGTTCAACGCGTGAAGCCTCTAACGGTGATAAGATTTATGAAGGGGAGACTGTTATTGGCGATAGCTCAAATTCTTCAATAAACACCATTTCAGTAGCTTTAAATGATGGTTCTGAAATTTCTATTAATGGAAATGAATCACAACTTTTTGACTCAACTATGTCTGAAAAGATTTTTACAGCTGATGAAACAGTTACCGAAGCAGATTCTATTGTAGCAATGATGGAAAATGGTGACGCTGTTGAAACTGCAGCAGGTGATAATATTGAAGATATTGAAACAGCTGCAGGAACAGATGCAAATGCTGCACAAGAAGAAGCGGGAGAAGCTCAATTTGATGCAAGAACAGCAGATGAACAAGATGTAGTTTCAGATCTTAGGGATCGAGGTTTTGGAGTTACTGAAGTTGTAGCTAACGACTACGATCCTACACTATTTGAAGAAACTCGTCAAGGTGATACAGACACTGACACTGACACAGATACAGACACTGACACAGATACAGACACAGACACTGACACTGACACAGATACAGACACTGATACGGACACAGATACGGACACAGATACAGACACTGA
>NZ_MICH01000005.1:129247-130161 GCF_001830805.1 Sulfurimonas sp. RIFOXYD2_FULL_34_21
ACACAGATACTGACACAGATACTGACACAGATACAGATACTGACACAGACACAGATACAGATACTGACACAGACACAGATACAGATACAGATACTGATACTGATACTGATACAGACACTGATACAGACACAGATACTGATACGGACACAGACACTGACACCGATACAGACACTGACACCGATACAGACACTGACACAGATACAGATACAGATACTGACACTGATACAGACACTGACACAGACACTGACACAGACACAGACACTGACACAGATACAGACACTGACACAGATACGGACACCGATACAGACACTGATACTGATACAGACACTGACACAGACACTGACACAGATACTGACACTGACACAGACACTGACACAGATACTGACACTGACACTGACACTGACACAGACACAGATACAGATACAGATACTGACACAGACACTGACACTGATACAGACACTGACACTGATACAGACACTGACACTGACACTGACACCGATACAGACACTGACACAGATACAGACACTGACACTGATACTGATACGGACACAGATACAGACACTGACACTGACACAGATACAGACACAGATACAGATACAGACACAGACACAGACACAGATACTGACACAGACACAGACACAGATACTGACACAGATACAGATACTGACACAGACACAGATACTGATACTGATACGGACACAGATACAGATACAGATACTGACACAGACACTGACACTGACACTGATACTGATACGGACACAGATACAGATACAGACACTGACACTGACACAGATACTGATACAGACACAGATACTGACACAGACACAGATACTGATACTGATACGGACACTGACACTGATACTGATACGGACACAGATACAGATACAGACACTGACACTGACACAGATACAGAC
>NZ_MICH01000006.1:0-259124 GCF_001830805.1 Sulfurimonas sp. RIFOXYD2_FULL_34_21
AAAAAAAGATTTTAAACGATTTACGGCGATTTTAAACGGCATTTAAACGGTACTACACAAAGGACTAAGATGATAACTAACGAAGACCTACTAAAAGAGGTATCTCAAAAAGAGCTTTTACAGCTTAGCGATGTTAATGCGACTGGCGAGATTGACCAAAGCATCATTGACGACTGTATGCAAGACACTATCTCTTTTATTAGCTCTTTTATCACTATACCTTCAAACCCGTCGCCTCTACTCAAAGACATCGCCGTTGACCTGACAGTAATTGAGCTAAAAAAGCGCAACGGCTTTCCGAAAGAGTCAATCAAAGAGGTTCAAGAGAAGTGCGAGTCGCTCCTTCTTAAAATGGCGGCAAAGAAAATACCGACAGAGGTAACAACAAGCGGTGCAAAGAGTCCGGTGCAAAAGAAACGCAGCTTTGTCCACAATAGCCAGCGTTTGGATTTAACTGGTCTTTAAGAGGTGTTTAAATGACGCTCGAAGTAAAAGTAAGCGGACTCGATGAACTCAATGCCAGTCTTGAAATGCTCGGACGCTTTGGCGATGCTCCACTTACAAGAGCTCTCAAGAGTATAGGTCAAGCAGTTGTCGGTCAAACGATAGAACGGTTTGAGAATGAGATTGACCCCGACGGTAACAAATGGAAGCGTCGAAAGGTAGAGACAAAGAAGACTCAAGGCAGAAAAATACTGCACGGCGAAACCGGACAGCTCAAAAGGGTAACTTACATCGATGGCAAAGGATTTGTAAAGATAGGTGCATCAGTCAATTACGGAGTCTTCCATCAGTTCGGCACAAAGAAGATGCCAGCAAGAGCGTTTTTAGGCATCAACAAAGACGACTATGAGGAAATAACCGAAATTCTAACAAACCAACTAAGGAAACATTTTGGCACCAACAACTAACACAAAAGAGCTCGCAAAAGAGCTTTACTTAAAAGGCTTTGACATCGACAAAATCGCTCAGATATTGTCAAAGAATGTAAAGACTATCAAAAACTACAAAAGCCTAGACGGTGATTGGGATGAGCTCAGAGCTGCCGGTTATCTGAATAAGCGTGGCGATGACAAAGTCGTGATTTATCAAAACTTCATCGAGCAAATGTATCTCGCAGTCAAAGAGATAAATGAGTCCAGTCTAAAAGCAAACGAGAAAGCATCAGCACTCTCTCAGCTCGGAGACTCATTTGCCAAAATGAAAAAAGTGGCAAGTTTTGAAGACCCTGAGAGCTATAAACTCGCAATCGCAAAAAGAGTTGTGCAGCTGATCGTCGGAGAGTTTAAAAATACCGGCGACAAAAAGTGCATTGAGAAGATGGTTGACATGCTTGGCAGCAAAGAATTTACCGACAGCTTAGGAACGATTGATGTTGTTTAGTAAAGAAGAGCTGGGCTCGTTCTTAGATGAGACACGACTCAGCTATGAGCTTGACGGCAAGGATGAGAAGACTATCCGAAAGCTGACACGCAAAGATTTTGTTGATTGGTTGGATGACCTCAAAGAGGAGCTGAGAGCTCAAATCCTATGCAACGCCACCCTTGACCCAAAAACAAGAGATGAGCGTGTTGCAAGAGGTGAGCATGACTTTGAGTTTTGGTCAAGAACATACTTCCCACATTATTTCAGCATACCTGGCAAAAATGCTCTTCACGAATACCTTGAGGAAAAGTTTGTCGAGATTACAACAACGCTTGAGGGAACCAAGAACGCCATAGCTGCACCAAGGGGACATGCAAAGACTACTTATGTTTCGCAGCTCTTCCCACTATGGTGTGCGACATACAAAAAGAAACGCTTTATTGTCGAAATCTCAGACGCAGTCGAACTGGTCGAGGGAAACCTTGAGGCAATCAAGGTCGAGCTTGAGGACAACGAAAACCTCAAAGCTGACTTTCCTGATGTCTGCGGTATAGGCACTAGTTGGAAAGTTGGAGAGTTTGTCACTCGTAACGGTGTCAAGTTCAAGGCATTTGGTAGTGGCAAAAGGCTCAGAGGTGTGAAGTTCGGCGTATATCGACCCGACCTCACAATCCTTGACGACCTTGAGAACGACACAAATGTAAGAAGCAAACCTCAAAGAGACAAGCTTGAAGAGTGGCTGGACGAAGCAGTCTTGAACTTAGGCTCAGCCGATAGGTCGATGGATATTCTTTACATCGGAACCATTCTACACCGAGACAGCGTACTCGCACGAAAGCTCAAGCTCCAGTTTTGGAACCCTAAAAAGTTTCAGTCCGTTATCACTTTTCCAAAGCGCATGGACTTATGGGATAGATACGGCTTTCTTTACAAAAACATGGGGACGCATGAGGCAGAGGCTTTCTATCTCAAGCATAAAACCGAAATGGACGAGGGTGCAGAGGTTCTTTGGAAAGAAGCTCTCCCGATCAATAAGCTTATGCAAATCAGAGCAGAAAACCCCAAAGCTTTCAACAAAGAGCAGATGAATAATCCTCTTAGTGAGGCTCAAAAGTTCAAAAAAGAGAATATGCACTTTTACCTCACTGCTCCAAAATGCGACCGCCATGTTATGTGGGTTGACCCAGCTGGAGAGAAAAAGAAAAGCGACTACACGGCAATCACTGTCCTTGGAATAAAAGACAGTGAACGCAAAGGCTATATTCTTGAGAGCAAAGTCAAAGTTATGCCAGCAAGAGAAATCATCAACACCGTCATCAAGCTTCAGCAGCTCTACCGCTGCAAGATTATCGGTGTTGAGACAAACGGCGGTCAATTTTTCCTCAAGGGCTGGATGCTTGAGGCGGCATTTGATGCCGGAGTACACTTACCGCTCAGAGGGATTAACAATTGTCAAAACAAAGAGGCGAGGATTGAGGAGCTTGAGCTTCCGATTGAAAACGCAGAGATACTATTCCATAAGAGCCACACGCTTCTCATTGAGCAGCTTGAGGAGTTTCCTGAAGGAGAGCACGATGACGCACCCGATAGTTTACATGGAGCCTATAAGCTCAGCAAGCTCGAAAAGAGCAAGAATAAAAAGAAAAAACGGACAAACCGCATAATTAGAAAACGACCAGGAGTGATGGATGATTAAGATGTTTAAGGGATTTTTCTCAAATAAAGTCGATGCAAACAAGAAGAGCAGACTTGTAAGTTCAAACAATAGTCTCGTCGAGCAGCTTTTTTCGATTGACACTTCATCTATAATCGGAGGGCTAACCGACGAGCAGATGGATAAAATCATCAGGGACTTAAGCGTCTCTCAAGCAGACGAAAGCCGCAAAAGCGTAACCGAAAAAAAAGAGCTTCAGATTGTCAGCAAAAATGATAAACACATAGCAGCTCTTGAGGAGGTATTCACACCGGATGTCATTTCTCAAATTCTCGACACTTACATGTACGGTTTTAATGTCTTTGAAATCAACTGGAAACTCAAAGACGGACTTTACTTGCCGGAACTCATCCAAAGAGATTATCGCACCTTTGTGTATGACAGCGAGGGCGTTTTGAAGTGGAGAAACCAAGGCATGCTCTATGATATACCTGAGTATAAAATAATCACAGCTACATACCGCAAACGCTTCAATAAACCATACGGCGACGGCACAATTGCAAAGATTTATTTTCCGGTTAAACTCAAAAACGCTTCGATGGAGTTTTGGGTTAGGTTCCTTGAGAAGTTTGGTAGCCCGTGGGCAATAGGCAAGACCGACTCTGATGCGGACGAACTCGCAAACGAGATTAACGCAATGCTCAGCGGTGACACGGCAGTCATCGACCCTGATGAAAAGATAGAGCTCATACATCCAAGCTCAAACAAAGGCGACTTTGACAAGCTCATTGATTATTGTGACTCACAAATCAACCGTGCCATACTCGGAGGCAACTTAACCGGCAATGTAAGCTCAGGCTCTTTGGCAGCTACTCAGGTTCACAATGAAATCAGAGAGGACTTGGCAAATGCAGACCGAAAGATACTTGAGCATGTCTTAAATCGTGCAATAGGCTATTTCAAAGAGGTCAACGGTATCACTGACGAAATGTATGCAATGCTCAAAGATGAAGATGATCCACACACTGAGCTTGCAACGAGAGACAAGACTATCTTTGATATGGGATACCGACCAACAAAAGAATACATCGAAGCGACCTACAATATCACGGTCGAAGAGATGCAGCAACAAGAAACGGTAACGGCAAATAAAACACCGTTTAAAGCCCATTTAATAGCGAATAAAACAGATACAGACGAGCAGAAAGCAGCGGCAAGAGCCATACTATTTGACGAACTCGTCTCATCGTTTCTCGAAAATGCAAGCTTGAGCAAGTCAAACTTTATCGAGCTGCTTGATAAGTCGGGGAGCTTTGAGGATTTGCTTGATGCGCTGGACTCACTTGAGAATGTGGATCAAAAGACCATAGAGCAAGCAATCCTTATCTCTGAGCTTTATGGGATGAGCAAAGATGATTAACTTTGGCAAAATCACTCCCGATGAGGCGATTGAATACTTTGTAAAAAAGCTGCTCTTGTCACCCGAAGAGTTTGCAGCTCTTGAGCAAGACGCAAAGGTCTTCGCTTTTACAGTCAGCGAACTCACCAAGAGCTCAGAGCTTGAGTTTGTGTTTGGTTCTATCAAAAAGGCATTGGAAGATGGTCAGGGGTTTGCGGAATGGAAAAAGCAGACAAAGGAGATTTGGAAGCAAAAGGGCTGGAGTGATTTTAGGGTCAAGACAGTTTATCAGACCAATATGCACCAAGCAAAGTCAATCGGCACATGGAAGCAAATGCAAGAGACAAAAGAGGACTTTCCTTATTTGAGGTACTCTGCAATTTTAGACAATCACACTCGTCCATCACACGCAATGATGCACGGTAAGGTTTTGCCGATAGATGATAAGTTTTGGGATAGTTTTTATCCTCCAAACGGGTTCAACTGTCGCTGTCAGGCGTATGCCATAACAGAGAGCAAAGCCAAAAAGTTTGGAGTAACGCCGGATGTGGCTAAGGTAGGATTTGCGGATGATGGTTGGAATTACAACGCAGGAAAATCGTATGATAAGAAGTTAAGTGAGTTATCAGCTCAAGCATTGCGTAAGACTGAAAAAGCAAAAGCGGACGCTTGGAGCCTATTAAAAAAGTGAAGGCTCCAAGCTAGTAGTTAAGCCATCCGCACACTTGTCTCATCTAGCACTTTTTGCACCTGGGCTAGTTCTACGCAGATGTCTTCGAGGATAAGACCTATGCCTTTGGAAAAGTCGCAATAGTCTATCGCTAAGTCGTTCTCTTTGATACGCAGTGCCGCTTCAGCCAGTACATCCATCTTGAGGTTGATTTTTTTTAAGCTCTCGCTTGTTTGAAGTATAACGCCCATCTCACACCTCCTTGATAAGAGAGTAGCTAAATGTCGTGCCGCTTAGCACATTGGCTCTCCAGTAAATGCCATCATACCCTCTTAACCAGTTTATCGCCGTTTTGTCGGCTTTTATCTTGCCCACACGGCGGAGCAGTTCGCCTTGCGTGATGCCCTCTTCATTTTCAAGAGCTTTGACCACTTTAGCGATAAACTTCTCTTCATTGCTAAGCCTATGGTGTTGCATACGAGAAGTGGGTTTGTCGATGTAGATAAACTCTCTGTTTACCACAGGCTCATCACGGAGCTTTTGCTCAAGAAGTGCCAAAATAGTTGTCTGCTGAGACATCATCGTCTCTAACGCTTTACTGATGAGCCAAAGAGGCTGAGACTCACTCATCATTGCATTTTTGGCTTTAAGCTGATAAAATGCTTTGACAAGTGCTTTTTTGAAATTTTTCACGACTGGGGAGTTTTGAAGAAAAGTCATTAAAAGTGTTGCTTGTTGCTCATTGAGGTAATATGTCTTTGCCTCTTGAGCACCTCCGTTTGTTTGCAAGGTATGGATTTCAAATCCAACCCCTCCAAATTCCTCAAAATCAGCAATATGATTTCTGACAATTCTTGATACAGATTTTTCTTGTATCTCCGTACGCTCTGCAATCACTCTATGACTAACTACAGCCACCTCGTTTCTAATTTGGATAAGTTCCATTATCACTCCTGTTTTTTATTTAGTCACATTTTAGGACTAATTGGGCGTAATATTATCCTGTTTTATTTCTTTTGTCAATAGTTAAAAGCATATTTTAGGAATTTTAAAATAATTGAAGTCATAAATTAGGAAGATAGATAAGTAGTTTATGGATTTGAAATCCATAAACTACTCTTGAAGAAAGTCTTTGAGGTGTTGTTTGAAGTTTTCGGAGGCTTGCAGTTTGTTTTTAAGTTCGATAGTTTCAAGATAAAGCTCTATGGCTTTTTGCATAGATGGACTTGTTTCTGGAGCAAGTGCGGCATTTTTAATAGCCCCTTCACTATACCCTACCGCATCGCCAAGCTGACGATAGGTCATCCCCAGCTCTTTACATGTAAGTTTTATAATATTTTCACTCACTGCACACCTCCAAACATTTTAAGCCCCATGCTCAGCATAGCATTGACGGTTTGCTTTAGGGCTTCGTCTCCGCCATTTTTGGCTATGAAAGAGAGCTTTTCGCCTATGCCTGTTTTTCTTTGCATGCTTTCAGGTATTGCCTTGAGTAATTCCAGTCCTTTTGCACTTAAAACTACACCTCTAAAGCCATACTCATGTTGTGCATCATAGTTGATATACCCGCTCTCGCTTAACCAAATCACGGTATCTCTGTATATATCACACTCTTTTGGTGTCTTGAGAGTCTCTTCGTCGAACTCTTTATCTGTCATTTCACAAATATCAAGTTCACATCTTAGAGGGAAGCTCTCATAAAGCTTCACAAATGTCTTACCGACATACAAATCAAACAATTCTATATTTTTCAATCGTGCCATCCTTTTTTTCTCCTTTATTTTACCTAAATTTTGCAATTGACAAGTTAAAGCGACCGCAATCGCCTTAATCTCGGCAACCACAAAGAGCCTTTTTGGTGTTAAAAAAGTGAAGGCTCTCTGATGTCTTTTGTAATAGCGTATATTTGAGAGACAGACAAGTCATATTTTGAGGCGAGACGACGGATAATGCCGCTTCCTTGAGCTCCCTCTTTAATTAAGGCTTCGTATTCGTTCAATATCTCTTTGTTTCTGCATACGGACTTATAAGAAGGCACATAAATAGAACTGCCACCAAACTCTTTGTAAATGTCGGTTATAGAGTCGCACTCTTTGATTTTTTGGAAAAACTGTTCAAATAGCTCCACGGTTGTAACCACGATTAACCCCTTTTTGTGCTATAATTTTTGGGTTGTTCGAGTTCGACCCTCAACTCCATAAGCGAACATGAACGAGTAGGCTCAACTCTGCTCGTTCTTTTCTTCTCTTTTCTTATTCCAATCCTCTTGCATTTTCAAAAGACCAGTTATGACTTTCCCCGCATCCGTGCGACTTAAAAAGCGCAAATAAAGCGGTCTCATGCCAGTTATTCTGTGAATGTAGTTTCTTAGCGCAAAATCGCTCGGCTCTCTAGCAATCCTAAACCAAACGCCCTCGATAGTATCAATCTGACTTTGGGTTGCGTTTTGCACTGACATCTGGCTCTTATCTTTGATAAAAGGCTTTTTCTCATAAGCTGCTCTTCCATAACCGAGGAAAATTGCAAACTCTTTGAGCTGGTCAATACTCAGCTCACTCGTTGATGTTTTGCCGTAGGTCACGAAGAGATAATCTTTGCGTATATCATCATCGGGGAACTTGTCTCTTTTGAGCGTATGACACACCTTGATAAGGTGCTTTTTAAGCTCTTTTTGTTTTGCTGTCATCTCTTATCCTTCCAAGTTGTAGCTGAGGGGCATACAACATCTACAACCTTTACAACTTGCAAGTTGTAGAAGTTGTAAAGGTTGTATCAACCCAAACTATAAACATATTTGTTACCCGCTTTTTTGGACTTCCAAAACTTGTCGGTGAACTTATCTAGCGTGTCTCTCGCCGTCTTATCATCTTTTTTGTGACCAGTATTCTCAAGCAGCTCGGTTTTATTCAAGCCCTCTTTGTAAAGCATCAAAGCCTTTTTAACTTTCTCGACAAACTCAAGCTCATACTCGTTCATGCAAGCAATATCAAAATCCATCTCTTGCAGGCTCAGCTCTTTCGTCTTGACACAAAACGCACGGTCTTTGATACCGGCACGCTCTTTTTGCACTTCAAGCAAAAAATTAATCTCATTCTCTTGACTCGGTCTCTTATCGAGTCTATACATACAGTCGATAGAGTTTCTGATGTTGTTTGAGCCTTGATAGTTTCGACCGTCTTTGTTACTGTGATGCAAAAGTACGATTGTTGCTCCGGCTTCCCTGATATTCATCAGGGCATCCATCACTCTCATCACCTTGCCGTCGTGCATGATGTCAACCACATTTCGCAAACTGTCAATCATAAAAACACAATCTTCATAAGCTCCATTATAGGCATGCTCTTCAAGCTTTAAGAGCAAGTCAAACGGCGGCATGTTGAGTGTTGAGCGTTGGATATAATTTAGATTTTTATGCTTCTTGATGAGTAGATCATAAATATTCCGGTCTTTCAAGATGCTCACCGGATTGTCGAAGTCGATATAAGTCAACATTGCGACCTTTTTTTCATCAAGCAAATGATTTGTAATCGCTTGAGCAAGCCAGCTCTTGCCGTTGCCTCCGTCTGCGTAATACATTGTTATGAGCTTTTTTGGCAAAAAGTCGGGGATTAAAAACTCAACCTCTGCATTAAAATGAGTGTCTTGCAGCTTGAGCGTTTGCAGATATTCAAAAACATTATTCACTTTTTAGCCTCCATAGCTTTTTTTAGACTCTCTTTGAGCCAACTCATAAGATCTTCTCTCTTTTGCATATCAACGATCTCACACAGCTTGTCAAAGTCGTGTTTGTGATTTTGATTTTGTTTCAAAAGCACAAAAAGAACTTTTAAAAGCCATTTGTTTATTTTAGATTGGTCGTCTGTTTTGACTACTGTTAAAAAATATCTATAAAAAGCATCAAAGTCCGCAAACTTCCCAATATGTTCACTTAGATTTTTGTATGCTTCGTTCATTGTCGCATCTTGTGTTTGCGGATGTAGCACTTTGTCCTCCCGAGCTTAAAATCACTTTTGACATGAGCCTAAAAAGACCTATTTTTTCTTTTGCGGTTAAAAATCTTGCGTTCGGCTCTCCGAGACCTTTTTTTTGTTCATCAGTTAATTTTCCTAAATCCATTCTCTCTCCTATAAACGATCTTGAAAGTCGCCAAGCAATTTGGAGACTTTAAAAAGCGTTTTAATGCCCGTTTAAACAGTGTTAAACGGGCTTTTAAACTTATGCAAGCTCGAAGTGTGGTAAGTCGTCAAAGTTTTGGTCTGCAAAATCTTTGTCGCTATCCCAGTCACCGCCCCATCTGAGCTCATGGGTGATAACACCATCGGCTTTGAGCTGAGCTGCCGCCATAAACATATAACCGGCAAGATGATAGAACCGTGCTCGGGCTTTCTCTTTTTCGTTGAAATCAATCGGATAAGGCGCAATGTCAACGGCGTTGCTCGGCTTGCTTTGATGCTTACTCTTTTGGCTTACACCGTCAAGCTTGCTCTTACCCTCTTTGAAATACTTTTGTTGTAGCTCTAATGTTCTTTCGCCCTCAAGGACGCTGAAATCAAACACCGTAATAACTCTCTCGCAAATTCTTTGCAAATCGGGGTGACATGTGTCAAGACGACTCCTTGATGTTTCTCCAAACTTTGGCATGTTAAATCACCGTTAGCGTAGGTGTTTTCTCTTTCACGCTAAGACAAAGTTTTAAACCGTCATCTTCTACTGCCATCTCTTTAAGTCTTCTTTCTGGTTTTAAAACCGTCTCAGTCTTAACGAGAACATCAAACCTTTCACCTAAAATCTCTTTAAGCTTTGCCTCATCTTCTATCTTGATGTCCCATCCGAAAGAAACTTTTATAGATTTTGAGCCCTCCTCAAAAGTCACCGTCGCATTGTCGCTTCCATCAAGAGCCTCTTTGGCATAAGTGATAATCACCTCTTTATGCTCTTTGAGTTTTTCATAGAGGATATCCATCTCTTTTTTGATGTCATAAAAGTCCTCAACTGCCCTGATAGCCTCTTTTTTATCGCTTCCAAAACTCTTTTTCCCTATTTTTATTATCACTTTTTCTCCTTTTTGTTTTTTTTCTTAGGCTTTGGCGGTTGTGCCAACTTTTTATCTATACTTGCCATTTTGTTTCTCCTTTAGGTTGTATTTGATTGCCATGCTGTCTGCGCATACGAAGCCGTATCGAAGTTGCACTGTAAGGTTGCTTTTGTTTTTTTTGACAATTTTTAATCCCATTTTTCTCCTTTTTCTATATACTTTGGGTGTAAACACTCCATAAAGCCCACCGTAAATGGGCTTTAACAATGTTTATTGGGCTCTTTTTACAGCTTGAGACAAAGCTCTTTTTGCGGTTCTGACACTAGTTAGGATTGAAGCCGTCGATATCTCTTCCTCTTCGTTAATCTCTTCAAGTAGTACCAAAGCCGTCTTTAGTTTGTCGTTTAAATTTCCTATGAAACTACACTCAAAACTATCACTCTCTTCAACAAGTCTCAAAAGACCGTATGCTTGATTTTTTACCATCTTCTATCCTTTTTAAAAACGATGTAAATTTCACAGGAGACCCACCCAACGACAAATCCCGCAACAACCAAACCAAATTCAAACAACATATTCGCCTCCTATCTCAGCAGTAACATCTCGACCGCAGTCTCGATAACATCTTTTGTGATCTCCGTGCCGTAGCTTTTTGCCAGTCTCTCAGAACGCTTGAGCAGCTTTTCTGTTTTTCTGAAGTTCCCTTTTGTGAACTGTTTGATTGTTTTCGCTGTCGCAATGTCGTTTATTCCAAAGAGCTTGCAGACCGCCTTGAGGTCATCGTCTATCTCAACGACTTTGCCCTCGCTCTCTTTTGCATAAGTGAGTCCTTGAAGTATCCACTTGCCGCCGACTCTTGAGCTGAGCTGCTCATATTCGTCATAATCACTCTCGCCACCGGTGAGGTTTTTGATGAGCTTTTTGGTTCCGGCAAGTATCAAAGGACTTTTTGAGAAGTCATACATCCGTCGAAGCAGCTCCAAAGCCCGATAAGGCAAGTGCTCTGCCTCATCGATGATGATAAACTTCTCGCTTTTTTGAAGTATCGAAGCGCACTCTCGCACCGTGAGGTCGAGGCTTCCTTTGTATTGAGAGCCAAGCAGCTCAGCAATCTTTTTGAAAAGGTCTCTTGCCGTGGTGCTGATGGTTGCTTCAATCAAGATGGACTCAGGATGATTTTTTGCAAACTCCCTGAGCGTTCGACTCTTGCCAGTTCCGGCTTTACCTACGATGACCGCCATATCCTCATCCATCACCGCCCATTCGATAACCGCAAAGACGCTTTTTGCGTCTCTTGTCATCACAAATTCAAGCTCTGCCTCTTTTCTTTTACTTGTCTTTTCGATATAATTTGCGATGTATGTTTTAGCAGGGGCGATGACTTTATCTTTGTACTGGTAATCATCTCCTTGCTGCATATACCCACTCAAATAAGCCGGATTAACTCCGATTGTCTTTGCGAACCTATTTTGACTAATCCCCTGAGCTTCTAAAAACTCCAAAATCTGACTTTGTAAATCCATAATCTTTCTCCTTTTTATTGTTGGATTAAGCGACCCTCCCGTGGGAGAGTCTGTTAATTCAACTCCAATTGACCGCTCGCTCGATGACGCTGTCCCAGCTCAGCTTGTTTCGCTTTTCGCTGTTTGGCATCATCACCCCGTCTATGTCAAAGACACGCTCTTTTATGCTGTCAACCTCTCTTTGCTCTCGAAGCTTCTCTCTGACATCTGCGACGACATCACTATTGACCGCTTCGATTTTCTGAGGTTTAAGCGACTCTTTGTGCTCCTCCAGCATACGCTCGAAGTCCTCCTCGATTGCAAGCCGTGTAAATGCACTGAACTCCGCTGATTTGATAACGCCTCTGACTTGACGCATCTCCTCTTTGAAAACCTTTTTGACCGCCTTGTACTGCTCTGCTGACATAAGAGCAATCTCTTTGTCGTAGGCTCGGCAGATAAAATCTCCAGTGAGCGAGAAAACAAATATCTCTTGAGCGTTGTCGATGTTTGCTCTGCATACCACTTTGGTACCGACCGGAGGCAGTGAGTCTCCAACAAAGCGCAACGCTTCGTATTCGATACCTTTTTTAGCGACCGTTCTGATGTCGGCTCCACCCGCATACAAGATGAACTCTTCGTAAGCGACTTTTCTGATTGCCGTATCGTCCGAGTTCCATCTATCCATCGGAGACTCATTTTTGCGTCTGATACGCATGATGTCCCATTTGGCAACCTCAGTGTCAAGCCTCATCTTCATTTGCTCAAATGTCAAAAGGTGCAGCTGGTTTGTCTTTTTCACATTCCCGAACTGGTCTTTTGCTTTTCGGTCTCGCTTTGGCGTTCTCTGCTCTATCATCTCACGCTTTGCCAAGCTGTTTCCGATGTATCCTGGTGTAAAGCTGATACCGCTATGCTGAACCGTTCGGAAGTGTCTCTCAACAAATCCTTTCTCATCACCGGCATAAGCAATCGCTCTGTCGTAGTCGATACCAAGACCGCTCAGCAGCTCTTGAAACTGTTTGGATAGATAGTCTTTTCCGTTGTCACCTTTGATGTACTCAGGCTTTCCAAATTTCTCCAACGCTTTCCATAGCAAGCGGACAAGTGAGAGAGCGTTTGATGTTCGCTCCAAGCTCATCACGCTTCGACCGCTGAACACATCCACGATTGAGAGGATGTTTGGTCTAAAGGCAGTCCCGTTATCTCCATCTCGTACCATTGCGTCAAGAGGCGATGAGTCAACTTGCCAGCACTGATTGCGTCTGATGATGAGCTCTTTTTGATTGCCCATTGCAGGTTGCAAGTAGCTTTTTGCTTTATCTTCGCCCAGCGTGACCATCACATACTCAAGCCGATTGTTTTTATAGTAGTTGTCGATAAAGCGTTTGATGGTGCCGTAGTCGCAAAGAGGCTTTTGCTCTTTTTTGATGAACTTGATATAATCGCACTCGCCTTTGCGAGCTGCCTCCTCATGCAACGCATCCCATAACTGGAGATAGTTGATACCTCCAGCTCCAAAGGCTCTGAATTGTGCTAACACAAAGTCTTGCATCCAAGGCTTGAGCGTTGTCTTACCCGCTCTTGCCTTGCCTCTCATATCAGCCAAGCCGACAATCCCTTTTTCTTTATAGTCTCTCTGCCAGCGATACAACTTTTGCTCGCTGAGCTTTAGTGTAGGATCGAAGCGGTTTTTGTTATCGCAAAATTTCGAGGTCGCTACTCCCTCTTTTCTGTACTCATCCCAGTCTTTGAGTATTCGCAGACGCTCAGTAGCCTCTCGCTTTTGCTCTTCGTCAAGCTCAAAGTATTTGACCTCTTTGTCTGCTTTAGGTTTTGCCGTTTTTATCTCAGGCTCTTCCTGTTCGCCGTTAAAGTCATTCCAAGCTACCTCTCCAAGACCGCCCTCGGGCAGCTCTTCATAAATAGTGATTGACTCCTCAAGTTCGCCTTTGTCGATTGCGACTGCAAGCTCGACCTCGTCAACTTTGATAAGTAATTTTTTGCCGCCTCTGCCCACACCGTCGATGTAGCGATAGTTGTATTTGTCAGAGTTGCGTTGAACGGCATTTTTAATAGCCGACAATGTTACTCCATACACTACCGATGCGATTTTCGTTTCTACATACACGGGCAACGCTCCTTTAGTTAGAGTGCGTTAGAGGTGTTACCCCCCCGCTCGTCATTTTCGATTTTTTGTAATATTTTCGGCTTCTCGCCTTTCCAAATCCCAAGTTCCCAAAGAACCTTGACTACTTTTGCAGTTCGTCCGTCTTCGCCTCCACGGTCTCTCTCACCTTTCAGCTTTCCGCTGAGCACTTTTGAGAGTATCGTTTCGTCGAGTTCGTGTTTTCGTGCAAAAGCCGCAAAATTGATGCAGTTATCAATAAAATACTGTCTCATGTCCGGCATTTCTTTCATCTCTCTTATCCTTTCGTGTGTTTTATTCACACCAAAACCGCCCACAAATGGAGGTTTTGGAGCAAACAGATGTCCACAGTGAAGCTGCTCTCAAAGGAGCGGCTTTAGTGTGGGCATCGGCAATTAGGCACTCTATCCCCAGTCCTAATCTTTTGACATCATTTTTGAAAGTATTTACATTCAAAAATGGCGGTGCTGGTCGTAGTTTTAAGCATAAGCACACCGCAGATTGTAAAAAAACACAATATTTAGAGTAAATTACTGTCATTTCTGATATAATTGCCTCATATATTGCAGTAATTATAATGTGTTTTGAAAGTATTGTCAAGTAGTTTGGAGGGAAAAATGAAAAGAATTGAAAGTATCCTTGAGAGGATAAGAAAGCATTTTGGCGTTTTTACGGATAAAGAACTATGCGAAAAGTGGGGCATACCATACGGCACGCTCGACACTTGGAAGAATAGAGACAACATACCAACAAAGAGACTTGACTTACTTTCAAAAAATGAAGGTATCTCTCTTGAATATTTATTGACAGGGAAAGAGCCTGATGTAAATGAGCATAAAAATATGATTAAAACCTACAGTGACGACATCGTTACAATAAACTTTTACCACGACACTACTGCTGCCGCTGGCTATGGTTGCATCAATGGCGATGAGCTTCCCGAGCCGCTTGAGATAAGCCGCTCATTCCTCTCAAACATCCTCGGACTCAAAGTCTTTAAAAATCTTGACATCATAGGAGTCCAAGGCGACAGCATGGAGCCGTTCATATCAAACGGAGAGTATGTCATCGTCGAGCGTACCGATGAAGCGAGAAACAATGAGATAGTGATCGCAAATGTCAACGGCGAAGTCTATGTCAAGAGACTCCTCCGTGACCCGTTCCAAAAATGGGTCAAGCTCATCTCAACAAACAAAAGCTACGAAGACATCATGCTCAAAGATGATGAGCTTCAATACATTAATATAATAGGAGTCGTCCGTGCAAAATTCCGTCCTTTCTAAAACACTGCTTTTCGTAGCTCTTCTTTCATCTTTATATGGAGCAGACATCACCGGCAAGGTTGTCGGAGTTCACGACGGCGACACGCTCACCATTCTCGACAGCTCAAAGACACAACACAAAATCCGTCTCGCTCAGATAGACGCACCCGAAAGCACTCAAGACTTTGGCAGTGCATCAAAACAAAGCCTCTCCCGAATGTGCTACGGCAAAGAAGCCAAAGCCAAAGTCGAAACGACAGACAGATACCAAAGAAGCGTTGCGATTGTATATTGTGAGGGAACCGAGGCAAATCTTCAGCAAGTCAAAGAGGGCTTAGCATGGGTTTATCGTCAGTACGCATCAGACCAGCGATACTTCAAAGCAGAGGCAGAGGCAAAAGCGTCAAAAGAGGGTTTATGGAGTATCTCGGAGCCGACACCTCCGTGGGAGTACCGCAAAGGCAAAAAATCAGCCAAACAAGACTCAAAGCCAACAGCTCAAAAGACCTCATCAAAAAAAGAGTGTGGCTCAAAGCGTACATGTAAGCAAATGACAACATGTGCCGAGGCGAGATTTTATCTTGAGGAGTGTGGCGTGTCTGCTCTTGACAAAGACAAAGACGGTACTCCGTGCGAGTCGCTTTGTCGATAAAAATTTTAAACGGCAAAATGTGTCTTTCTTGATGTGTCTTTCTTTTTATAAAATGTGTCTTTCTCTAAAAAATGATGTGTCTTTCTCTATTCTTTGCAATTTCACATCACCTCATCATACGCTCTAAAATTCCGCCTATTTTCCATCACGGCGGGATGAGCTATAAAATACCGTTTAAAATCGCTTTATACGGCGTTTAAAGGCTCTTTATACATTGGAAAAAGTATCGCTTTTGAGTGAGCTTTTGGGAGAAACAAACGGCTTTTGGGAGTGGTAGGAAAAAAAGCGTCCTAAAATTTGCAGATAAAATAAACTACAACTTCAAACAAACGCCCTAAAAATGGGGCTTCAAAAAGGTAAGCGCAAAATATTTGGCACTATCATTTCATCTACCCCCTTACAGCACCTGTTTCATTGATATAATCAAAAAGCTTATAAGCATGGCTTAACTCTTCTTGAGAGTGATCCTTTAAAAATTTTGCACTTCCGTGCAGCCCTTTGTTTGCGCACCAAGCGCTCATAGCAAGATATATATTTGAGGAGTACATCTCCAGATTTACCTGCTCGTTAAGTCTTTGAATCATTTTTTGTGTCAACATAAATATCCTTTAAATATTAAAAGTGTGCTCTCACACCTGCAAAATAGTAAACACCTGCATTTGAGCCTAGCTCTTTGGCTACCTCTTTGTCAAAAAGATTGTTTACTCCTCCGTATAGCTCTATATCTTTGCTTAACTCCTTTGAAACACTTAGATTTGCCAGCATATACTCATCCGCCTTCTCGCTCGTGCTGATATACTGTTGTGCCACATGTCTTAACGTAAACATAACCGAGAAACTCTCAATAGGCATATAGTTAATTGAAACCGCTATATTTCTATCGGGATTAAACAACAAGTCTCCACCCGTGTTTTTATCTTCTGTTCTCAGCTCAAGCCAGTTTAGCTTTGTATCAATCTCTGGGCTTAGTCTATACCCCAAAGAGAGTTCGGCTCCCTTTGTCTCGACGCTGGTTTTGTTTAAAGACGTGTAGTATTTGTTATCGACAAGCTCGAGTTCTATTTTATCTTTTATATCATTAAAAAATAACGCTATATCATAACTAAACTTACCGCTTCTTCCGTTTGCTCCGATTTCATAGCTGCGCACAAACTCCGGATTTAGGGTATTGGCATCTTTTACGCCTGCTATAACCACCTCCGCACCGTATCTCGGCTGTTTTCCCGGTTGAGGGCTAACTACATAAAGTTCTGCTATATCGGGAGCACGATAACCTTCCGCATAGTTAGCTCTTAGGTTTAGCATTTTTGATATATTTTTAACCATGCCTGCCTTTAGAGTGACTTTAGAATCGGCATTGCTTATATCGTCATATCTTGCACCCAATATCGTAGAGAGCGTGTCGGTAATTTGCCACTCATCTTGAATATATGCGGATATGTAATCCACTTTTTTTGTTATAAACTCTTCACTTGCAGGATTAGGATTTATAGCCGCACTCTCTCTCTTTTCGTTTCTGTAGTCTGCACCGAATGTTATGAGATGGTCCTCTATACCGGCATAGTTTGCTACAGCCTCATATCCTGCTATATCAACATTTGCACTAAATTTTTTATTTACCGGACCTGCAAAATTTATAGGCGTTGTTTCATTTCTTTTTTCATAGTATGAGTTATAGACTCTAAACTTTGTCGTTAAATCATCGCTTGCCAAATACTCAACATCAACAGACCCGTCTATTCTTTGATTATCGTCAACGGATTTTACGGGCGTATTTGTAACAAGAACTGCGGACGGAGTGCCAAGCGGTCTGGGCGCTTTTGCAGACCCTAGATACGCTCCTTCTCTGTCTTCTTTAAAAAAGTTCAAATCCAGCCCTGCTTTTAACTTTTGGGTAAGCTCATAAGAGAGCTTCGCTCCAACGCTATATACTTTGGCATCATCACGGTATGCCACATCCGCATCGCCGCTCTTGCCAAACTCTGCATCGGTAGGGATGGGATTGTTATTTGATGGGTTAAGTACCGACTGAGTATAACTTTCTCTCTCTTCATACGGTCTGCTGCTTTGCATGCTTGCGTAAAAACCGTATCCGAGTTTATCTTTCTTGCCGAAATAGCTTAGATTAGCGGAGCTAGTTTCATTATCGCCTTTATCGTTCATGCCGCCTCTTATATCAAGTGATATGAACTGAGAATCTTTTGGCTTTTTTGTGATGATATTTATAACTCCGCCCGTGGCATCTGAGCCGTAAAGCGTGGACATAGAACCCTTTACCACCTCAATTCTCTCTATCATTGAAGCAGGTATCCTGTCCATCTCGTAGGGACTCTCGGTCTCACCCGATATTCGCTTGCCGTCAATCAAAAAAAGTGTCCCGTTAGCCCCCACTCCGCGGATAGAGACAGAACTTTTAGATTTTGAACTCGGATGCGGAAATCTGCCGTACTGCATAACAAAAGAGGGAGAGTACTCTATAATGTCCTTTAAAGACTGCGCTCCCATCTTTTCTATATCCTCTTTGGTTATTACTTCAACCGATGCCGATACCCCGTCTATATTTTTTTGGGTTTTAGTAGCGGTAGTAATAGTAATATTCTCTAGCTCAACCGTCTGCGCCGTTGCTACTTGTGCGCTAAGCATTAACGCTGATAGTACACTGATTTTTATTTTATTCATAATTTTATTTCCTGATTTTTTAACATGTTGGCTGGCTACTAACGAAAAAAACAGGAGAGAAAATCCCGTATTTGCTGGCTATTGTTATCTTAGTTTAATGCGAAATAAATCGGCAAAGTGACTTTTGAAATCGTTTGCGGAATCGGCAGTGCCTCAGCGCACAGCTTACCTGCCGCACTTATTGCACTATTATCTAAAAGTTTATGACCTGAGGACTTATACACCGAGATATCTACCAGCTTTCCTTTTGTATCTATGACCAATAAAAGCTCAACTATTCCGGCTTGTCCCATTCTTCTGGCAATATTTGGGTATTTTAGATTTGCCAAAACCATATCTCTAATACTTTGAAAGTTTGTTTTTACGAACTCAGCTTCCAAAACTTGCGGAGTCGGTTCTACATGTTGTTGTACCTGATTCGCTACTTCCTCTTTTGGCTCAACTTTTGTACCTACAGTTTCTTGCGTAACTTCGACTTTTTTTTCTGCTTCCACGACTTTTGTTTGGATAATCTCTTGTACTTTTTGCTCTATTTTTTGTTCTGTTTTTTTCTCTATAGGTTTTACTATCGTTGGTTTATCATTTTTTACTATGCTCTGGACTATAGGTTTTGGCATCTCTATCTTTTGAACAACCTCTTTTAGTTCTTCAAAACTGCCCAAAGAGATTGTTATCATCTCTTTAACACTACTCTCTTTTGGAAAATCCATCTTGTTATTTAGAACATAAAACAGAACATAAGCAACTAAAATATGAAGTATAAATGATATAGAAAAACCGTTTATACTGTTTTTGTCTGCTACTAACATGTAAACTCCTATTTTGTAAGTATAAGCTTGTTATCACGAGTAATTCTAAGCGTGTAAACTTGAGAGTTGTGGATTATCTGAACAACTTTTGCATCTGCAAAAATCTCTGAAGAATCTATCAAAATAATATCTTTCATCTCTTTACCGCCATAGAAATTTTTTCAAGACCCCTCTCTTTTAATGTATCCACTACAAAGATAAAATCTTCATAAACAGCTCTCTTATCCGAGACTATCGTGATAATATCCTCTTTAGAAAATGTTGCTATTTTTAACATAAACTCATCTTTTGTATAAAGAGTATCTTTGATAAAAAACTCTCCCATCTCCGTTATGACTATATTATGTTTTACTTGTTTTATTGCCTCTTTTGTAGATGAAGTCGGAAGATTTACATCTATCTTACCGAGTGCAATAAAGTTTGATATAACAAATACTATTGCGAGTAAAACAAGGAGTACATCTATAAAAGGAACAACGTTTATTCCCTCATATCTCTTTATCGATTTCATCTTCCCACTTTGCAAATAAAATATCACTCTTTCGTAAAAATGCACTATAGAGCATCATAGACGGAATCGCCACTAAAAGCCCGAGTGCCGTTGCTTTTAGAGCAAGAGAAAGCCCGATAACTACAACCGAAGTCTCAAGCGAAGCATTTTGCCCCATATCGTAAAAAACGACCATAATCCCTACAACGGTTCCAAGCAGTCCTACATATGGAGCGTTTGAAGCTATACTAGAGATTGTAGAGAGATTGTTTGTCAAAATAACTTCTATCTCATTTTTTGTTTTATAATCCGTTAAATTTATACTTTTATAAAAAAAATATCTCTCAAATGACAATGCAATTGATACAAAGCTCATCAAAAGAAGCGTTCCAAGTATCACATAATCTACAAACTCTTTTAAATATTCCATACTTTTTGCCTTTATTGATAATCGCAATCAAAATCATATAACTTTACTGCTTAAACAATTCTGATTTTGATAATAGATATCATTGAACTTTTATTAAAAGATTTATTTTTTGGGTAAAATATTTAAAACCGTTGGGAGGTGCAATTTGAAAATCATCCATTTTAGCGATACTCATTTAGGATTTAACGACCTTGATATCTTAAATAACGAAAATATCAACCAAAGAGAAGCCGACTTTTACGACGCTTTTTCTCAGGTAGTAGAGCAGATAAAGATAATCAAGCCCGATTACATCATTCATACTGGCGACCTATTCCACCGAGCCAGTCCTTCAAACCGTGCTATTACTTTTGCCCTTGAACAGTTTAAAATCATAGATGAGTTAAATATCCCTTTTATTCTCATCGCCGGAAACCACTCTACTCCCAGAACAAATCTCTCTTCGCCTATTTTAAAGATATTTGAGAGTTTAAAAAACATACATGTATCTTTCAATCAAGAGTATAAAAAAGTAGAATTTGAGCATATTATCTTTCACACCCTGCCACACATGAACGACGAAACAAAAGCACTCTCTCAAATAGAACTTTGCGAACAAAACATCCATAAAAACAAAAAAAATATCATGATGATGCACTGTTCGGTCGGTGCGTTTTACCTCATGCAAGAGTTTGGCGAATGGGTCTATCCGAGTGATAAAGAGTATATTTTTAAGATGATGGACTACGTGGCACTCGGTCATTGGCACAGTTTTTCTCAAGTCGGCAAACATGAAAATGTTTATTACAGCGGCTCAACCGAGAGAACAAGCATGAGTGATAAGCGAAACTCAAAGGGGTTTGCAGTTGTTACTCTTGGCGATGATTTACATGTAGAGTACAAAGAGATAAATATCCGCCCTTTTGTGCAAAAAGAGATAGACTGCGAAGATTTTGAAAACTCTATTTTAAAGATAGATGCAAGCGACACTAAAGATGCCATAGTTGAAGTAAAACTCTCAAACCTTACGTCTTTGCAATCAATTGACATCCAAAATGCGGATATTAAAAATATATTTCCAAATGCCTTACATGTAAGCGTAAAAAGAGAGTTTAAAAAAGGTTTGAATGAAGGTATCGCAGTTGATGTAGAAGCACTCTCTTTAGAAGAGTATTTTTTACAACATGTAAAAGAAGACAGCGATGACAAAGAGTTTGAACGCCTTATGCCAAAAATACAAGAGCTGTTTGCACAGTACGAGGAGGCTAACAATGATACTCTCTAAACTCCACCTTGAAAATTTCAAAAAATACACCTCCTACGACATCGAGTTTGGCGAAGGTCTTATCGGCATCATCGGCAAAAACGGAAGCGGAAAAAGCACCATATTTGAAGCGATACTTTTCGCACTTTACGGTGAGCTTAAAAACAAAGGCTACAAAGATATTGTGCGAAATGCAAACGCAAGCGACAAGGATTCTGTTGTCGTGGAACTCATCTTTGAATTTGACGGTGTGCAGTTTAGAGTCGTGCGTGAATTTAGAGGAAAAGCACTCACTGCAAATGCAAAGCTTTACAAAAACGAAGAACTTACAACAAGCGGAGCAAAAGAGGTAACATCTGCCATAGTCAAACTTACAAAGATGAGCAAAGATGCTTTTATGCACACACTCTTTGCTTCTCAAAAAGAACTCACAAGCCTAAGTACTCTTAAAAACGAAGACCGCAAGAAGATGATAAGAAAGCTTCTTGGACTTGAAAAGATAGACTTTATAGAGAACTCTCTCGTTGAGAGAAGCAGAGAGTTAAAACGGGAGATAGAAGCGTTTAAAGAGATTTTGCTCGGCGAAGATGAGATAAAACAAAAAGAACAGCTCATAAAAGAGAGCCTTGCCGCAAAAGAGGCTCTTGCAAAAGATGCAGAGCAAAAAAGCAAAGAGCTTGAAGAGATAAAAACAAAAGTACAACATGTAAAAAAAGAGCTTGAACTCTTTGCCAAAACAAAAGAGCAAAAGCAAAAGCTCCTCTCAGAGCTTGAGCTAATAAAAAACTCCAAAAGCCTTGAGATACTAAATCAGGTAAAACTTACCGCAGAGCTTCATGAACTAGAGGACAAACAAGAGAAACTAGACGCTCTAAAAGAGGTAAAAACAGAGTACATGTCACTGCAAGAATCTCTTAAAGACAAAGAGAAACTAAAAGAGATATATCTAAAAAAAGAGGGTGTTAAAAAAGAGCAAATCCAGCTCAGAGAGCAGTACATTAAGAGCAAAGCAGATATTCATACGCTTGAAAAAGAGACCGAAAATTATGATGAATTTGTACTGAATGCAAAAAATCTGGAGATAAATATAGCAATGCTTCAAGAGAGCGTAACAACAAAACATACCATAGAAAACGAACTCTTAGTAGAGATAGCGGGTGAACAAAAACAGATAGCTACGACAAACGAAAAAATAGAAAAACTGCAAGAACTAGGAAATGAAGGAACGTGTCCTACATGTACAAGACCGCTTTTAGAAGAGTATGACAATGTCGTAAACTCACTTGCGCTAGTCGTAAATGAGACTCATCAAAAAAAGATAGACGAGTATAAAAAACAGCTTCAAAACGTAACAGAACAAAAAAATGCTTTTGAAGCCGACAGAAAAGCTAAAGAGAAAGAGTTTTTGGAGCTTACTAAAAACATAAACATTATGGAAAGTAAGTTAAAAGACCTCAAAAAAGCTAAAGAGTATTTCTTACATGTAGAACAAAAAGGTATTCAAAACAAGAATGAACTAGAAGAGCTTGAAAAGTTCAGCTACAACGACAAACTGCATGAGGAGATAAGAAAAAGTTTTGCGCTCATAGAACCAAAATATAAACTCGTTCTAAGCCTTGAAACGGAGCTAAAAAGAGTCGCTCTAGTAAAGTCTGACTTGCTAAAAGTAAACAAAAAGATAGAAGAGTTAAGCAGTGCAAGAAAGGCAAAAGAAGCGGAGTTTAACCTTGTAGTCTATGATGAAGCGAAGCATAAAGAAAAGCAAAAAGAGCATGACGAAGCCCAAAAAAACAGTGATGAAAAAACAACGCTTTTAAACGAAGTAAAAATCAAAATAGCTACATGTGAGGGCGAGATAAAGAGCGTCCAAAACTCACTTGAGAACAACGAAATACAGCTAAAAAAAGTGCAAACAAAAAAAGATGATTTGGTTGACTACGAGAAAATAAAAGTCTCTCTAGCCGAGTTCAAGACCCGTCTCAACGCAAAAGTAGCTCCACGCATCTCTAGTCTAGCCTCTGACATGTACGCTCAAATAACCAAAGGCAAATACCAGCACATAGAAGTAAGCAACGACTTTGACTTTTTCATCTACGACGAGGGCAAAAAGTACCCCATAGAGCGATATTCAGGCGGAGAAGTTGACCTTGCCAACCTCGTTTTACGCATCGCTATCTCAAAAACCCTAACCGAACTTAGCGGTGCGAGTAGCATTGGTTTCTTGGCATTTGATGAAGTGTTCGGAAGTCAGGACGAAAGCCGCCGCATGGAGATACTAGAAGCTTTTCATACCATAAAAGAGCAGTATAGACAGATATTTTTGATATCTCACGAGATGGAGATTAAGGAGATGTTTGAGCGGGTTGTGGAGTTGTGATAACTCTTTTCTAGCTTAACCTATCATTTGAGTCTAAAGTTTTTTTCTTTTGCTTTGAGTAAAATGGTAGGCATAATCATCTCGAAGCTCCTAGATAAAAATTGTTATTTTTAGATTTATTTCGATAAAATAATTTCAACTAAATAGCAGGAAATGTTTTGGATACAACCCCTCATAAAATCCAACTCGCAGATGAAGATATAAATAACAAAATCTTTACTATTCGAGGTCTGCAAGTGATGATAGATAGAGATTTGGCGGAGTTATATGGGGTAGAGCCTAAAAGACTTGGTGAACAAGTCAAAAGAAACATTGAAAGATTCCCCAAAGAGTTCAGATATCAACTTACCGAAAAAGAAAAAAATGAACTGGTCGCAAATTGCGACCGGTTGGAGTTACTAAAACACTCTTCATCTCTCCCTTTTGCTTTTACAGAACAAGGTGTTTCAATGCTTTCAGCAGTTCTTAGAAGTGAAACTGCTGTCAAAACAAGCATACTAATTATCAATAGTTTTGTCAAAATGAGAAGCTTTCTTTCACAAAATGCCGATATTTTTAAACGACTTGAGCTTGTCGAAAAAAGACAAATTTCATATGAGATAAAAACAGATGGGAAATTTGAAAAGCTCTTTGATGCACTAGAAGAAAATTCTATAAAACCAAAACAGGGTATATTTTTTGATGGCGAAGTGTACGACGCCTATCTCTTTGTCTCAGACCTTATAAAAAGTGCCAAAGAAAGCATAGTGCTTGTGGACAACTATCTCGATGAGAGTGTTTTAACCATGCTCTCAAAAAGAGACCCAAAAGTAAGCGCCATCATCTACACAAAAACCATCTCCAAACAGCTAGAGCTTGATGTGAAAAAGTACAATGCCCAATACCCAAATATCACGCTCAAAAAATTTGATGCCGCTCATGACAGATTTCTCATACTTGATGGCAAAAAGATTTACCACATAGGTGCGAGCCTAAAAGACCTCGGCAAAAAATGGTTTGCATTTTCAAAAATGGAGATGGATAGTTTTGAGATTTTGCAGAGGTTGGATGGGTGATGTACTTTATAGTTAATGAAGTTTTCGGAAGTCAAGACGAGAGCCGCCGCATGGAGATACTTGAAGCTTTTCACACCATCAAAGAGCAGTATAGACAGATATTTTGATAAGCCACAAGATGGAGATTAAGGAGATGTTTGAGTTGGTTGTGGAATTGTAGAATGACAGATATAATACAATTATAAAACTTAAGGAAAAAAAATGAAACTAATAAAATTCAGTGCAGAAAATGTATATGGTTATCTAAAATTTGATATTACTTTTAATAATGATTTATCTTTTTTAGTTGGTGGGAACGGAAGCGGAAAAACAACAGTTCTAAAGTTAATTCAAGCTATTTTGACACCAAATTTAAAAGATATTTATTTAATACCATATGAAAAAATGGCACTTGAATTTGAAAAAGATAATAAGAAATATACAATTTTCATAGAAAAAACTAAAATCAAAATTTCAATTTTTTTAGATGGGAACCATGAAGAAAAGCTGACACTTGATAATATCCATGATCAAGATGAATTAGCATATATTTTATCTAGAGAAGAAAAATCTATTGATTTTTTTAATAAAAAACTATTTGAACAAAAAACAAACCATATTTTCAAATTTATACATGAAATTGAAGTTCCATTATTTTTAGGACTTGAAAGACGAGAGAACAATAGAGATGAAGATCATTTTTTTCACGAAAAAATTTTATTAAGAAATAGTGGTAAAGGAATTATTAGACACAATAGATATATTGACGGTTCACTAGGACAAAGCTTACAAGAAACACAAGAAATTGTAAAAAATGTATATGAAAAAATTAGAAGAAAAGAAGATTTTCAAAGAAAGAAATTAAGAGATGACATATTATTAACATCATTCAATTTTGCTAATTTTGGTGACTTACTTGATAGCAACGGCGATTTTAAAACAATGAATATTGATGAACAGTTTAATATTACAACAAAAAAAGAAGCCATCGCTAATGCTTTGAAAAATATTGGTTTTGATAGAGATAAAAACCTTAAAGAAATGGAAGATTTTTTTCTCAAAATAGAAGGTTTATTTTCCGAAATGAAAAATTCTGATACCAAAGGCGTGAATATTGCATGGCTTATTAATAAATCTCAAATTGATAGAATTTTAAAATTAATTGAACTAATCGATGAAAGTAATGCAAAAGTTGAAAAAAGTTATGAAACAATTAATAAATTTATAGATACTGTTAATCACTTTCTAGGCGATACAAAAAAAAGTATAGAAGTTGATAATATTGGGAATTTAAAAATAAAAAAACCTAATGGACAATATGCCACGATAGACGCATTGTCATCTGGTGAACGACAGTTAATAGTTATGTTTTCTCACTTAGTTTTTAAAAATGAAAGTAATCCAAGTGGAGTTTTTATCATAGATGAACCTGAATTATCATTGCATCTTAAATGGCAAGAAGAATTTGTTCAATACGCCCTGGAATCAAGTCCAAAAACACAATTAATTTTAGCCACCCATTCACCTGAAATTTTTGCTGGGTATGAAAACAAGGTAATTCAGGTTAAAGGAATATAAGCTGTGAGAGATAGTATTCCAGCAAGAACTCCAAAAAGTAAATATGCTAAAAGTTATCTATATCATGACTATAATGATATAGATTTTTTCATTGAGGACACAGATAAAAATACGATAAAAATACTTTTAGAACTAATTCAAAGAAGTTTATCTAAAAGTATTAAAGTGTCTCAACTTTTTCCATTAGGTGGAAGAGATAAAGTTAAAGATAAGTATATTAATAGAGACGATCAAAGAAAACAAATTTTTATTATAGATGGAGATTTATATTTACTTTTTGAAAATACAACATTTCAGAAGGGTTTAGTTTCACTTGAAAAATATTGCATTGAAAATTATTTACTTGACGAAAATGCTATACATGAATTGTTATATCAAGAATGCTCAAGTTATAACAATAAAGATTTAATGATAAAAGATTTTTCATATAATAAATGGTTTAAAAAACAAGACAAGCTTTTATCAAAACTATTTTTAGAATATGCGATAGAAAAAAAGAATAAATTAGGTCTTACTACTATAAAGTATAATGTTGCAAGGCTACAAAAGAAGAAAGGATCAAAACTTCTATGTGAACTTGACAACATATTAATTAACAAAAGAATAAAAAACTTAAAAAAAGAAATTAAAACTTTTCTAAACATAGTTACATATTCTAATGATAGATTAGATATATCCTCTAAACTAATAAACAATCAATTAAACTCAACTATTTATGTTTCATCAAAAGATTATATATTTCCACTAATTTTTAGAAGAATTAAAAAATTTGCTAACACTAATATAAATGATTCTAATTTTTTATTCAGATTATCCCAATTGTGTAGTGTTACTGATTTTAAAGCAACACTTATAAGACATGTATAGCTACTAGAGGTTAATATCCTTTTAGCAATTGTAAGTGCTTTATGACAGACCCGCTCCATATCTTTATACACTCATAGAATCTAACGCCAATAGCACTTTAACCAAAGAAGTACATGTCATAGGTGCTTAATCAACCTGATAAATCAGTACTCGCAATCTTTTAGACTGAAAATGTATACTTATACATTGGGAAAGTTGTGAACAAATAAATGAAAAACATAAACATAAAAATAGCAGATATTACACAAGAAGATGTATGTGCAGTGGTCAATGCGGCAAACAGTTCACTTCTGGGCGGTGGCGGTGTAGATGGCGCTATTCATCGTGCGGGCGGAGAGCAGATACTTAACGAATGCAAAAGCTTAAGAGCCTCTTCGTATCCAAACGGGTTGCCTACGGGAGAAGCTGTTGCTACAACCGCAGGAGAGATGAGAGCAAAATATGTGATCCATACCGTCGGTCCTGTCTATTCATCCTGCAAAAATCGCTGCGAGGAGCTTCTGTCAAACTGCTATATAAACTCACTAAAAGCAGCTTCTGAGCTAAAGTGCCGCAGCATCTCGTTTCCTGCCATCTCCACCGGTATTTACGGCTACCCAAAAGATAAAGCGGCAAAAGTCGCTTACAAAGCAGTTAAATCTTTTTTAGGCGCAGATGACTCCATGGAAGTAAACTTTGTATTTTCTTCACAAGAAAACTGCGATATTTTTACAGATGCTATAAAAGAGCTGCAAAGCAGAGATTGAATCTTTTTTTGTCTGAATTAATTGTAAAGGATATCAAAGAGGCTAATCAGTATAATTATGAACATTTTTATAGGATTTAACAGATGAGTATATTTGCCCTACAATCAGCCGCAGGCGGTTTTTTGGACGAAGGTTTAAAGCGCTTCAACAAAGAGTTTGACGACTGGTGTGTGCAGTTTGACAACTATGAAGATGCAAATTTTATAAGACAAAATCTTGATAAAAAAATAGTTGCGGAGGTTGTAGAGATTACGCCTCTAAGTTATCCAAAATATTTTTTTCATACTCTGCAAGGTGTTATCTATGCAACAAGACAGATTGATGATAAAATCATCTGCATTGTTGAACCGTATATGAGTTCAAACTTTCGTATCGCGGTGTGTGACTTAAATACAAAAAAAGTAACTATTACAAAGACTAGCTATAAAAATGTGTTAAGTGTAGAGGGTGCTTTTGCACATTTTAAAGTGAAATGAAATACGGATTATGAGCTTATAAAACAGTCTATTTCTACATTTAGACATCCACTTTATAAGAGGTCTGCAAGTGATGCTCGATAGATATTTGGCAGAGTTGTATCAGGTGGAAACAAAAGTACTCAATCAGGCTGTAAAAAGAAATGAAAACAGATTTCTCATCCTTTTGGTGTAAAGATAGAGTTCTTTTACCTATAATCCTGTTAAAATTATTCAATTATTGTAAAACAATTTTTCGGCTTTCCAATGTGAAACCCTTGCATATAGTCAATTCCCATCTCTTTTAGGGTTTTAACTATCTCTTCATCTTCAACAAACTCCGCAACCGTCTTAACATTTAGTTCTTTTGCAAGTGTTAATATACTATGTACAAAAGCTCTATCTTTTTTGTCTCTATTAATGTTTAATATAAACTCACCGTCAATTTTAAGATAATCTATCGGAAACTTTTTAATATAATGAAATGAAGAGAATCCTGAACCAAAATCATCTATGGCAAACTTATATCCTGCCATTTTAAGGTTTATTACAAATTTTTCCAATACTGAAAAATTTGTAACCGTCTCTCGTTCTGTAATTTCAAAAACAATATTATCCCTAGAAATATTATAAGTGCTTATCAGTTTTGTAATAGAGTCTGCATAATTGCCTACTACTAAAGATTTAGGAGATAGATTTATAAAGAGCAATCCTTGATAATTTTCCTCTTTTATCTTAATAAATGCATTCTCAATTACCATTAAATCCATACGGTTTATAATACTCATACTCTCTGCGACTTCTATAAATTCATAAGCAGAAATAATTTTATCGTTAATCTCAATACGCATTAAAAGTTCATGTATATCATTTTTTCCGCTGATTGCAGATTGAATCGGCTGAAAATACGGAACTATACGATTGTTTGCAATAGCATCTAAGAGAAGTGCGGATTTTGCTTTTTGCTCTTTAACTAAAGCTACTATATCATCACTCATCGGCGCTCTAACATTATTTTTCCCATCTTCTTTGACTTTATACATCATAGCATCAGCAATAAGAAAAAGTTCTTTAGCCGTTTTTGCATGAAGAGGATATACAGAAAGACCTATAGAGACTGTTATGCCAATATAGTTTCCATCGGTTGTTAATAGTTTAAAATCTTCTACCGCTTTTACTATTCTATTAGAGATTGCCAATGCTCCGTCTAAATCACACTCCGGCAAAATAACCGTAAACTCATCCCCACCGTAACGTGATAAAATATCTTCACCTCTTTTGACCTCAAGCAACAGTCTTGCGAATTCCTGCAAATACATATCTCCAAATGCATGTCCGTATCTATCGTTTATAGGTTTAAAATTATCACAGTCTATTACCATAACGGCAAACGAATTGTTATGGTGAGCAGATCTTTTTATCTCATATTCTAAAAAGTCCGTAAATACACGTTGATTAAAAAGTCCAGTTAGCGGATCGTGTGCTGCGTAATACTCTAAATCATTTGTATATTTATTTATAGCTTTAACAGAACCTACTAAATTTGCCATGGTAGTTAAGATGCTGTCAATTACTATATGCTTAACAGGATCTGCTGCAACATCAGACTGAACGCTAAGTCCTACTATTCCGCCTATTTTTGGAGTATCTAAAAAGAGAGTTTTAGTCCTATGAGAAAACGTATCATAATCTTTGATATCAATACGGTTATTATGGTTTGAGGTATTGTGTCTTATTTTATAGTCTGTATATCCTAGGAAGTGTTCATTACTTTCGATTGATTTATTTATAAACTCTTCGCAAAGTTTTTTAACTTCATTATTTGGAGAACCAAACCAAAAAATATCTACCTCAAATTGATCTTCTCCTACTCTAAATATAGTCATAAGCGTATAAGTGGGCATAACTTTATTTATATCATGTAAAAGTTCATTTATAAAATCACGCCAATCTTTAACAACTTCAGAAGTTATAATAAATTTATCTAAAAGTTGGACTTCAAACTCTAGCAAGTCTTTATCTACTGCTATTTTTTGAAGTTTTCTTGCAAGTTCGTTTACATTTAAGATGATAGCATTTATCTCGTCAAACCTAGCATCTATATCAGTAGAGTCAAACTCTTTAAAATCTTTTATAGAGTTGATATTTTGTACTTTTTTGTTAAAATGTTTAAGCGAATCCGTAATTTTAGATGACGTATATCTTGATGCAACAAAAGCTGCTAATGCAAAAAGCGGCAATACAATAAGAAAGAAATAAACATAATCTAAAAATGTATCTTTAATGATTTCAACAAAATCTTGCTCAACATCTATAACGCCTAAAGTATCTCCTACTTTTGCATTAACATGACAGCTCAAACACTCGTCTTTTGCGTTAAGAGGTAAAATATTTCTAAGTTTTCCCATATCACTAAGTACTATTTTTTCGCCGCTTCTCATGGCAGAGATAGTTAAATCATCTTTTTGCTTCTCATTAACTTCACCGAAAAGCTCTTTTATCTTATCTCCGCGATAGATATTTACAGAGTAGCTATCATCAAAATTCTCTTCAATTGAGTGCATAAACTCATTTAAATCCTCTCTGCTCCACCCTTTTTTCATAACCTGATACATAGAAGAAAAGATTTGATTTGAGACTATATTTGAGTGTTTTATTGCATTTTCTTGTGCTAATGTAGTATGAAGATATGATGTAAAGAGTAAAACAACAATGAAAAGAGTTGATAGAAGTACAATATTAATTGAGAATATAAAATTTTTTAAAGTTTTTGGCATCAAACATCTCCTGAACTATTTATAAGTTTAAAATAGCAAACATTATATGTTTTTTGAGCTTAGTTATTGCTAATATAATAAATTTTAACTATTAGTTATTTTTATGTAGGGGGTTTCTGGTAATAAAACGCAGTTTGTATATTAAATTTCTTGCATAACTTTTTTCCTAGATTACTTCACTTTGTTCGCAATGACGGTCATGGCGAATAGGAACTACGAAGCAATCTAGGTTATGCAAGAAATCTATTATTTCACATATACTAAGAACTCTATTTAACTTTTTCTAGGTATTCACAATCAACAGTATTTACTTTAATAGTATCACCCTCAAGCACATGGTAAGGAACTTGAACAACGGCACCTGTTTCTAGTGTTGCAGGTTTTTTGCTTCCGCTTGATGTGTCGCCTTTAAAGTTTGGAGGAGTATCTGTAATTACAAGTTCCATTATCTCAGGAGCGCTTACCGATATAGCATTACCTTTGTAAAAAATGATATCTACTTGAATTCCGTCTTTAAACCACTTAGAAGCATCATCACACTGCTCATAAGATAGTCCCAACTGCTCGTAAGTATCATTGTCCATAAACTGATACTGCTCCCCGTCGTCATAAAGATATTGCATTGTTTTGTAAGTAATTTCAGGTACTTCAAATTTATCGCCTGCATGAACTGTTTTTTCAACTACTTTGTTGTTTAGAAAACTCTTTACTTTCATACGAACAAACGCCGCACCTTTACCCGGCTTAACATGTTGAAACTCTACCACTTTGTACGGAACTTCACCTATGATAAGACGAACGTTCTTTTTGATATCACTCATTCCTATAGTTGCCATTACACTCACCTTGAAAAATTTTTTTGGATTTTACCCTAAAAGGACTTAAATTTCTTTTGTTATAATGTCAAAAATATAAACCTTAGGAAACGCAAATTATGCAATTTATACTAGAAGCTACTTCAAAAAATGCTCGTGCATGCACAATTAAAACAGCTCATTCAACCATAAAAACTCCTGTTTTTATGCCTGTTGGAACACTTGGAAGCGTTAAATCGCTTGATATGCAAGACGTGTTAGAGCTTCTAGGTGCCGAGATAATTTTAGCAAATACCTATCACATGTATTTGCGACCCGGAGATGAGACGGTTGCTAAGATGGGTAAGCTTCACGGCTTTACGACTTACCCTAAGAGTTTTTTAACAGATAGCGGGGGCTTTCAGGCATTTAGCCTTAGCGATATATCAAAAGCTTCAAAAGACGGTATAGAGTTTCGCTCTCACATAGACGGTTCAAAACACTTCTTTACACCAAAAAAAGTAATCGATATTCAAAACAATCTCGGTTCAGATATTATGATGATTTTAGATGATTTAGTAGCACTTCCCGCAACGCAAGAGAGAATCGCTTTAAGTATCGAGAGAACTACCGCATGGGCGAAGGAGTCGATTGAATATTTTAGAGAAAAACAAGCAAAAGGGATAGGAAAAGAGCAAAATATATTTGCGATTATTCAAGGCGGAACAGATAAAGCTTTTCGTACAAAGAGTGCGACTGAGCTTTGCGAACTTGATTATGACGGTTTTGCCATAGGCGGTCTATCGGTGGGCGAAGCCAATCAAGACATGTACGATACGGTTGAACATACCGTACAGTATATGCCTAAAGACAAGCCGCGCTATCTAATGGGTGTAGGGACTCCGGAGGATTTGATAGAAAACATTGAGCGCGGTATTGATATGTTTGACTGCGTTATGCCGACTCGTAATGCCAGAAACGGAACACTTTTTACATCATTTGGAAGGCTTAATATAAAAGGGGCTGCATATAAAGAGGATAACACTCCTGTTGATAGTGAGTGCGAATGTCTTACATGTAAAAGATACTCAAGAGCTTACTTGAACCATCTGTTTCGCTCTCGTGAGATAACATATTTCAGACTTGCAACTATTCACAACCTGCACTACTATCTAAACCTTATGAGAGAAGCAAGAGAAGCAATTTTAGAAGATAAATATGCAGAGTTTAAAGCAGAATTTTACGGTAAAAGAGGCTAAAAAACAGCCTCTATTTTTCCGTATAGCTCTTCACCGTTATAAAGCGAAAGTTTTTCATCCATTATTAGAATCTGGCTTGGATTAAAGAGCATGACGTTTGCTTTTTGTCCTACCGATATTGTTCCACATTTTTTTCCTATCGTATCCGATGGGTTTTTTACGCACAACTTTATAAGCTCACTCATTGAAATCATACCGCTTTTTACAAGTTTGCTATAGTACAGACTCATGGCATTTTTTAACCCGTCACATCCATAAGCCGCGTCATAAAAAGCTACCTCTTTATTTAGCGGAGAGCTTGGCTGATGAAGAGTAGTTAACATATCTATTTGACCGTTTTTAAGCGCCTCTTGCAAAAGCTTTATATCATCTTCACAAGCTAATGGAGGATTTAATTTTGCAGTGGTGTTAAAGTTTTTACATGTTTGGTCAGAATTTATAAGATGATGAATAGATACTTCACATCTAACGTCAACTCCATCTTTTTTTGCCTGACTTATCAGATAAATTGAACGAGGTGAAGCTATTGACTTAAAAACTATCTTTATCTTGAAATGTCTTGCTATCTCTATCATACGAGATACATGTAAGACTTCACTCAAATCAGGTATGCCTGCTAGCCCTAATTTTGAGCTGACGTTTCCTTCTAACATAACACCGCTTTTTATAAGTGAATTATCCTCTGCTTTACAAAAGAGTGTAACTTTATACATTTGACAATATTCGGCAATTTTAATAGCAACGTCATTTTTGGCTATGGTACTCATAAACGGAACTATCGCCCCACGTTTTAGCAAAATAGCAATATTACTCAGGGTGCTATCCTCTTTTAAAGTGTTTAGCATCAAATCAACTTTAGCGCCGCTTAGATTGTGAAGTGAATTTTGGGCAAATTCCAATACTATCTCATTGTCTATTGCAGGTAAGCTATCTGAATTTAAAACAATATGCCCTATTCCGTTCTCAAGAGCTTCATCCGAAACAGCTTTTATATTTTTGGCATTTAAAACAGAGTCTTGAACTCTTATATTAGTGTCAACTAAAAGCGGTATCAGGTATAATCCTGAGGCATCAACTATCTCATTATCTGACAAAGCAGAGCCTATCTCGGTTATCATACCATCTTGTATTCGTATATCGACATTTCTTTCACCGTCTGCATCACAAACTATTGCATTTTTCACTACCATATCTTCAACCTTTGTCGTGTTAATGAAATTGTAGTGGGTTCTGCCTTATAATTAAGATTAATTTTACCGGCTTTTAATGAATTTAGGTTATACTTTACAACCGACTTTGCAGGTTATAAAAAAATGGAAGCAGTTTGAAATATTCACTTAGGTTAGTTAAAATCTTTACCGTCGTCTTGTTTTTCTTTCTTTATTCTACCGTATATATTATTACTACTAATGACAAAAGTTCACGTATTGAACTTATCCTAAATCAAGAAATAAGCAATCTTGAACACAACTACAATGTTATTACCGATAGATACGGCATGATTTCAAATATTGTAAATCATGAAGTTTTTAATTCTCCTGCGGTCTTAAAACTACTTTATAGTGCAAAATATACAAAAAATGAAGATGAACTAAATAGTATCAGAACAAAGCTGTTTCAAGAAATTAACCCTAGTTTTGAACGACTAAAAGAGTTAGGTGTCAATGTTATACAATTTACAAATCAAGATAACAAAGTATTTCTAAGAGCAAATAAACCTCATATGCATGGCGATAAACTATTGGTAAATAATAATTTAGCGCATAATACTACTACTATGCAAAACAAAACGTTTCACGCTTTTTATAATGTTTTTCCCATTTATAGTAATAATGAATTTTTAGGTAGTGCTAATATTTCATTCTCATTTAAAAGCATGAGAGAGAGCATGTTAAAACTGCACAATACCGATACAAATTTTATATTAAACAAAAATCTTTTCAATTCGACGGTACATAATAATATAATACATACTCAATATCTTACAAGCATAGAACACAGTGGTTTTTTAGTCTCTAAAACTAACAATAATATTGAAGATTATAAAAGAAAAATAAACTTGCTTTTAAAAGATCAAATTGCAGTAAAAATTCAAGGACAAAATCCTTTTTCTCTATATAATCACCATAAAAGTGAAACTTATATTATCTCATTTTTTCCAATAAAAAATATGTATGAAAAAGATATTGCCGCATACATAGTATCTTACACGAAAAGTCGATATCTTGAAGAGATGCTACACGAGTATTTATGGGTAAACGGTGCCGCATTTTTTGGAATACTACTCCTGTGTATTGTTATATACTTCAATATAAAACAACGTATTTATCTTGAGCAAACAGTTAAAGAGAGAACAAAAGAGCTTGAGAAAGAAAAGACAAAAGCTCAAAATGCAACAAAAACTAAATCTCAGTTTTTGGCAAATATGTCACATGAGATTAGAACTCCTATTAACGGTGTAATAGGTATAAATCATCTGCTTTTAGAAACAACATTAAGCAAGGAGCAAAGAGACTATTTGCAAATAATTGATAACTCTGCCAAATCACTTCTTGGTATAATTAATGATATTTTAGACTTTTCAAAAATAGAAGCAAGTAAACTAACAATTGAAAAAATCAACTTTAATCTTAAAAAAACAGTAAGCAGTGTTATCGAATCGGTAAAATTTATAGCTGAAGAAAAAAATATTAAAATTCATCTTAAATATGAAGACGACCTTAAAGACTATTTTTATGGAGATAGCTTGAGAATTTCTCAAATATTAACAAATCTGCTAGGAAATGCTATTAAATTTACTAATAAAAATGGAGATATTTATATAAATATAACAAAATCAGATAACGATAAATTAATATTTGAAGTTAAAGACTCAGGAATCGGTTTAAGTGAAAAAGAGAAAAAAAAGCTATTTATATCATTTTCACAGGCTGATAACTCAACAACAAGAAAATATGGCGGTACAGGCTTAGGTTTAGCTATATCTAAACAACTAGTCGAATTAATGGGCGGAAAAATTTGGGTAGAAGGAAAAACAGGTGTCGGCAGCAGCTTTAAATTTGAAATTGAGCTTAAAGAAGCAGAGTCTAGTTATATAAAAACAGATGAGGAAGAGCCTAAGTTTAATAAAAATATTTTGTGTGCAACAAAAATACTTGTCGTAGAAGATAATATAACTAACCAAATGGTAATATTAGGGCTTTTGGAAGATTATATAAAAGAGATAGATATTGCAAAAAACGGTCAGGAAGCCGTTGAATTATTTGAAGTCGGCAAATATGAACTTATCTTGATGGATATACAGATGCCGGTTATGGACGGTTGCGAAGCAACAAGAATAATAAGAGGTATTGATAAGAACATCCCTATTATTGCTTTGACTGCTAATGCAATGAGTGAAGAGATAGAAAAAACAAAAGCTGCGGGAATGAATGAACATCTTACAAAACCTATAGATATTGAAAAACTTTTTAGCACAATTAGCAAATATATTAACTCTAATTTGAAATAATTATGTTTTATTAAAGGTTGCTAATTGAATTACCCATTTTTACTTTTACTATTCTTATCATCTTTAAATGCTTCATCTGCGTATAATGCGGGCAAAAGTCTATATATGCAAAAAGGTTGTTTTAGCTGTCACGGAAATAAGCTTGAAGGCTTACATAAGTACCCTTACCTAGCAAACAGAGCAAAAAACTATATGAGTTATAAACTTAAAAGATTTCGTTCAAAAATTTCAGACAATCAACAACAAGAGATGATGATACCTTTTGCCATCGGTTTAAGCGATAAAGATATAGATGATCTAACAACTTACATGTATGAGTTTGTGGAAGAAAAAAACAAAGATAAGTATGATGATAGTTATCAAGTATCAGGAGACGGCGGTTCATGAAAATATTGGTTAGCGCACTGGAACACTCGGCAAACGTTCATCTAAAATCTTTAAAACAAGAGTTAAGTGATGATATAGAGTTTATAGGTATTTTTGATAAAGAGCTAGGAGATAGCATAATAGACTTAAGAAGTCTTGCAATCATGGGTTTTGTTGATGCATTAAAAAAGTTAAGATTTTTTATAAAACTAAACAACGAGATGGTTGATTTAGCAAAAGATGCAGATAAAATTTTACTTATAGACTCATCAGGATTTAACCTCCCTCTTGCCAAAAAAATCAAAAAAAAGTACCCAGAAAAAGAGATTATCTACTACATTTTGCCTCAAGCTTGGGCATGGAAAAAAAAGAGAATTCCTGTTTTAGAAAAGACGATAGACCATCTTGCTTCAATACTCCCTTTTGAAAAAGATTTTTACTCTAAAAATGCTCCCATAGAGTATGTCGGTCATCCGCTCTTAGACCAGATAAAAGAGTTTAAAAAGAGTGTCAATAAAGATATAAAACATATCGCTTTTATGCCTGGAAGCAGAAGGGGCGAGATAAAAAAACTTATGCCGATTTTTAAAAAGGTAAGAGAAGAGTTAAATATCGACTCAACAATTGTCATACCAAAACACTTTACAAAAGAGGATGTTAAAGAGATTTACGGAGATATTTCAAGCTTTGTAGTAACTCATGATGCACATAAAACACTTCTTGAGACAGACTTTGCATTTATATGCAGCGGAACGGCAACACTTGAAGCTTCACTTATAGGAACACCTTTTATTCTCAGCTATATAGCAAAACCGCTTGATTATTTTATAGCAAGCAGGCTTGTAAAGCTGAGTCATATCGGTCTTGGCAACATCATGTTTAGCAAACTTCAAAACAGAGACCTTCATCCTGAATTTATACAAGAGAGCGTAACTGCTCAAAATCTTATAAAATCTTACAAAGAGTACGACACGCAAAAGTTTTTGGATGATTCCAAATCATTAAGAACTTACTTAAAACACGGCAGTTCAAAGAGAATGGCAGAAATTATACAACATTAATTCATCTGAGTACGACATTAAAATGCGTACTCTAATGCTAAGCGTTAAGCTTCTCTCTCACTATACTAACCGCTTCAACCATATTTTTAAGACTTGGTTTCACCTCGTCCCACTTTCTAGTCTTTAATCCACAATCAGGATTTATCCATAACTGCTCTTTTGGCAGAACTTCTAAAAGATGCTCTATCTGCTCTACTATTTCCTTGGCACTTGGAACTCTTGGGCTATGGATATCGTAAACTCCAGGACCTACTTCATTTTTGTATCCTGCACTTTTAAATATTTTTAGAAGCTCATTTCCGCTTCGAGCAGTCTCTATAGAGATAACATCTGCGTCCATCTCTTCTATGGTGTCAATTATGTCGTTAAATTCGCTATAGCACATGTGAGTATGGATTTGCGTCTCTTCTTTTGCACTGCTAACGGCTATTTTAAAATCTCTAACAGACCACTCTTCATAGATTTTTATCTTCTCCTCTCTTAGTGGGTAACCCTCTTTAAATGCGGCTTCATCAACCTGTATGATTTTTATTCCTGCTTTTTGCAAGTCGTCTATCTCATCACTAAGTGCGACTGCTATCTGCTTTGAAACTTCGCCTCTTGACATATCATCTCTTACAAACGACCAGTTTAAAATCGTAACCGGACCAGTTAACATCCCTTTCATGACAAGGTTTGTACGGCTTTGTGCATAAGTTATCCATTCGACCGTCATAGGGCGAGGTCTGCTTATATCTCCATAAATAAATGGCGGTTTTACACATCTGCTTCCATAGCTCTGAACCCAGCCGTTTTGACTAAATCCATATCCCTTCAGCTGTTCGCCAAAATACTCAACCATATCATTTCTCTCAGGCTCTCCATGAACCAAAACCTCTAAACCGCACTCCTCTTGAAATGCAACACACTCATCTATATACTTTTTCATCTCTGCTTCATAACTCTCTTTTGAGATTAGGGCAGATTTAAAATCACTTCTAGCCACTCTTAATTCAGGAGTTTGAGGAAATGAGCCTATGGTTGTAGTTACCAAATCTTTGTATCCCAGAAGCTCTCTTTGAAGGTCTATTCTCGCAGCCGCATCGCCATCTCTTTGAAGTTTTGTATGATTTTTAACTCTTTGTTGCACTGCTTTATCGTGAATAAGATTTGAGTTTTTTCTACTCTCATTTGCTTGGGCATTTTTGCGTAACTCATCTTTTTCTGCCTCACTTAAACCATCTTTATCAAAAAACAGTTTTGAGACAAGTGAAATCTCATCTAGCTTTTCAAGCCCGTAACTAAGCCACTCTTTTATCTCGCTACTCATTTTCTGCTCATATCTTTTACTAAATGGTACATGTAGAAGTGAGCAAGATGAAGAGATGAGAATATTCTCTTTTTTTACGGTTTTTGAAATATTTTCTAAAAGTTGCAAAGTTTTTAAAATATCGCATCTCCAAATATTTCTGCCATCCACTACTCCAGCAATTAGCTTTTTACCGCTTGAGGCAATAATTTCAAGCGAATTAAGATTTTTATCCCCATATAAAAAGTCAAGCCCGATAGCCCAAATTGGAGTGTGAACTAAAACTTTTGTAGCCTCATTTGAGTGTTCAAAATATGTTACAACTGCAATTTTTATGTTTGTTGAAACCTTGCAAAGTCTATCATAAGTGGGTTTTATAATACTAAGTACTTTTGTATCCAACCCTTTTACAAAAATCGGCTCATCTATCTGCACGACTATCTCATTATCAACAGCTGAAATAGTCTCTATGAGTTTCTCATAAATAGGTACTATCTTGCTCCAAAGCTCATAAATATCTCCCCCATCAACTCTTTTGCTAAGCCCCAGATAAGTAATAGGTCCTATAATATTTATCTTTGTTTTTATGCCCAGCTTTTTTGCTTCGTTATACTCTGCTATGATTTTTGAAGCATTGAGCGAGTAGTTATCCTCTAAACTTAACTCTGGAACTATGTAGTGGTAGTTTGTGTTAAACCATTTTGTCATCTCCATAGCCACATACGAACTGTTTCCTCTTGCCATTGAAAAATAGAGCTCTTCATTTTTTAAAGTCTCAAATCTCTTTGGAATAGCTCCAAGCATAATTGAAGTATCTAACATGTTGTCATATAGTGAAAAATCATTAGAGCTTATAAACTCCACTCCAGCGTCTCTTTGATACTCCCAATGTCTCTTCTTTAACTCTGCTGCTACGCCTAAAACTTCTTCAAATGAGCATTTTTTTGCCCAAAACTCCTCTAAAACTTTTTTCAACTCTCTTTGCTCCCCTATTCTTGGGAAACCTATTACGAAACTTTTTGACATCAGAATATCCTTGTTATACTATTTATAACGCCAAAAGAAATAATTCTTTTGACTATGCTAGCCGCTATGGCACTAAAGCTTCATATCTAAAGATATGAGAATTATTGGTAGTATTTTAAAAAAAGAGATTAAAGAGGAGGATGAACGCCTGTGCGTCTAAACGCAAAGTAAGTTGTGTAGTATGGACAACGAGGTATAAAATGATTTATCAAAAGAGAGATTCTAGTCTTAAGCGCAAAAAATATATTGCAAAAGCAAGGTTTAGAGATATCGCTAATATTTTCGACCGACTTCATATCTCTTCCTTTTCATAAATTTTTGGCAATTTTAACACATTTTTTATTTTTATATACTTTTTAAAAGCTCTAAAAAGCTATCAGCTTCTATAAATCCCACAATAGTTTTTGAGCTTATTACATTTAATTCTTTATCAAAAAAGAGTATTACCGGTGGACCGAAAACCCCATACTTTTTGCTTAACTCTTTTTGCTCTTGATTATTTTCTGTCACATCGGCGCGGATAAGTACAAATTCGCTCATTTTTGCTTTTACGGCTTCATCTGCAAATGTTATTTTATCAAGCTCTTTACAAATGGCGCACCACTCTGCACTAAAATCAAGCAATATTTTTTTGCCTTTGTTTGCGGCTAAAAGCTCATCAAGCTCTTTTATTGATTTTACAATTTTAAACTCTACATGTGAAGATTTTACGACATTAGAAGACGCTGATACTGAACTCTTTAGAAAATCAAGCGGTTTTGTCATGCTACTTGAACCGCCCATTACACCGACAAAAAGCAGCGTAGAATAGATAAAGATAATCATACCCATGCTTCTTCTAAATATATGCGCACCATTCTCAAAAGCACCCAAATAGAGTGCAAAACCGATACCTAGCATAGCATAAAGAAGCATTACGACGTAACTATCTACAACACGTTCAAGCATCCAGATAGCTACTCCTAGCATCATTACGCCAAATACTGCACTAATCATAGTCATCCATGCACCGGGGCGTGGCATAAACTTACCTGCGCTTATACCTACGACTATAAGAGGCAGACCCATACCTATACTCATAAAAAAGAGTGCGGCTCCGCCAAGAAATGCATCACCCGTTTGACCGATATAGATAAGTGCTCCTGCAAGAGGAGCAGCAACACAAGGACCTACGATAAGTGCAGATAAAAAGCCCATTACCGCAACACCTATATATCCGCCCCTCTCTGAGTGATGATTTGAGCTTACTTTTGCCACTAAAGAGTCAGGTAGTTTTAACTCATAAAAACCGAACATACTAAATGCGAGTGCTATAAAAATAGCAGAAAATGAGTAGATAACCCATGGAGTCTGAAGAGCAGCTTGAAGGTTTGAACCAAATAGCCCTGCTAAAACTCCTGCAATGGTATATGCAACAGCCATTGCGAGAACATAAACTACCGAGAGCATAAATGCTTTTTTAACAGTTATACCTTCTCCTTGAGATATTATAATTCCTGAAATAATAGGTATCATAGGAAATACGCACGGAGTAAGGGAAAGCAAGAGCCCAAAACCAAAAAATGTAACAAGGATTAAAGCTATATTGCCATGTTTTATAGTATCTGCTATTGCATCGCTTTGTGACAACTCTTTTTTCTCTACCTTACTCTCTATCTTTGCTTCTGCTTTTGTCTCAATTTTTGGCAAACTTTCTTTATCGGCACCTACATCAAGTTTTGAACTATCAATATCAAACTTAAAAGATTTTGTATATGGCTCATAACATAAACCCTGCTCCGAACATCCTTGATACGAAAGCTCAAAATCTATGCTTTTTATACCGCTCACACTCTCATCTTTTTTTAAACTAACAACAAAAACCGGAGACTCAAGATAGACCATGTCTCCGTGATGCTCTATGCTTTTTGGTTTTGAGATATCCTTGATGCTTATACCGTTAGCGTTTTTGATTTCGGCTTTTATAGAATCAACATAAATGTATATCTCTTTTCCCATTTCCACACCGACTTCTATCTGCATCTTATCATTTAATTTTGCATATGGTTTAAATGCTTCATCAGGCATCAAAAACTTCGGTTGCGCACCAAATAAAAGTGTAGATAACAGTAAAAGTAGAATAGTTTTTAGCATACTTGCTCTCTCATGTGAAAATATAATCACAAAATTATAACAAAATAATAATTTACAAATTTTTTTCTACCATTTTTTTCCATCTCGATTACGGAAACACTTTTATGGTAAAAATATACTTACTTTTAAGCTCAAAGAAAGAGAGAATCTTATAATCTACCAAATATTATAATATTAAAAAGAAATTTAAATGGCAAACAGATTACAATTGGAAGACTCTCCATACCTTCAACAACATAAAAACAATCCTGTTGATTGGTACCCGTGGTGCGACGAAGCATTTCTTAAAGCAAAAGTCGAAAATAAAGCAATTTTTATCAGTATCGGGTACAGTTCATGTCACTGGTGTCATGTTATGGAAGAGAACGTTTTTGAAAACAAAGAGTGTGCTGATATTTTAAACAAAAGTTTTATCTGCATAAAAGTTGACAAAGAAGAGCGCCCCGACATTGATAAACACTATCAAGAGGTTTACATATTGCTAAATAGACGTGCCGGCGGATGGCCGACCTCAATATTTTGTACACCTGAAAATAAGCCTTTTTTTGCAGGAACTTATATACCGCCCGAGTCTAGAGAAGGAAGTATTGAAGGTATGGGCTTTATAGAACTTACAAAGCTTATAGCCGACAAAATATCTTCTCATGATGAGCAGTTACTAAAAAATGCGGATGAGATTGAGAGCTTTTTAAACCACAAAGAACATCCCAAAGAGGCAACCGTTTTAAAAGAGGATTTTAGTAAAAACTTTATGCTTCAGGTGAAAAGCAATTATGACACTCTGCACGGCGGATTTTCGTCTTCTCCAAAATTTCCGCAAGTAAGCACTCTTGGCACACTACTTGTAATTGACAAACTCTACGACGACAAAGCGGCAAAAGCTATGGTTTTAAACACTTTGCAAAATATGAAAAAAGGCGGAATGTATGATTTGATAGAGGGCGGTTTTTGTCGTTACAGCGTTGATGAGGAGTGGCTTGTGCCTCACTTTGAGAAGATGCTTTACGACAATGCTCTTCTTTGTGAGCTATATACGAATGCATACTTGACATATCAAGATGATAGTTTCTTACATGTAGCAAAAGAGATTGCCGATTTTTGGCATAACCACATGAGTCAAGATGATTTGATGTATAGTGCCAGTGACGCAGATAGCGAAGGTGAAGAGGGAACTTACTTTATATACTCTTATGATGAGGTTTATAAACTACTATCAGATAACGGATATGAAAACATTGAAGATATTTTAGAGAAATTAAGTATCAGTGAAGATGGTAACTTTGAGGACAAAAATATTATTAGATTTAAAAACACTCCGCCAAAAGAGTTTGAAGATATAAAGTTTCTGTTAAGAGGATTAAGAGCCTCAAGAGAATATCCGTTTATCGACAAAAAGATTCAAACTTCTTGGTCGTCAATGATGATAAAGGCTCTTTTTGTTCTTGGAAATATTGATGATAGCTACAAACAAAAAGCTATAAAGAACCTTGATGCACTCTTAAAATCGATGTTTATAGAAGGAAAACTCTACCACAGCACTCTAATACATAAAACTCCAAAAGTCGAAGCTTTTTTGGAAGATTATGCATTTCTGGCACAAGCACTCATCGAAGCTTTTAACTCAACGCAGGATGAACTTTATCTCATTCGTGCCCAAAATTTTGCAAATAGTGCTTTAGAGAAATTTTACGACAAAGGCACATGGAAATTCAGCATAGGAGAGTTTGAAACAAAAGCCGAAATTTCAGACAACACATACACAAGTTCAGTTAGCATAATGATTGATGTACTGATATCTCTTAGCACCCTTCTTGAAGATGAAAAGTATGCTCACTTTGCATTCAAAACACTAGAGTACAACTCTTATGAACTCGCAAGACGACCGGTAATATATCCATACATGTTACGTCAAGTGTTAAGATACTTAAAAGGTGACAGAGTCGTAAAATCAAATACTAAAAATTTAACCTCAAATGCATTTGAACTCGCTTCGCTGAAATATCCGTTTATTCAAAAAAAGGCTCACGAAAGCGAAGATTATATGATTTGCGGCGATAAGAGTTGTTTTGCCAATACAAAAAGTATAAATAAGATAGATGATATAATTTCAAACACTTTTTAAAAGGAACAAAATTATGAAACAAATTATTTTAATGGCTGTACTAGCACTTGGAGCTATGGGTACTTTTAGTGGTTGCGAGAGAAACGATTATCAGCACCCGATGCATAGAAAATAGGAAAACTTTTGAACAGTATGAAACTAGGTGTAAATATAGACCATATAGCTGTACTTCGAGAAGCTAGAAGAGTCAATGACCCAGATATCTTAAACGCTTTATATGTTGCATGTCAAAACGGTGCAGACCAGATAACTATACATCTGCGCGAAGATAGACGTCATATTCAAGACGCTGATGCTTACAATATCATAAAACACTCTACTCTGCCCGTAAATTTGGAGTGTTCTATAAACAGAGACATTTTAAACATCGTAACGGAGTTAAAACCGCACCGCGCAACCCTTGTTCCGGAAAAAAGGCAAGAGGTTACGACTGAGGGCGGACTTGATGTTTTTACTTATGAGGATGAAATCTCTTATGCTATAGAGCTTTTACATGACTACATCATTCCCGTTTCTCTATTTGTAGATCCAACCATTGAAGCAATGGAGAAGTCAAAAGAGCTTGGAGCAGAAATGGTAGAGCTTCATACGGGAACATTTGCAAATATTTATGCCATGTTAAACTCCTCACTCTCTTACTCAAACCACTCCATAAAAGAGTTGGAACTTCCTCGTCATGAACTTGCCATAAAACTTGAAAAGTCTATTACGGCTATAACTGAAGCGGCAAAACATGCAAAAAAAATAGGACTTGAAGTTGCAGCAGGACACGGACTTAACTATCATAACGTATCTTACATGATGAGTATCGCCGAAATTACAGAACTAAATATAGGTCAAAGCATAGTGGCAAGAAGTGTCTTTAGCGGCTTGGCAGATGCTGTAAAAGAGATGAAGAGATTAACAACTAGATGAAACCTCGTATAGCCGTTAGTGTCGGCGATTTAAACGGTGTAGGTATAGAGATAGCGCTTAAGGCTCACAAAGAGATATCTGCACTTTGTACTCCGATTTACTGCATAAACGCCTACATGTTAAATCAAGCTGCCGAACTTTTAGACGTAAAAATTCCGAGTGATTTTAAAATCTTTGATATCAAGGGCAATTTTAACATAAGAGAGGGTTGCATAGACAAAGATGCAGGAAAATACTCTTACGACTCATTTTTAAGCGCAATTAAACTTTGTGAAAAGAAAGAATCAGATGCCGTAGTTACTTTGCCTATTCATAAAGAGGCATGGATGTTAGCGGGAATAAAGTACAAAGGTCATACCGACTTGCTTCGCGATTACTTTAAAAAAGATGCCATTATGATGCTTGGATGCGAGAAGATGTTTGTCGCACTCTATACCGAACACATACCGTTAAAAGATGTACCTGCTCATATAAAAAAAGAAAAACTGCTTAACTTTTTTCTTGATTTAAATAAAAATCTGCCAAATGAGAAATTTGCAGTTTTAGGATTAAATCCTCATGCAGGAGATAACGGAGTTCTCGGCGATGAAGAGAGAGAGATAGAAACTGCTATAAGTGAAGCAAATAAGATTATAGGTAAAGAGCTGTTTTTTGGTGCAATAGTTCCTGATATTGCTTTTACGCCTCGCTTTAGAGCTGACTATAAATATTTTGTCGCTATGTATCACGATCAGGGTTTAGCACCTCTAAAAGCTCTCTATTTTGATGAGAGCATAAACGTATCTCTAAACCTTCCTATCATAAGAACTTCGGTAGATCACGGAACGGCTTTTGATATAGCTTATAGAGGAAAAGCTTCGACTCTTAGCTATATCAATGCGATTAAGAGTGCGATAAAATTTATTTAGTCGTTTCAAGCGGTTTTGCATTACACAAAAGCGCTTCTATATTTGTTTTAAAAGCAATTCCCACTTCACTCCATGTTTTCCCTTTATGAAGGTCAAAACAAGCTTCATTTATTGATGATAATGCTTCATTTGCACCAAAATCCAAAATATCGATTATACCTTCGGCTTTAAATACTTTGTTGGCAAAACTATATTTCATAGGTATTGTTTTACTTTTAGAGTTCATAGTTATCTCTACCGTTACTATTCCCGTTCTAGGAGCATCTTTAATTTTTTTATCGGCTTTTATATCTACTATTTTTGCCTCAATATTTTTAGAACTCATCATGCCGAAAAAGAATTTAGAAAGTTTTTGGTCACGACCTTCATTTTTAGAATTAACGCTTGAAGCATCAATAACAGCTTTTGAACCCACTAAAATTGAGCGAAAATTCTCACCGCTCTTTGCAACAGGCGTGTAAGAAACTATGTCAAATACTCCGCCTACAGCTATTTTTTCATTGGTTTTATAACCTATCCAACTAACCTCAACCGCTCCTACCTGAGAGAGCTCACAACCGCCCTTCCCCTGTGCATTTGCATTTGATGCAACAAATAGTGCCAAAAACATAGAAAAAACAATATTCTTCATCCTAATCCTTTAATAAATATGCCAAATTATAGCCAATATTTATTTGTTATCTTCATCTCTTTTTAAAAAGTATAATATTTTTAAAGTTATGTTTAATAATTTTTAAATTCAAACTATCTGCTATTTTCTCAAAAGTCGCTAAGTTGAAAAAGCCTATATGAGTAATATCTCTTATGTACCACCACTTAAAAAACTCATCGTCGTTTGCAGGAGCAAAAGCACTCATTAGCAAAAGATAACCGCCCTCTTCTACATGTAAAAGCAGTTCACTAAAAACTTCAAGCGGATTTTTTAGATGCTCAAATACTTCGGTAGAAAGTATTAAATCGTATCTCTTATCCTCATACACTTTTTTTGGAAAGTAGAACAAATCATACCTATCACATGTAATGTTGTTTCTCTCCAAAAGTATAGGTAGAACTTCGCCCTCCCCGCATCCAAAATCAAGTGCTGTTTTTATATCTTGTTGTTGTGGGAGAACAAACTCCTCTATCAAATTTTCAAACATTTTAATATAACCGAGTGATTCAAAACTGTTGTGATGTTTATCGTAATGCTTTTTCTCTCTAGCTTTATCTACATAAAAGGACTCATCTAAAAAAATATACTCACATGTAGAACATTTGTGATATATTTTAGAAGTTTTTACGTCGGTTATGGGAGTTGTAGTGCTGTTGCAAATCTTACATTTTTTCATTAGCAAATAATACCATTTTCTTTTTAGAAACTATCTTTGATATACTTTGTTTTATGAATCCTATGCTATTTTTTACAGCCTTTTTAGGCGTATTTATCTTACTCAATCTGTATATATCAAAAAGGCTTATTGCAAAGCTTGATATTAGTAAAAAAACTAAAAGTTATCTGCGCATTTTTTTGATTGCAAATCTCATAGGAATTGTCGGTTATATGCTTGGAAGATATTATGTGGATATTCCAAACTGGCTCTACTTTTTGTTTTCTCTTCCGATAGGAGTGTTGTTTTTACTTTTTTGTACTGCTGTTATATATGACATTTCAATAACGCTGCTCTCATTTGCTTCTATTTCAGACTCAAGAAGAAAATTTTTAAAAAAATCATTTGATATCTCATCTTTGGCAGTTTCATCAACATTAATGCTTAGGTCTTTGTACGAAGCAAGATTTATAAAACTTGAAACTGTACATGTAAAAATCAAAAACCTAAAAGAGCCATATACAATTTCACAAATAAGCGATATACATATCGGCGGTTTAATCAATAAAGAGTTTATCAAAGATATGGTTGATAAGGTCAATGCATTAAATAGCGATATTGTAGTTATTACGGGCGATTTGATTGACGTAGATATTTTAAGTGCAAAAGAGACTCTATATGAGTTAACTAAGTTAAAATCAAAATACGGTACGTACTATATAGTCGGAAATCATGAATATTTTCACGGAGTAGAGAAAATTATACTACATGTAAAGTCTTTAGGCATAAAAGTTCTTGAGAATGAAAATGTTTACATCGGAGAAGACGGCAGAGGTTTTAACCTAGTCGGAGTTTATGATTTGTTTGGATATAGAGTTAAAAACCATATGCCTGATTTAAAAAAAGCACTTTTGGGCAAAAAAGAGTCCCCTACACTGCTTCTGGCTCATCAGCCTAAATTTATAGAAGAAGTTTACGACAATGTTGACTTGATACTAAGCGGACACACACATGGCGGACAACTCTACCCTTTTAAATTTTTGGTTGGACTTCAACAGCCTTACATAAGCGGACTTCATCAACACAACCAAAATTTACAAATTTACGTAAGCAAAGGAACCGGTTTTTGGGGACCGCCTATGCGTCTTGGTGCAAGCTCAGAAATAACTAAGATATACCTTGAGCCTTTTTCAGCTAGTTAAAATTACTCTTTAATTAAATTACAAAAAATTCTATCTAAAAATCACCCTATTTCTTCCCAATCCCTTTGCTTCATAAAGTGCCACATCCGCCTTTTTTAGTAACTCGTCTAAAGACTTTGTATCTTTATCGGCACAAGCCACTCCTTCACTGATTGTAAATTTAATAACTTCACCACTGTCCGAGAGGATTTCAAGCTTTTCTATATTTTCTCTTATCTTCTCTATGTGAGAAACGACCTCTTTTTTTGAAGAGTGAGTGCAAAGTATAGTAAACTCTTCACCTCCCAACCTTCCAAATATAGCTTTACTATCTATATGCTCTGCAATACTTTTAGTGACAAGCTTTATAACTTTATCTCCGGTAGGATGTCCATACGTATCGTTTATATGTTTAAACTTGTCTATATCAATCATAACGCAATATAAATCATCAAGGCCTTGAGAAAACTTTGCTTCACCTAGCTCAAAAAATTTTCTTCTATTGTAAATTCCCGTCATCTCATCATAAGAGGAGATAAAATTCAGATGGTCTATTAACTCTTTTACTTTTAGCTGGGTATTTATTCTCGCCAAAAGCTCAACAGGCTTAAAAGGTTTGGTTATATAGTCGATTCCACCGACTTTATATGCTTTTTCTATACTCTCTTCGTCATCCTTAGCCGTTAAAAAAATAACAGGTATATCTTTTGTAAATTCCTGCTCTTTTAAAATCAAGCATAACTCATAACCGTCCATATTAGGCATCATAATGTCCAGTAAAATCAAATCTATATCATTTTCTTGAACTATCTCTAGTGCGCTTTGTGCATTTAGTGCCACAACAACATCATATTTATCGCCTAAAAGTTCGAGCAATATATCAATATTCGTCTCAGTATCGTCAACTATTAAAATTGTTTCTGTAAAATTTTTCATAAAATGATTATAACAATATTTTGTCACAAAAAGGTCTTAAAATTATTGAGACTTTTTTGAGACCATTATGTGATAAAATTGTATAAACAAAAAAAGGTTCAATTTGAGAAAAATAGCGCTTTTTATACTTATTTCTACATCTCTTTTAGCCTCTCTCCAAAAAGTCTCCGTGCAATTGGAGTGGAAACATCAATTTGAATTTGCCGGATTTTATGCAGCAATAGAGAGAGGATACTATAAAAGTATAGGTCTTGACGTTGAGCTAAGAGAATATGAAGATGGCATAGATATAAGCGATGAGGTGATAAAGAAAAAAGCAACATTCGGCGTTTCATCTTCTTCTTTAATTTTAGATAAACTTCGAGACAAACCAGTTATCCTATTAGCTTCATATTTTAAACAAAATGCTCTAGCCCTTGCAGTTAAACCGGAGATTACTACCGTTTCTGGGCTAAAAAACAAAAAGATAATGGCAGTGCCTTACGAGATAGAGCATACGAGTATCGGTGTTTTACTAAAAGAGGGGAAATTAAATAAAGAGGACTATACACTTGTACCTCATGATTTTAATATCGAAAAATTTAAAAGAGGCGAAGTTGATGCTATGTCAATCTTTATATCAAATCAGCCCTATTTTTTAAACAAAGAAGGCGTTAAATACAATATATTAAATCCTTCCGATCTGGGAATATACTCCTATGATTTAGAGCTGTTTACATGTAAAGAATTTGCCATGGAGAATTCAGAGATAGTAGAGAAATTTACACAAGCAACAAACAGAGGATGGGAGTATGCATTTAAACATAAAGAGGAGATAGTTGATATAATTTACGAAAAATACTCTAAAAAAAAGTCTAAAGAGTCTCTAATGTATGAGGCGCAAAAAACAGAGAAACTTTTTAAAACAAATATATTTAAAATCGGTGCCGTTGTTCCGGAGCTTATAAAACTTAATGCCCAAATGTATGCTAACTTAGGATTGGTAAAAAAAAATTATGATATAACAAATCTATTATCAAGTTATATTTTTAATAATTTAAAACCAGAGGAACCTTCTAAAATTGACGGAATTGAAAAATCAATAAACAATATTGCAAATCTTAGCGACAAAGATAGAGAATATCTAAAAAACAAAAAAGTAATCACAGCTTGTATAGACCCTAAATGGATGCCATTTGAGAGTTTTAAAGACGATAAGCACATAGGTCTTACTGCAGACTATTTTGAAATATTTCAAAAAAACATATCTACTCCTATTAAAACAATAAAAACAGACTCATGGATGCAATCGGTACAGTATGCAAAAGAGAGAAAATGTGATATTTTATCTTTTGTCATGCAAACAGATGAGAGAAAAGAGTATCTTAACTTCACATCCGCATATTTCAGCACACACCTTGTAATAGCCACAAAACCAAGCGTACCTTTTATCGCAGACTTGAGCACTCTTAAAGATAAAGAGGTAGGCATACCAATAGGTTATGCGAGTAAAGATATCTTAAAGAAAAGATACCCACAGCTAAATATAGTTGATGTAGCAGATATGAGAGACGGTCTTCAAAAAGTAAGCAAAGGAGAGCTATTCGGTTTTATAGGAACACTTGCTACAATCGGATATATGTTTCAAACCGAATTTACGGGCGAACTTAAAATAGCAGGTAAATTTGACGAGATTTTAGATCAAGGAATCGGTGTAAGAAGTGATGATTTACAACTTTTAGAGATTTTAGAAAAAGCTGTTATTAGCGTAAGCGAAGATGAAAAACAAAACATATTAAACAAATGGATTGCAGTTAACTATGAAAACGGGATTGATTACACTCTTGCATGGCAAATTTTGTTTGTCGCTCTAGTAATAATATTAGCGGGACTCTACTGGAACGCAAAACTCTCGCTCTTAAACAAAGAACTTAGAAATGCAAGAGTAAAAGCTGAAGAAGCAACACAGATAAAGTCTAACTTCTTGGCAAATATGTCACATGAGATTCGAACACCTATGAACTCAATAGTAAGCATGGCATATCTTTTAAAGAAAAAAGCGGCTACGTCTCAAGAGCTTAATTACATAAAAATAATAGAGAGTGCTTCAAATAATTTACTTGGATTACTTAATGATATTTTAGATTTGTCAAAAATTGAAGCAAAAAAGCTACACATATATAAAACGGATTTCAACCTAATAGAAGTTCTGGACAATGTAAATAATCTAATAAAAATAAAGGCCTATGAAAAAGGTTTATCATTTGAAATTATTTATGATAAAACGGCTCATATGAATATTTGCGGAGACAGTTTGCGGCTGACACAGATATTGACAAACCTTACATCAAACGCCGTTAAGTTTACAAATAGCGGTTATGTAAAGATAGTAATTGAAAAACAGCAAAATGATATATTCAGATTTTCTGTTATTGATACGGGTATCGGACTAAGCAATGAGCAACAAGAGAAGCTTTTTTGTGCCTTTACGCAAGCAGATGAGAGTATTACTAGAAAGTACGGAGGAACAGGGTTGGGACTTGCCATCTGTAAAGAGCTTGTAGAACTAATGAACGGTAAAATCTGGATTGAGAGTACGTTAAACAAAGGTAGCAGTTTTATTTTTGAAGTTGAGCTTCAAGAAAGTAGTATTGATTTTGATATGCCTATTACGAACAGTATAGAAATTTTAGATAAAAATGATACGCAAGATAAAATAGCAATAACTAAAGAAAAAATAGAGATTTTATTTTCAAAACTTAACACGGCAGTTGCTTCAAGACGACCTAACATGTGTGAGCCGCTTATTGACGAAATTGATAAATATCTTCTTGAAAAACATGACGATGAATTATTTAAGAAAGTAAAAAAATTAGTCCAAAAATATAAATTTAATGAAGCAAAGGAGTTGCTAAATGCAAGACAAGCAAACAATACTTATAGTAGATGACATAAAAGAGAATATAGATATTTTAGTAGAACTTCTAAACAGATATGATTTAATAACTGCTATAGATGCCAAAGTGGCAATTGATACAGCGATGGAAGAGAAGAACATCGACCTTATACTACTTGACATTATGATGCCTAACATGAACGGATTTGAGGTGTGTAAAGTTCTAAAAAAGAGTCCAAAAACTGAACATATTCCGATTATATTTTTAAGTGCAAAAGATAGCAATGAAGATATTAAAAAAGGCTTTGAAACAGGCGGTGTGGATTATATAACAAAACCATTTAATCCAGATGAACTTATATCGCGCGTAAATACACACCTAAAACTTAGAGCTTATGAAAAAAACTTAGAATCAAGAGTTCAAGAAGAGATACAAAAAAACAAAATAAAAGAGCAGATGATTTATCAACAATCAAAACAAGCCGCTTTAGGCGAACTTCTGATGCATATTGCCCATCAGTGGAAACAGCCATTAACATCTCTAAGCTCTATAAATGTTTTAAATAAAGCGAAAATTAACCTAGGAGTAGAAATTAACAAAGAAGATATGCTAAAAGCTATTACCAAGACGGAAGATATCATTATGTTTATGTCTGAAACCATAGATACCTTTAAAAATTTTTATGAACCTTCTCTAGAAAACAAAGAGTTCTCAATAACGGACTCTATAATAGATATATTGACTATAATTGAGGGAACATTCTATTATGACAATATAAAAATATATATAACTTCAAATGAAGAAAAATTAACTTTTGGAAATGTAAATGAATTTTCACAAGCAATACTCTCTATTTTAAATAACTCAAGAGATATATTTAAAATTAGAAATATAATAGAACCTGAGATTCATATAGCCATCAAAAATCAAAAAGTAACAATTGAAGATAATGGCGGCGGAATAAAAAAGGAACTTCTTGATGATGTATTTCTTCCAAACATAACTACAAAAGGCAGTAGCGGTATCGGTTTATATATATCAAAAATTCTAATTGAAAAGAACAATGGCGTAATTACTGTTGAAAATACAAAAAAAGGCGTTATGTTTACGATAGAGTTTATTACATGGATAAATTAACCCGTCTTAACTTGCTTTTTTTGGAAGATAACGAAGATTTTGCACTTCATACGGCAGAGTTTTTAAATATCTATTTTAGAAAAGTATTTATTTGCACTAGTGTAAAAAATGCTTTATGTACTTTTGGCGACAATCGAATAGATGTAATAATCTCTGACATAAGATTAGAAGAAAAAGACGGTTTAGATTTCATAAAAGAAGTTAGAGAAATTGATAAAGAGTGTGTCATTGCTATTTTAAGTGCATATAAGGATGAAGAGTTTCTTTTTCGGGCAATTCCTCTAAATCTGATTTCATATGAGCTAAAACCAATAAGATATGATGATTTTATACTACTTTTAAAAAAAATATCCTCTAAATTCTCGCCAAAAGAAGTGACTGCTATCGCTGAGAATTTGAAGTACGACTCTTCTAAAAAAGAGCTTTTACTTAAAGATACGACAGTGCAGTTGACAAAAAAAGAGAGTCTATTTATAGAGTTATTAATTAAAAATACAAACAGTGTTGTAAGTCATGAAAGAGTTCAAAGAGATATATGGGAGAGTAGAGTTATGAGCGATGCAGCCATTAAAAATATGATTTTTAGACTGCGAAAAAAAGTCGGTATTGATTTTATATCTACTGTTCAAGGCGTTGGATATAAGCTATCTAATCAACTCTCTTTTTAAATATAAGCAGTGTTTTATCTTTTGTATCATAAAGAGAAAAAGTTTGCTTATCTATAAGTTTCAGGCTTGAGTGTTTTTCAAAAACTCTAATCTTATGGAAATATTGAACTATCGTATCTTGGTATTTTATATATTTTGAGTCATCACTCTTTTGAAAAAGAGTAAATTTAGTATGAAGCTCATCATTTTCAAAAACGGCATCGACAATAAGAAACTCTTTATCGTTTTCACTACTCATAGTACCTTCTGCAACATCGCTAAAACCGTAAAGAGTGTTTATGTCAGCTATAAAAACACCGTTATCATTGAGTTTTTGTGCAACCACGTCCAAAAATTTTATCAGTTCATCTTGATTTAAAAAATTAAGTACATCAAAAATAGCCACAACAGCATCATAACTGCCTTTTGCCTCAGAAATATCTATGCACTCTGCATCAAGACCTCTCTCTTTGCATTCATCAACCATAACGGAACTTAAGTCGATACCTTTACATGTAACGCCGTCACTAATAAGACGCTGCATAAAACCGCCGCGACCGCAGCCTACATCTAAAAGTGTTTTTACTTTATACTCATCAAGTTCCGAGCGATACAAATCATAAAGCGCTTCAGTCGCCTCTTCTATGCCTAGAAGATGTTCGCTTTTTGCGTAAAGGTCTAGATTTGTCATATTAAGATTTTTTCTCTGCTTTAATAACTGCGTTTATCTTCTCATAAATATCTAAAACTTCATCTTTTTTTGCGATATAACTGTTTTTATTTGCAATTAGATATGTTGAAGAGGTCATGATGTCCTGCACAACTTCCAGACCGTTTTGCTTCATCGTAGTACCGGTCTCTACAACATCCACTATCATATCCGCAAGGCCTATCAACGGTGCGAGTTCAATAGAGCCGTAAAGTTTTATAATATCAACGGAAACTGCTCTCTCTTCAAAGTAACGCTTAGTAATGTTTACCATTTTTGAAGCTACTTTGATTTCCGGTTTATCAAGGTCAAACTTTTCGCCTTTTTTCATCCCTATAGCTACTTTACATATACCGCGTCTTAAATCAAGCAGACGAATAACATCCAAACCCTGCTCTTCTAACGTATCAAGTCCTACAACGCCGATATCTGCCGCCTGATGAAAAACATAAGTTGCAACATCTTGATTTCTTACAAGCAAAAAACGAAAATTTGGAGTTTCAAGTATAAGTTTTCTATCGTCAAATGCAAAACTATCTCCAAAAATAGTCTCGAAAATTTCAAGTGTTTCTTGCGCAATACGACCTTTTGGAAGTGCAACCGTCAGCATATATCAGCCCTTTTCATAATATTTTTCATTCCCTTAAATATCAACATTTCATCTACATGTGACTTTGGAAACAGTTTTGCAAACTTCAAAGCGTCTCCGCCTGTTAGATATATATCCATATCATAGGAAAATACTTCACTTTGCAACAATTTCAGATATCCATAACTTATGGCATCTTTAGAATTTTTCGGCATTTTATCCAAATCAACCTCAAAGTTAAATGAGTAATCAAGCGCGTTTGATATATTTTTATAAGCTTCACCCATCGCTTTGATGCCTGGATAAATAAAACCGCCTTCAAATTTACCGTTTTTAACAATATCCACGGTTATTGCACTTCCTGCATCTACGATAACACCGTTATCAACAGCTTCACATGCCATAATTCTATCTATTCCCATAGTTTCATAATACTTTGAGATATCTATATACGAAGACAAATCTATCCAATTATCTAATGATTTTAAAATTTTTTTTACATGTACATTTACGCATATATAAAATATTTTCTCTTTTATCAATGACGGATTAAAAGATTTAACATCTTTTTTATAATTTGTTTCTTCATTTAAGAAGTGATATGTCGTATTTCCGATATCACATAAGAGCATTACTGAATTTTCCATCCCTGTAGTATAAAAGCCTCTTTAGCCTTTATACAAAGCGGAGCATCTATAAAAATAATTTTATGTTTAAAATTATGTGCGCAAAAAAGAGACAGTTTTACATAAATTTCTTCAAACTTATGAACATCTTTCATCAAAAGTTTGCTTTTTTGGCTTATTGCAAAAATAGCCCAAAAATATCCGCTTACATCAGTAGCTTTATATATTTTCATTCTGTTTCTTACACCCAAATCTTTAGGAGAGATCTCTTGCATCTTTTTATAAATCTTCCCTTTTTTTCTAAGAGAATCAACTATCATTTGCATTGCTGTTTTGCCTTTTATTCTAAGAGCGATATTTTATCAAAATATTGCTTTATAAAATATCTATAGCAATATTTTTCGATATAATTGCGACCATGAAAATCGTAAAAACAAAATTAAACTATCAAAGTTCATATATTTTATTAGATATTAATACTCTAAAAATTGGTGACATTACTCTATATGATCTTTTTATCAAAAAAGAAAATAACTATGTCATCATAATCGAAGCAGGAACGCTACTGTCTGAGAGTTTGTATGATAAACTAAAAAAACAGGAAAATTTATATATTTCACAAGAGGATGAGAATAAGCAGATTCTCTCTTGCGAAAATTTAAAATACTATGTTAGACACTACAAAGATGCTATGCAAAAAAGAATCCAGCTTCTATATGATGTAAACGACCAGTTATTTGATATGTTTCTAACAAATAAAGATAACAAAATACATTTAAACTGTGTCGAACTGATTGTTCAGTCTATTATATACCTAATAAAGTATGATGAGATTTTTATAAAAAATACAATGCCGTATTTAATAGATGACTTTTCTTTAAAAGTTCACTCTCTACATGTAACTATATATGCCCTAGCTCTTGGCAATACTCTTAAATTTTCAAACAATGAGTTAGTAAAACTCGGCGTAGCGGCTCTACTTCATGATGTAGGTGTAAAAAAAATTGATGCGGCTATTATCAATAAGAAAAGTACTTTAACAACTGAAGAGATAGCTATAATGCAGAAGCACTCTCAATACGGCGTTGATATTTTAAAACAAAATCAAATTATTGACCCTTCAATTTTAAATGCCGTAATACAGCATCATGAACGCTGTGACGGAAGCGGATACCCAAAAAAGCTGACAAAAAAAGACATAACACCTTTTGGCTCTATTTTAGCTATTTGTGATGTCTTTGATGCTCTTACTAACAACAGACCTCACAGAAAAAAATATAAATCTTTTGAAGCACTAAAGATGATGATGAAAGATTCAGAGATGGTAAATCAATTAAATCAAGATCTTCTTCACCTAAGTATTAAATTACTCTAATTTAATACTTACATCCCCATTTATCCGTTTTTTCAAACCTATCTTTACACTTTTTTGCACAAATAACGCTAAAATATATAAATTTTATATCTTTTTTATATAATAAAATAAAATAGATGTTATAATTTGAGATTAACTTAATATTATGAAGGATAATTATGAAGAATATACTTGCGTTTATCTTTATAACTCTCTACTTTAACGGCTCTTTATTAAGCGCTTCACATGGTTTAAGCCTAGAAGAGGCTGTGGAGCTGTTAAAATCACAAAACCTAGAAATTAAAACTGCTACAATAGATATTGAAGCTGCCCTGCAAGATGCCAAGAGCGTTTCTGGAAGTCACTACGGTAAGCTAGATTTTATACAAGACGTTGCCTCGTCAGATGATGCCGGAAATGTTTTTGGTTTTAAACTCACTTCAAGAGAAGCAAATTTCGGAGATTTCGGAGCAGAGGAGTTTATGAATAATTTTATGGCCGGAAGTCCGGATTATACGACTCCTCCTCAAAATTTAAACTATCCGGACTCAAGAAACTTCTTTCAAAGCAAACTAAAATATGAAGTTCCGGTTTTTACGGGTTTTAAAATATCTAGCTATGAGGATATTATGAGCTCTGTTACTAAAATTAGAAAATTAGAAAAATCTCAAGTAGTAAATGAAAAAATATATGAAACAAGAAAAAGTTTTTACGACATGGCTCTTTTAGAAGAATCTATATCAAACTTAAACGTAATCTTGAAAAATATAGATACTTTAGAGGCTATGACAAAAGAGATGATTGAAGTCGGTTATGCAAAAAAAATTGATTTGCTTGAAGTGACGGCTAAAAAAGGAAACGTTGAGAGATTGATATCTCAAATGGAATCAAATCAGAAACTTCTATACCACTACATAAGTTTTTTATTAAATCAAAAAGTAACATCCATAAAAACACCTTCTCTTGAGATAGCTATGCCATCCGTTTCAAACAGCGATATACTGAGCAATAATTTAGATATCCAAAAAGCAAATAACGGACTTATTATAAAAGAGAGTATGATTGATGTATCTAAATCATCTTACTATCCGATGGTAGGAGCTTTTGCAGAGATAGCAACTGCCGATAACAAATTTTTAGGCGATGCGAACGACCATAAATCATATACTCTTGGAGCTAGACTTACATGGAATATATTTAACGGCGGAATTGACAGCGCAAACGTTGAAAAATCAAGACTTGACTATATAAAAACAAAAGCTCAAGTTGAACTTGCAAACAGCGGAATTGAGCTTAAAACACAAAAAATAAGAACTGAAATAGAGAGTTTTAACAAAGATATTGAGTCGCTAAAAAAAGAACTTGCTTTAGCTGATGAAATTTACAAAAATTATGAAGCAAGATATAAAGAAAAACTCTCATCTATGAGTGATGTTATAATCAAGCAATCTGAGCAGATTCAAAAGATTTTACAACTTCAGATGACATTAAACAAGCGAAATGAGAGAATTTTTGCATTAGAAAAATTAGCAAACGGAGAAGAAAAATGATAGGAAAAAAATTATTGGTACTTTTGGCTTTAACAGCCTCATTAATAGCAGAGAGCATTACACTCTCAGGTACTGTAATAAGCGATAATAGAAAAATGATAACAAGCCGCTTTATGGGATTTGTAACAGAAGTAAAAGTCTCAGAAGGAGATTTTGTAAAAAAAGGAGACCTTCTTTATACAATTGATTCAAAAGAGATAGATTCTGCTATTACTCAAGTTGAATTAGGTATTTCTCAAGCTCAGCTTAGTCTTCAAATGTATCAAAATCAATATACAAACGTAAAGCTAAATCTTGAGCGCCACAAAAGACTCTTAGAAAAAGATATGGTTTCAAAATTTGAAGTTGAAAATCTTATGCTTGCAGAACAAAATTTGGCAAATATGATAACTATTGCGCAAAAGCAAGTTATTCAGGCGCAAGCTCAACTTGAAGAGGTTAAAAATCAGTATCGTTACCTAAATATAAAAGCACCAAACGATGGCGTTATAGTTAGCAAAAATATTAAAGTCGGTGAAATGGCTATGCCTGGTATGCCCGCTTTTGAACTATCTGACTTAACCAATCTTAAGATATCTGCTGAAATTTCAGAAGACAACCTAAGCCAAATTCAAGAGGGCAAAAAAGTAGTTGTAAATATTCCTTCGCAAAAAATAAATACTGTGGGAACAATTAGCGCTATTATTCCAAGCTCAAATCCTATGACTCACTCTTTTAAAATTAAAATATCATTTAAAAATGTGTATAACTCGATATATCCGGGTATGTATGCAACAGTTGTAATTGAATAGGGTTTGAATTATGAATATATATAAACCAACAGATATCGCAGGAAAGTTAGCTTCGGGATTTTTGCGAAACCCCTTAACTATCGTTCTTGGCGTTTTTTTATTAGCAATAGGGTATTTATCTCTAAACATAATGCCGCGTGAAGAAAATCCTCAAATGGTTGTGAGCGGTTCAACCGTTATTGTTGCACTCCCTGGAGCTAGTGCTGAAGAGATTGAAAAAGTCATAGTCAAACCATTAGAGAGAAAATTAAAAGAGGTAAAAGGTGTAGAGAACATTACCGGAATGGCGATGGATAATGTGGGAATAGTAAATGCAGCATTCTATATCGGAGAAGCTAAAGAAGATTCAAATCTTAAAGTTTATGACAAAATAATGCAAAACTCCGATATGTTTCCAAAAGGGGCTATGAATCCAATCATAAAACCTCTTGATATCGACGTTGATATTCCTGTAGTATCTGTTGCATTTTATTCAAACGATGCTAATATGAGTAAAACAGAGCTTTACGATAAAGTAAAAGATATTCAACACCGTATAAACGGTCTTGAAAATGTAGCCGTAACGGAGCTTAAAGGCGGGAATAAGCATCAATTTAATATTGAAGTGGATTTGAATAAACTCTCAGGATACAATATATCCATGGGGCAAATTGTTCAAAGTGTTCAGTCACTATCGTACAGCGTTCCTGCCGTAAAAAACAGAAGTAAAGATAATGAAATCATTATGCTTAGCGTTAAAAATGCTATTGAAAATGAGAAAGATATCGGCAATATTATTATTGCACAGTATATGGGTTCTCCTATCTATTTAAAACAGATTGCAAATATTACAAGTTCATATGATATACAAAACTTTAAATCAGCTACAATAAGCAAGAAAGATGAGAGCGGAAATTTCTCAACTCTAAAAAATCAAGTAACACTTACCGTATCTAAACTTCAAGGTACTAATGCCGTTGTTATTGCAGATGCTGTAAAAACAGAACTTGAGAGCTACAAAGAGTATCTGCGCAATAACGGAATAAACTATGCTATTACTAGAAATGATGGGCAAAGAGCAAATGAAGCCGTTAATGAGCTGGTATTTCACCTTCTTTTGTCAATTGTTATTATTGCTATTTTACTTATTCTTGTACTTGGATGGAGAGAATCTTTAATCGTTACTTTTACGGTTCCCGCAATTCTTGCTATTACACTTTTTGTTGCATATTTAACAGGACAAACAATCAACCGTATTACTCTCTTTGCGTTTTTACTTTCACTCGGGCTTTTGGTTGATGCGGCAATTATCGTTATAGAAAACATTCATAGACACTATCACTCAAAAGAGTCTGCAAACAAAAGTGTTGATGATATTATGGTTGAAGCAACTGATGAAATAGGACCTCCTACAAATATAGCAACTTTGGCAATTATTATGACAATGGTTCCTATGGCATTTGTAGGACAGATGATGGGACAATTTATGAAACCGATTCCTGCAAACGTTCCTGTGGCTCTTATCGCATCACTCTTTGTTGCATATATTTTTACACCTTACTTAGCAGCTAGAATGCTGAAGAGACCAGAATTTCACGGCGAGGAAAAACATAATGTTTAAAAAATTTCAAGATACTGTTTTTAATGGAATTCAAAGCTCTGGAAAAAGAAATTTAATTCTTTTTGTAACTTTTATTGCTTTTGTTCTATCGGTATTAATGATAGCACCAAGCAAAATGGTTTTGGCAAAAATGCTTCCTGGAAAAAACAATGATACATTTACAATCTACACAACGTTGGTAGAGGGAAGTTCTATAGAACAGACAAATCAGGTAACTGAGTGTGTGGCAGATTATATTAAAAAAGAGAAAGAAGTTGAAGACTTTGAGATATTCTTAGGTATGGGTGCGCCACTTGATTTTGCAGGTTTAATAAAAGGTTCTCACTTTAAAAACTCTGAAAATGTTGCAGAGATAGTAGTAAATCTTACTAAAAAACATGACAGAGACGAACCATCATACTTTATGGTACAAAGAATGAGACCGGATATTCAAAAAAATTGTGCCACTATATATGATAAAACTACAATAACATTTGTTGAACCTCCGGCAGGACCTCCTGTTTTAGCAGCACTTGTTGCGGAAATATACGGTGAAGATACGAATGGTATTAGAGAATTGTCAAACAGAGTTGAAAGTATATTTAAAAATACGCAAGGACTTGTTGATGTAGAAATAATGCAAGATGAGATTTATGATACATTTGAAGTACAAGTTGACAGCACTAAAGTTGCACTCTCTGGAGTTAATGTAAAACAGTTAAATGATATACTATATTTAGCGTTTGAAGGTATGCAAATAGCAGTCAAGAACTCTGATTTATATAACGATCAGCTTCCAATCTATCTATCTCTTAGTAAAGAGTCTAAAAAGTTTTCAACAAAAGATATAAATAGCATAAAAGCAAAACTATCATCTTTAAAACTTATGAATCAGATGGGCATGATGACATCTATTACTGAACTAGTAACAATCGTACCTAAAAAATCGAATCCTATGCTTATGAGTAAAAATTTACATTTAATGACTAATGTTATGGCTGAAACGGATATGGTTTCACAGGTTTATCCTCTAATGGAAGCTAGAAACACCATTTTAAATACATTTAACGATAAGTATGATATTGAAAAAATCGGTCTTTTTAATCTTAAACTTACTGACAAAGAATCTAAAAAAGTTTACAAATTGATATGGGATGGAGAGATGGAAGTCACTCTTGATACATTTGTTGAACTAGGTGCCGCATTCATCGCCGCTTTAATTCTTATATTTTTACTGATGGTAATTTATTATAAAAGCTATGCACTAAGCGGTATTATACTTTTGGGTTCTTTTTTATCGATTATCGGTGTAATTGTAGGTCATTTTATCATGGATATTTTTACTACCGACACATTCTTTTTGACAGCTACGTCACTTATTGGCTTTATTGCTTTAATAGGAATCAGTTCAAGAAACTCTCTTTTATTGATTGACTTTACCGCTTCTTTAATGAAAGATAACAAAATGAGTAAAGCTGAGGCAATTGCTTATGCAACGGCAACACGTGCTAAACCTATTTTTCTAACTGCGGCGGCAATTATACTTGCTTCAACGCTTTTAGCCGGCGATGCTGTATTTGGAGGGCTTGGAGTTGCTCTTATATTTGGAACAATTGCAGCTGTTATAGCTTCTTTAATTATTGTTCCTATACTTCTTTTTAAAGCGGATTTGAATAAACATTTTAATTTAGATTGAGATTGGAGAGATGGTTTTCTTACATGTAAAAAGTTTACATGTAAGAAATTATAAAGAGGATTTAAATACTACAGTCTAGCGTATTGTACGCTTGAACAAGCATCAATTTTTAATAACTCGCTAAGTGTTGCATCGCTGATAATATTATCTACCAAAATAACCGCAAGCGCTTGTTTTTTATCATTTCTTGCCAATGAAAAATCAGCAATATTTACATTGTGCTTTGCCAAAGTAGAACCTATATTTCCTATTACCCCAGGAACATCTTGATTTTTAAGAATAATCATATCGCCTTTTAATGCAACTTCAATGTCAAATCCATCTATCGAGACAATTCTAAATACGTTATCATCAAAGATTGTAGCACTAATAGTTGTAGTTCCGCCTTCTGCCGTACTCAATTTAATAGTTATTAAATTTTTGTAAACAGTTGAATCAATTAGAGCTTCAGACTCTATTTTAATCCCTTTTTCTTTTGCTATAAAATCAGCATTTACATAGTTAATAGTATCATCACTTATTTGACTCATTGCTCCGACTGCGACAAAAGTAGCTAAAGAGTCAACATACTTAGCTATCTCTCCTTGTCCGCTTACTTTAATAGCTACGATTTGAGATTTATTTAATTGAGATTCTAAGAAGCCGATTTTTTGTCCCATCTCTAAAAACGGTTTTACAAATGCAGGTATCTTAGACTCATCAATAGGTAAATTCATAGCATGCGCATAAGATATACCTTTTGCAGCTGCTATAGCATTTTCAGCGGCTTGAGTTCCTATATTATATTGAGACTCATATGTGTTTGCACCTAAGTGAGGAGATACTGTTACATTATCAAGGTCTAATAGTGGATGATCTGTTGCAGGCTCTTTCATAAATACGTCAATACCTGCAAAACGGATTTTACCACTTGTTAAACCTGCATAAAGAGCCTCTTCATTATAAAGACCTCCTCTAGCACAGTTGATTAAAACAACCCCATCTTTCATTTTAGCAATCTCTGCCGTATTAATCATATTAACAGTCTCTTTATTTTTCGGCGTATGGATAGTAATAATATCACAAGAGAGAATATCTTCAAAATTTTTAGTATATAACATATCTAAGTCTGTAACTTTTGACGGGTTAATATACGGGTCATAAGCAACTATATCCATCTCAAATGCTTGAGCTCTTTTTGCTACGCGAGAGCCTATGTTGCCAAATCCGATAACGCCTAATTTTTTACCTTTAAGCTCATATCCGTACCACTTTTCTCTTTTCCAAACTCTTTGCTCTTTTAAATGATTATGAGAGTATGGAAACATTCTCATACATGAGAGCATATGGGCCATAGTAAGCTCAACTGCTGCAATTGTATTTGCTGTTGGAACATTCATAACAATAATGCCCTCTTTAGAACATCCAGCTATGTCAACGTTATCAACACCTACGCCTGCACGAACAATAGCCTTCATATTTTTTGCATGCGCTATAAACTTATCATCAACATCCGTTGAACTTCTTGTTATTGCAACATCAGCACTTTCGATAATAGTTAAAAGTTTTTCTTTATCTTCATCGGCCGCCATTACAAAATTAATATTTTCATCATTACGAAGCATCTCAAGACCTGCTTCATGTATATGGTCACAAACTACGATAGTATATTTTTGCATTATATATCCTCTTTATATAGCCCAACATTGGCTGAAATTTGGTAATTTTTTAACACCTCGACAAGAGAATTCAATCTCTCAATATCTTTTGAGTAAATTAGCAACTCCGCACCGTTTTTATCTTTTTTTAGATAATACTTTAATTGATGTTGTTTTAACTCCTCTTTTAAACAGAAAAGTTGATATGGATCTATTATCGGTGCAGATAGTTTATATATTGTTTTACTTGCTATTTTTTCATTCAAATCAACTTGAATCAAAACTTCATTAACGGGATAAAAATATCCGAGTTTTTCAGTTTTAGAAAAATGATCTAACCAAATATTTTTTGGTTCATTTAGAGCTACTTCACTCTTGTGTTCTAACGGAGCAAGATTTATAGAAGTTTCATTTGAATTAATTGAAATAAGAAAAAAAATAATAAAAATAGCTACCCCCACTGCGATGAGTGAGGTAAGCCATTTTAAAATCTTTTGCACGACTGTTACTTAAATTTATCTTTAATTAAATCACCTAAAGAGTGTGATTCATCATCGTTAATCTCATCAAGCATTGCCTGATTTTTTATGTAATCTAACTTTTTAACAGAGAGGCGAATACGGTCACGACGAGTATCTATAACAGCTATTGCCGCTTCAATTTTTTGACCTACTTCTAAATCACTTTTTTCTAAGGGAGAGAGGTCCTCATCACGAATAAGTGCATCTACGCCGTCTTCTAAAGATACAAATACACCGAAATCTTTAATATCACGAATAGTTCCGGTTACTACACTGTTTAACTTATGCGTTTTAGCAAATGTATCTATAGGACTCTCTAAAAGAGCTTTTCTATTTAGTGATATTTTTTGGTCTTCAGGATTGATTTTAGCAATTTTTACTTCAACAGTATCACCGGCTTTTAAAACATCTTTGCATTTTACATTTTTATCCCAAGATATATCTTGATTATGTAAAAGACCTTCAACACCGTCAATACGAACAAATGCACCAAAATCAGTTAAAGATGTAACAGTTCCTGAAATTACGTCGCCTTCATGATGATTTTTCATAAATTCATCAAAAGGTTTAGCTAAAAGTCTTTTTAACGAAACACGAAGTTTATGAGTTTTAGGATTGATTTCAATTACTTCAACATCAATCTCTTGCCCAACTTTCAAGTAGTCATTAGGATTTTTAACATTTTTGTCCCATGAAATTTCTGAAATATGTAAGAACCCTTCAATATCATTTCCTAAGTCAACAAATACACCGTAAGCTTCAATATTTGAAACAGTAACGGTTATTGTATCGCCTTCATCTAATTCGCTCTCAACTTCTGCCCAAGGATCAGGTTGAACAGCTTTTATAGATAGAGAAAGATGTCTTTTATCTTTATCGTAAGAGATAGCTTTTACCATTACGGTGTCACCGTCTTTATAAAGCTTAGAAGGATTAACTGGACCTTTGTAGCTGATTTCATTATAGTGTACTAAACCATCAACCCCACCTACATCTACAAACATGCCGTAGCTAGTTATTTTTTTAATAGTACCTTCAACAAGAGCATCATCTTCCATTAACTTGTCGATAATCTCTTTTTTCTTCTTACGCTCATCATTAAAGAGTTTACGACGAGATACTACTATTGAGTTTTGTTCTTCATCAATTTTAACAACTTGTGCTTTTATTTTACGTCCTAATACTTCATCGCTATCTTTAAAAGCAGCCAATGAACGAGGCATAAAAAATGTTATATCATCAGCTTCTACTACATAACCGCCACGATTTTTCTTAGTAATTACACCCTCTATAACTATGTCTTCGAAGTTTTCTTTGTTTTTATCAATGAAATCAATAGTTTTTTGTTGCTCTAAAACTTTTTTATATGATATTTTAGGACGTTCATTATAGTATCCAGTAACCATTACTTTAATTTTATCGCCAACGTTAAACTTTAATTTACCATTTTCGCTGATTTCATCTAAACTAAGAATACCCTCTAGTTTATCGCCAACACCTACTAATGCTCTGTTTTCATCCTGTTGGATTTCAACAATTTCACCTTCTACAATGCGGCTTGTTTCTTGCTGCTTCTCACTTGCAGCAAACATCTCTGCAAAATTTTCTTCTTCTTCAAATGATTCGTTATCGAACGCCATTACCTATCCTCTGTTACATAAAAATTTCGTGAGTATATCTAATTATTGGTAATTTTTACATTAATTTTAGGAAAATATGACTATAAAGAGGGCTATTTGTGATTAAAATAAGTTAAAATCTTAGAACTACTTTTTTAAAAATTATAACTTATCTATTGTTTTGAATTGCGTCAACTACTTTTTGAATTATCCAGTCAGGAGTAGAAGCTCCTGCGCTGATTCCGCAAAAGTTTTTATCTTTAAACCAAGAATAATCCAAATCTTTCTCATCTTCTATATGATAACTATTTTTACAATACTCTCTAGCAATGCTATATAACTGTTTAGTATTAGATGAGTTTTTCCCACCTATTACTATCATAATATCTGCTTTTTTTGATATTTTTTGAACTGCTTCTTGATTTTCAAATGTTGCATTACATATTGTGTTAAACACGCGAACTTCTTTATAACGAGGGATTAGATAGTTTGCAACTTCCATGTAATCTTCAACTCGCCTCGTAGTTTGAGCAACCAATGCGATTCTTTCTTTTAGCTTTAAATCTTCTAAATCTTTTGGAGATGTCACGACTCTAGCACCGTTAATCGCATAACTTTTAACACCTTTTATCTCTGGATGAGCTTCATCTCCAAAGATAATTATCTCATAGCCTGCTTCACTCATCTCTTGACAAATTTGTTGCGGTTTAGTAACGTACGGGCATGTGGCATCAACAACATTTACATTATTTGCTTTTAACTCTTCAAGCTCATTTTTTGGTATTCCGTGAGTTCTTATTACTGCTTTATCGCCTGATGCAAAACTTTTATGATTATCGGTAAGCCCTACTTTAAAATCTTTTTCTAATCTTTCAATCTCTTTTGAGTTATGAATAAGAGGTCCATAAGTAGATGAATTTTTATTCTCCTCTGCTATTTTTATAGCCCTTTTTACACCAAAACAAAATCCGTAATTTTCCGCTAACTCTATTTTCATTGATAATATATCTCCTTTTACAAAGAAGTAAATTCTACTTTTGTAATTTTTTGGAGCAGTTCAAAAAAGTTTGGAAATGATGTATTTATACAATCAACATCACTAACACTCATTCCACATTTAAGACCTGCTATTATAAAACTCATGGCTATTCTATGATCGCCATGACTATCAATAACAGAAGCCTGTAATTTTCCGCCTTTTACACTGTACCCGTCTTTTACTTCATCGACTTCTATACCACAATCTCTAAGCCCGTTAACAACGGTAGAGATTCTATCACTCTCTTTTACTCTAAGCTCCTCAGCATTTTTAACAACACTTACGCCATCCGCACATGCAAATGCAATTGAGAGCGCAGGCAATTCGTCAATCAACCATGATATGTTATCTTCAACTGTTATAGCTTTAAGCGGAGCATATTTTACATGTATATTCCCGATAGGCTCATATTTGTTATCGGTAATTTCATAACTTATATCTGCACCCATTCTCTCCAGCGCTTTAAATGCTTCAATGCGCGTAGGATTAAGAGTTACACCTTCTAAAAACACATCAGAATCAGGAGTAATTGCAGCTGCAACAGCAAAGAAAAATGCACTTGACGGGTCTGATGGAACTCTTATTTTTAAAGGAGATAAAAGCTTTGTCATTGGCTTAATTGTTGTTTTAAGCCCATCAACTTTTATATCTGCTCCCATACCTTTTAACATTCTCTCGGTATGGTCACGACTAAGTTCAGGCTCGGTAAAAGTACATGTACCATCAGCTCTTAGTGCTGCTAGTATCATTGCACTTTTAACCTGTGCAGAAGCTATTTTACTCTCATAGTTAAATGCTTTTAATGAAGAACCCCTAATACTAATAGGTGCCAAATCTCCATTATCTCTACCATCAAGTTTTGCACCGATATCACGAAGCGGAGAAGTTACCCGCTTCATTGGACGACGACGAAGATACTTATCTCCGGTTAATACAAAATGACCATTTGCCGAACTTAAAAGTCCGCAAAAAAGCCTCATTCCTGTTCCTGAATTACCGCAATCCAAAATTTCGCTGCTCTCTTTTATGCCATCAGAGCTTATCTTGATTGTTACACCGTTATCACTAACGGTTGCACCGAGATTTTTTACAATTTCTAAGGAGTTAAGAGTATCCTCCGCTCTTAAAAAATTAGTTATCTCACTTGTTCCATCAGCTAGCATAGCAAACATTGCACATCTGTGAGATATTGATTTATCAGGCGCTATTTCAGATATTTTAAGTGAAAATATCGATGCTCTTGTAACTTTTACACTGCTCATCTAATTTTTATACCCATTTTATCATCTAATGCATTTAAAACTGCATCCATTGATTTTGTTATATCTTCTTCTTCAAGAGTTTTATCAAATGATTGAAGAATAAAACGAATAGAGAGACTCATATTCTCACCGAGTACTTCATCGCTATATTTATCAACTGGGTAAAAACGAACAAGCTCTTTTGTTGCAGACTCTTGTATTACAGTTTTTACTTTTTTATAGCTCATCTCTTTTGGCATTACTATACTTAAGTCTCTATGTGACGCTTGATATTTTGAAGTTTTTTTTGCAGTTTTTAAACCATCTGGCAATTTTTCAAAATCCAACTCGCACATGTACGTAACCTCCAAATCATAACTTTTTTCTACATTTGGATGAACACGAAATAACTCTCCTACTCTTTCGCCTTCTATAATTATATTAGCAGACTGAAAAGGGTGTGAAAGAGAGTGATTTGTTTTAAATTCACTAAGCTCAAATTTTCCTATAATATCTGAAATTTTCTGAGCAAAAAACCCAAAATCAATCTTTGAAGGTTTTCCCGAGTTAGACAAATTCTCTGCTTCTTTGTCTCCTGAAAAGAGAATTGCCATTCTTATAGACTCTTCTCTTTGTGAGCTAAATACTGAACCTACCTCAAAAAGTTTGACACAAGAGTACCCATTTTTAGAGTTATTTGAAGCCGCTCTAAGAAGACCGGTAAGAAGAGTAGATCTAAGCGTATCAAGTGTATTGACAATAGGATTAAGAAGTTCTTTGCTCTCATCAATAGTCTCAAATCCGTACTCTTCTAAAACTTTTCTTTCATCAAAAACAAAATGTACAGACTCAAAAAATCCGCTATTAGCAGCTCTATATCTATATGTTTGTCTTTTTTTGTATTTGAAATAGTCAGAAGTAAGCCTGTTATCTTCGGTAAAGGTAAAAGCTTTTGAAGGTATGTTATCTATACCTACTAAACGAACAATCTCTTCTATGATATCTTGTCTATTAGCTATATCATGTCTAAAGGTAGGAACCAAAATTACAAAGTTGCTAGCTGATGATTTTGTAGTATCAAATCCTAGGTTTTTAAGTATTTTTGTAATTTTTACTTTATCAATATTAGCACCGATTATCTCATCAATCTCTTTTTTTGTTACACTTATAATTTTATCTTCATGTATATCGCCGAGTTCTATCGTACCGCCAAATATAGATGAAGTAGAACTAGAATCAATTATGCTCATACAGTAGTTTATTCCCTGATTCAGATCAGGTTCACTTCCTCTTGAGGTTTTGTAATAGATTTGATCGGCACTCATTTTATTATCTTGCATTTTTTTGGATATTATATCCGGCGGAATGTAACTAGCTTCAATCAAAACTACGCCGCTTTGAGTCGTAACTCTGGATACATCTTCTTGACTTATGCCTATAGTAGAGGCTTTTTCATTTTCTCTTGCCATAATAGATGCATATCCGTTTTCATCTTTATTTAAAGAAAGTTTTGCCAACGTCTCATCTTTTGCACAGAAAAAGCCATGATTGTAAACCCTCAAAACCACACCGCTGCTATGGGTTACATAGTTCATAAGAGACTCTATATCACTCTCTTTCATATTTTCTATCTGAGCTAATCTGAGCTTTATAACAAAAGACAACTTTAAATCTTTAAGATCTACTGCTTTATATAGAAGATTTACGTTTAAATTATTTTCATGTGAAAGTGTTAAAACTCTGCCTATTCCAACTCTCTTATCATCATTTTCTTCTATATTATTCTCTTTAAGGACTCTATCATAAGCAGCACTCAAATCTCTAGCAATTCCTCTTATACTTAAGCAGTCACCGCGGTTTGCAGTTAATTCTATCTCAATTAAATCATCACTAAATATATAGTTGTTAGAGACCTCTTCACCTAGCACATAACTTCCAATACTCTCATCAAGTTCTATTATTCCGTCTTTTGTATCCGCTAATCCTATCTCTTTAGCCGAACAAATCATACCCTCTGATTCAACACCGCGAAGCTTTACGGGCTTTATAGTAGTTCCATCAGGCATAACGGCACCTATCGTAGCAACGACTACGATAAGTCCTGCTCTAACATTTGCCGCACCGCATACGATTTGTCTTACGCTTGTTCCGATATCTACCTGACATATATTTAATTTTTCTGCATCAGGATGTTTTTTACACTCCAATACTTTTCCAAAAACTATCTTTTTGGGTACTTTATAAGTTAAAACGCTATCTACTTCTAGTCCGATAGAGTTAAATGTTTTTACCAGTTCATCAGTAGATATCGTACTTAAATCTATCCACTCGTTTAACCAACTTCTAGTAACTATCATTGAAACTGCTCCAGTAACTTAATATCTCCCTCAAAAAGTGAACGAAGATCCCCTATCTGATGAATAAGCATTGCAAATCTCTCAACTCCAAGGCCAAAAGCATAGCCACTAACATTTTCATACTTTACGGCTTCAAAAACATTTGGATCTACTATTCCGCAGCCTAAAACTTCAAGCCATCCCGTCTTAGAACATACACGACAACCTTTTCCTTTACAAAAAACGCAAGAGATATCAACCTCTGCCGAAGGTTCCGTAAAAGGGAAAAATGATGGACGAAAGCGAACGTTTACATCACCGAACATGTACTTTAAAAAGTCTTCTAAAATAAATTTTAGATTTGCAAAAGAGACCTTACCCTCTTCGTCAACCAAAAGACCCTCAACTTGATGAAACATAGGTGTATGAGTTATATCGTAATCTCTTCTAAAAACAGCACCGGGAGCTATCATACGAATAGGCGGCTTTGTACTCATCATTGTTCTTATCTGAACAGGAGAGGTGTGCGTACGAAGGAGCATCTCGTCTTTAAAATAGAATGTATCTTGCATATCACGAGCAGGATGATACTTTGGAAGATTAAGGGCTTCAAAATTATTAAAATCATCTTCTACCATATTTCCTGTTTTAATAGCAAAATTCATTGATGAGAAGTACTCTACAATTCTATCCATAGTTTCCATTACAGGATGTAGTGCACCTGCTTGAGAATTTGAACTAAACATAGACACATCTATCGCTTCTGCTTTCATATTAGCTTCAAGCTCTAATGTTTGAAGAGTTATCTTTCTAGTAGTAAGTTCATTCATTAGTACACTCTTATGAGTGTTTAACTCTTGTGCTATTTTTGATTTTTCCCCGTCCGGTGCTGTTTTCATCTTAGCAAATTCTGCCGCCAAAACACCTTTTTTACCAAACACAGATATGCGAATCTCTTCAATCCGTTCAACACTCTGTGCCTCTTTTATTTCGTCATACCACTCTTTCAATAGACTCACCCGTAATTGAGAGAAATTCTCTCTTAAATTTTAGAGTGGATTATAGTCAAATATAATTTATATATAGCTTCATTTACCGTATTATATGTTACAATAAATAAAAAAAGGATGCGTAATGTGCATATTTTGTAAGATAATTAAACATGAAATACCCTCAAATATTATTCTAGAAAATGATGATTTTTTGGCATTTCATGATATAAACCCAAAAGCTCCTATTCATATTTTAGTTATTCCAAAGTTACATGTAGATAGCTTTAATGAAGCGACTCCTAAAATTATGCAAAACATGACTACATTTATGCAAAATGTAGCAAAAGAGGTTCATATAGATAAAAGCGGCTATAGAGTAATAACAAATGTCGGTGATGACGGCGGACAAGAGGTTAAACACTTACACTTTCATCTGCTTGGAGGAGCAAAGCTGGCTTGGTCGCATCTAAGTGACTCTGACCCTAAGGGCAAGTTTTAAAAAATAAACTCTCTGACACGAAAGTGTCAAGCTTTTACTAGAAATCATTTAGTGATTTCTAGCATCAGTCTTTAGACAAGTAGTGCCATAGCGGCTAGCGTTGTAATTTGGGCTTTGCTCAAATTGCGTTTTATTAAGAAGGGCAGCTCTCAATCTCTCCCATATCTATCTTACTTCCACTTCCTGATATCATCTTTTCATTCTCTTTTATCTTTTTACCGTTATGGGTAATCGAGTATGATATAACTACGGAGTCTCTTATGGTGTTGATGGTTGAGCAGTAAGTCTCAAGCGAAGCCATAACCCAGCGAGCTGCAGTTATATCGTCTGCATCTGAGCTAAAACTGTAATCAAGATGAAGAGTATTAAATTTTCTTGGATGATTATCGGCTCTTACTGCGTCGCCATCTATTACTAAATCAGTAACTGTTTTATTTTGATTTTTTGGCATTAAAACCATATCTGTTGCACTACATGTAATAATACCTGCTAAAAAATATTCAACAGGTGTTATCTGCGGACAATCAATAATAAAGCTGCTATTCTGGGTTTTAGCTTCAAACTGCATACCGTCTTTATGCGATACTGATACCTTCATCTACTTCTCCATAAGATAATTTTCAAAATATTCAAGCTGTTCCTCTGTTCTTTTTGTAGAGGTTCCACCTTCTGATGTTCTTGCGTTCATAGAACTCTTAATTGATAAAAACTCTAAAACATCTTCACTTATTCTCTCATCAATCTCTTGAAGATATTTCAACTCGATATCACTCAAATCAATTTTTAGCTCTTCGCTTTTTGCTACTGCACGTCCCGTAATAAAATGAGCTTCTCTAAATGGAATATCGCATTTTTGAACCAAATAGTCTGCCAAATCAGTTGCACTTAGATGCCCTACTTTAGAAGCTTTCTCCATGTTACTAGGTTTTACATGCATAGTTTTTATAGCCTCTTTTAATATCTCCAAAGATATCTCAGCAGTCTCAACGGCGTCAAATACACCCTCTTTATCCTCTTGCGTATCTTTATTATAAGCAAGCGGAAGTGCTTTCATAACAGTTAAAAGTCCCATTAACGAACCGTAAACACGACCTGTTTTACCGCGTAAAAGCTCAGGGACATCAGGGTTTTTCTTCTGAGGCATTATTGATGAGCCTGTTGAATACTCATCACTTAATTCGATAAATTTAAACTCATAACTAGACCACATAACAAGTTCTTCGCTAAGACGAGATATATGCATCATCATTGTAGATATATTAAATAAAATCTCCAGTGCAAAATCTCTATCGCTTACGGTATCTAAACAGTTTATGCTTACACTGTCAAAGCCCAAAAGCTCTGCCGTTATAGTTCTATCTATATTGTGCGGGGTTCCTGCAAGTGCGGCACAACCCAGCGGAGATACATTATTTCTTACATGTGAACTCTCAAATCTCTCTATATCTCGCTTAAACATTGATAAATATGCACCAAGATGAAATGCAAAATTAATAGGTTGAGCATGTTGAAGATGAGTCATACCCGGAAGAATAGTATGCGTATGTTTGTTTGCAATAACCAATATCTCATTCATCAAGAGTTTAAGCGCATCAACAATCTCTAAATTTTTACGAAGCACATAGCGACGAAAATCTACTGCGACTTGATCGTTTCTGCTTCTTGCAGTATGAAGTTTCTTTCCTGCATCTCCGATAATTGCTGTTAGGCGTTTTTCAATCCCCATATGCAAATCTTCATCTGATATTTTCCACTCAAATTTACCTGATTCTATCTCATACTTTACCTGTGCAAGACCATCCTTAATAAGAGTAAGCTCATGTTCTGTTAATATATTTTGTTTTGCAAGCATCGTTGCATGTGCGATTGAACCTTCAATATCCTCAACATATAATTTTTTATCGAACATGATGGAAGCGTTAAAGCGATCTAAAAGAGATGAAGTACCTGCCGAAAAACGACCTGACCACATTTTATCCATAGTAATTTCCTTAATTTTATACTGTATATTATGGTTTATAAGCCATCTAAAAAGTTTGCTATTTTAGCTAAAATATACTATTTTACAAAGCGATAAGAGAACAAAGAGTTAATTACAAGCGGGCACGTTACCGCTGTCTTTTGCATACTCCATTAAAAACTGCATCAAGTGTCTTGAGTTTTCTATAAAAATCTTACTTTTAAAATAGTCATGAGAATCTTTTGCATTAAAACTATCTAAATGAATTTGAGCTAATTTCTCACCGCCGTTTTCAATAAGCTCTCTCCACTCTTTCTTATTTTTTGTAACGATAAAGTGCTGTCTTGTCTCATGGCATCCTACACATGCATTCACAAACTCTTCTTGCCCTTTATAGAGTGCCGCATTTAGGCTAAAGGGTACAAATATAAACAATATACAAAAAATAAAAAACCTAGCCATCTACAAAACCTTCATCATAATCATTTATTTGTCCTAAAGTTTATTGTATTAAACTTATAGCAAGATAAAAATTATAATTGAAACTTTTCATATAGCTTTTGATCCAAATCCCATAGACCTCTGCTCTTTAGAGATTCTACAACGCTCGGTGTACAGTCAACATCATCAGGCCACTCTCTGTTGAAGCCGTCTAACATATTTTTATTGGTTCCATCCACGCCGACCATTAACCCCGATACGAAAACATCTCTGAGTGCATCCATATTATTAGTAACTCTCCAGATTAACATGTATGGATTAAATATATCGTTTTTAGCCTCATCAATAAAAATAACAATCCTTATATGCATACTTAGTTCAACAAGAGCTTCAAAGCAACTCTTTACATTTTTTATTTTCTTTACGGATATAACCGTAATAGGATTTTTTGTTCTTCGCATAAACTGGTGCAAATGTACAGCTTCAGGAATAAGCTCTTTTACTCTTCCTAGTAGCTCTTCATCTCCTAAAAGTTGCGGTGCTTCTACTTTATGTGCCGCAGTTACATCAATACCGAGCTTTCCGCCTACCAAACTCTCAGCAGATGAGTGGTCAAGCGCATCCAATATACCTTCTGTAATAAAGAGAGATTTCGGCGTAAATCTATCAAGTATATATGAAGCTACGGATTCATAATTTTCAAGCTTTGGAGCTTTTTCATCCAAAAAGATTGCATGTTTAACAAAGCTCATCTGCCCTGCGCCCCAAAATGCATGCATAAACTGTTTTGCATGACCTTTATAAAGAGGCTGCATTTTTGCCAAAATAAGATTATGAAAACCTCCATTTTCCGGCATATGATAATCAAGCAAATCAGGCGCAGTAGTTTTTAAAAGCGGAAAAAATATTTTTCCCGTTGCCCAACCCATATATTTATCCTCTAACGGCGGTTTTCCTACAACCGTAGCTAAAAATATAGGCTCTTTTTTCATGGTTATAGCACTAACTTCCATAAAAGGGTATGACTCCTCCAGAGTATAATATCCCGTATGATCTCCAAAAGGTCCCTCTATTTTCATATTTTTAGTATCAACCCAGCCCTCTATAACGTAATCTACATCTTGAGGTATATAAAGAGGCGTAGTAATTGATTTAACAAGCTTAGCACCCTCTTTTTTAATAAGTCCATACATTAAAAGCTCATTTACACCATAAGGAAGCGGAGCAGTTGCACACCATGTATAAAGAGGGTCTCCTCCTATTGCTACACTTACGGGCATTTTCTTACCTGCTTTTTGATATTGATCAAAAAAGTGTGAAGAGTCTTTATGAATCTGCCAATGCATGCCTAAATGATTTTTATCATAGACCTGAAGTCTATACATTCCCAGATTTACCATTTCACCGTCTAAACTCTGTGTATAGACCTGACCCATCGTAATAAATGGACCTCCGTCTTGCTCCCACGTAGTAAGAACCGGAAGTTTATATAAATCAATATCATTTTCCAAATATTTAACTTGTTGACAATCTCCACTACCATTCAAGCGTTTTGGAAATATATTTTTAAGCGAAAAAAGCTCACTTGCCATGCTGAGTTTATTAAAAAAACCTTCAGGCGGTTTCATATGAAGCAGTTTGGTTATCTCATCGGCAACAGACTCGATTGTTCTGCCAAAAAGAAGCTCACAGCGTCTGTATGAGCCAAAAAGATTCATAGCTACGCTCTCTTTAAACTTTACACCGCTTTTTTTATCAACGACATTTGTAAACAACAGTGCCTTGCCGCCATCTTTTTTCTTTACTTCTGCATAAGCCAAATGCGGTATTTCGAGATATATATCTAGCTCTTCATCGATAACTCGCAATTCGCCTTTTTTTCTTAATAACTCAATACTTCTTTTCATATTATCTATTTTCCATCATCGCTTCAGCGCGCGCTAACAACTCTTTTGCTCCTCTGGCAATAAACTCTGATGCCATCTCTCTTCCGATATTTTGATAATCTTTTTTAGATGTAATTTTAGAGTCCATTAACATCTCTGTCCCATCAGGAAGACCTAGTACTGCTTTAATGCTTACATTTCCATCTTCTAAAACAGATGCATTAACACCGATTGGAACTTGACATCCACCCTCTAATTCATCTACAAAAGCTCTCTCTATAGTTGTTTCAATTCTGCTGTACTCATCTTCAAGGCGTGCCACGATTTTTAAAACTTCTGCATCATTCACTGCCTCTATACCAAGGGCCCCCTGCCCCATAGAAGGAACCATCTCTTCAAGCGAAATCGGATATACATGTTTTACTGCATCTAAAAGCGAGAGTCTGTTGATGCCTGCAGCAGCTAAAATTATCGCATCAAATTCACCCTCTTTTAATTTTCTGATTCTAGTATCAACATTTCCTCTTAAATCTTTTATAACCAAATCCGGACGAAGCTTCTCTATCTGCATGCGACGACGTAGTGAAGACGTTCCTACCGTCGCACCTTCTGGAAGAGCATCAATATTTGGATATTTTTCAGATAAAAGTGCATCTCTTGAATCTTCTCTCTCCGTAATTGCCGCTAAAAGAAGGCCATCCGGCATTACGGTAGGAACATCTTTAAGAGAGTGAACTGCAATTTGAGCTTCGCCTCTAAGCATCGCTTCCTCAAGCTCTTTTAAAAACAGCCCTTTACCGCCTATTTTTGATAAAGCTTTGTCTTGAATTCTGTCTCCAGTAGTAACAATAATATTTAGTTCAACTTCCATACCTGGGTTTTGCTCTTCTAAAACTGCTTTAATATGGTTAGACTGCCAAAGTGCTAGTTGTGAACCTCTTGTTGCTATTATTAATTTTTTCATCTATTTTGCCTCTTTGTATTTATTTTTTGTTCTATCTATAATTCCGTTAAAAAACATTGTCGGTGTTGAGTTTATCATCAACAAATCCGCTGTTTTTAAATCATTTTTAAAATGTGTCAAAACTCTAGGCGACAACAAATTCGTCATGTTAATATTTGAATTCATAACTTTGTTAAACTGTGCAAAAATAACCTCATTTGAGCGCTCTTTTGGGTCAACATTTACTTTATATAGATTTAAAACCACATCTTTTGCACCTTGAAGTTCAAGTGCAATTGCTGCTTGAACCAATTCTACTGAAGCAGGATGGATAGATTCAAGAGGAAAATGGTAGTAATATACGGCAAACTTATTTGGCTCTTTTTTCATATATTCTATAGCTTCAGGTACAAATTGTCTGCAAAACGGGCAGAGAGGATCTGAAAATATAACCACCTTATGTTTTGCATTCTCATTTCCGTAAATTAAATTTTCTTTATTGTAATACTCATCCTTAAAAGGGAGTGAAACCAATTCACCCATCTCTTTACCGCTTTTTAAATCAAACAACTCTTTTGTTATAACTTCACCGTTTGAGTACCAGACCATTTTTTGAACAACCTGACGCTTATCTTTTTTTAATATAGCATCCAACTCTACAAAATATGCATTCCAATCATCAAATCCTTTAACGTCTGTTGTACCGGTTACTTTAACTTTTATAGATAGTATCTTTGGATTTGTACTAAAACTATTTTTTAAAAAATTCTCAACCTGTTGGCTTGAACTATCTGCCTTTAATAAACTACTTAGTGTAAGTGTTATCGCTAATAATTTCAACATCAATGACATTAATATCCTTTTGTGTACTGTTTTTTTCATAATCTGTTTTGCATTTGCCTGAATTAAAATTGTAACGGTTAACAAGCATTGTCGTAAATACGCTAAATTGCAATAAAACACCTACTATATCTGTTAAAAAACCAGGCAAAATAAGCAAAATAGCCCCAAAAATCGTAAATAAATTTAAACTTTGAAACTGTTTTAAATCAATACAGCTGTAAGATACCGCCGTAAAGTTTTCTCTAAGTGTCGCTTTAAAATTCACAAGTATGCTTATCCCTACAAAAGCACTCAAAAGAATCTCAAAAAATGTAGCCACCCCGCCTATTGCCGATGATATACTTACCGAAATCATAACTTCTAAAAATAGATAGGCAAAGAAATAAATCATCTTATATCAATTCCATTATTTTGTCATAAACTTGACTTACGTTTATAGCAGTATTTTCTTTTGTTCTTCTGTCGTATATTTGAACCAAACCGCCCTCAAGCTCTTTTCCGATTATAACCGTATATGGAAAACCTATAAGCTCCGCATCTTTCATTTTAAAGCCGAATCTCTCTTTTCCATCGTCAAGCATAACTTCTACATGTGAATCTTGAAGCTTCTCATAAAGCTCTTCGCCCAAATTAACTTGATTTACATCTTTTATATTTGAAATCATAATATTTACCATATACGGAGCGGTTGCTTTTGTCCATATACACCCATTTTCATCATGATTCTGCTCAATTACGGCTGCAACAAGTCTGCTAACTCCTATACCGAATGTTGCCATCTCAAAAGGTTTGCTTCTTCCATTCTCATCACTAAAGTTTGCCTCTAATGCTGCTGAGTATTTAGTTCCAAGCTGGAAAATATGCCCGACTTCAATACCTTTTTTAAAGTGAAGGTTTGCTCCGCAAGAACATTTTTGAGCTACTTTTAACTCTTTTAAATCTTCATAGCTCTTCTCGTTTAGCTCATCAATTTTGTCTTTAAACTCATCTATAGTCTCAATATTTGCACCATAATCACATGACTCGCAAACTATAATAGTATCTTCTCCACTATCTGCTAAAACATGAAATTCCTTGCTTCCGTCTCCACCGATTGCTCCGCTATCAGCGGCAACTACTCTAAAATCAAGTCCAAGCCTAGTAAAAATTTTTTTATAAGTCTCTTCCATTAGGTTAAACTCTCGCACCATATCTTCAATGCTTGAATGAAAAGAGTATCCGTCTTTCATCAAAAATTCTCTACCACGCAAAAGTCCGTATCTAGGTCTAGCCTCATCACGAAACTTAGTGTTAATCTGATACAAATTTAAAGGCAAATCTTTATAGCTTGTTACTCTGTTTTTAACAAGTTCTACCATAGCTTCTTCGTTTGTAGGACTTAAGACAAATTCATTTTCATGTCTGTCTTTAATTCTAAGCATCTCTTTTCCCATAGCTTCACAGCGACCGCTTCTCTCCCATAAACTAATAGGAGTCACAAAACTAAGCTGTACTTCACTACAACCGGCCAGGTCTAACTCCTCTTTTACAATAGTTCTAATCTTCTCTAGTACTATTTTCCCAAGCGGCATAAAATTATAAAGTCCGGCGCCTTGTTGGTTTATAAAACCGCCTCTTATTAAAAACTTATGGCTAGGCAGTGTTGCGTCTGATGGCGCTTCTTTTGCAGTTGGAATAAACGCTCTACTTCTTCTCAATTATCTTCCTTCTATAATGTTTAAATTATGTTCACATTTATATGTGTCCGGTACGTCATTTTTATCTTTTTTTATTAAAAACTGTAAAGCACTCGTTACCATATCTGATTTTGACTCCTCGGATACGCTGCGCATTTTTGAACTCATCTGATGTAAAAATCTCTTCATAACTTGTTCGCTCATTTTATGGACTTGTGCCTCATACTCTTTTGGAATATACCCATTTTTTATAACTCTCTGGCTCTCCACTCTTGCTGCTTCAAATGCTTTTTGGTAAATCTCTTTTATCATAGGCTCTATGTTTAAAGTATCAAGCCATTCAAAGAACTCTACCGTGCTTCTGCCTATAATGCCGTGAGCCTTTCTCGCGCCGTCTTCACGCAGACTCATATTTTCATCAACAATATTTTTCAAATCATCAACTACATATAGACTAATGCGCTCACCTTTATGATAATTGATATCTCTTGGAACTGCCATATCAAACCAGTACCTCTCAAAATCACAAGGTTTTATAATTGCGTCAGTTATTATAGGTTCTGAAGCAGAAGTTGCAGTAAAGAGAATCTCAAACTCATTTACAGCATTTGGCAACTCGTCCATATCTAAAACTTTACAGCCGCACTCCTGTGCTAATGCAAAAGCTTTCTCTTTTGTTCTGTTCATAATATAAACATCCGCACCGTTTGAGATAAGATGCTTTGCAGTAATTTCAGACATCTCTCCTACCCCGATAACTAGAGCTTTCTTGCCATGAACACTATCAAGAACAGATTTTAGTTTTGCAACTGCCACACTTGCAATTGAGACGGGTTTTGATGAGATATCCGTTGCATTTCGCACTTTAGCGGCACATTTAAATGCATGATGCATAGCACGAGCAAGTTTTTGAGAGCAAAATCCGTTATCGTATGAAAACCTAAATGCGTCTTTTAACTGTCCGGCGATTTGCGTCTCTCCGATAACCATAGAGTCAAGTGAACTTGCAACACTAAAAAGATGGTGTATTGCGCTACTGTCGTCAAATATATCTGCTCTGCCTTCTAGCTCGTCAATTGAAATTCCTGACCTTGCCGCTAAAATTTCAAAAATATATTGCGTTGCAGATGCTATATCGCTACAGCTGCAAAGAACTTCCATACGATTACATGTAGATATAAGAACAGACTCGTTTATAGATTCGCCTGAATTTAATTTTGCCAAACACCCTTTTAGGGCATTATCATCTTTATAAGAGAGTTTTTCTCTTACCTCTAAAGTTGAATTTTTATGTGAAAAGCTTATATTTAAATAGTGCATCAGTAACTTCTTTTTATCATAGTTTGTAAAATACCCACTAACTCTGCATCATCTCTCATGACGTTCATTGCCTCATTTGATAGCTTCTGTGCAAGTTCAAACGATTTTTCTATAGTTTTATGTTCATTCATCTTGTGCTTAATCCAAAGAGTATCTTGTTCATCCAATACTTTAGCATGCATGCCAAGTAATTTTCCTCTATCCTCTTTACTTAACACTTTATGAAGATAGATATACGGTAGCGTACATTTACCTTCGGCAAAATCATTCATGGATGGTTTTCCAAGAGTAATGGAGTCAGATGTTATATCTAAAATATCATCGATAATTTGAAAAGAGAGTCCGAGATTTTTTCCGTAAAGAGCATGAGAAGAAGTATCTTTGCCCGCTAAAATTGCAGCGGCGGCGGCGGCTGCTTCAATAAGAGTAGCTGTCTTTAGATATAGCATTTCAAGATATCTATTTTCATCGGCATTGAAATTCTCAGCCATCTTAACATCCATCATCTCGCCTTTGCTAAGAGCAGTAACGGAAGATGCAACCGTTTTTGCAATCTCTTTGTCAAACGAGACAAGTTCGGTAAAAGCTTTTGAGTAGAGTATATCACCTAACATTACAGCTGTTTTACTTCCATCAGTAGCATTGACGGATGCCACTCCACGTCTTAGAGTTGCTTCATCTATTACATCATCATGAAGCAGACTTGCACCATGAATCAGCTCCACTATTGCCGCTAAAAGCGGAGCTTTATCGCTTAAAGGGGCGATTTTTAAAATCAGTTTTGCACGAAGTCTTTTGCCGCCAGATAGCATCCCAAAAAGACGAGTTACTTCATCATAATTTATCTCTTTTATCAGTCTTGCTATTTCGCTCTCAACTCTTTGCATAATCTCTCTTTAACCCTTCTTTAAATCTTCTAGCTTTATCTGTTTTTTATCATCAGAGAGAAGAATCTCAAAAACAGCCTCTTTTGATGCCTCTTTAAACTCTTTAAATCTGACTAACATGTAAGGTACATTATAAAAGTCAGCACCTCTACTCTTTAACTCTACTCTAAAGCTTTGGTTTCTCTCTCTTAAATAGAGTACATTTTGTGCAACTATTTTGTCGTATGACCTAAAAATAACAAGTCCACCGTTTTTATATAGTGTCCATCTAAAATTAAATAATTTTTCTTTGTCAGCGTATTTTACAAGAATTTTCTTTTGCTCATCTTTTTTTAGCGATATTTCTCTAATTTCTGTAAAATTATCGGCAAATATGAAACTAGAACTAAAGGCTAAAAGAACAAATACATGTAAAATAGTTTTCAATTATTCACTTTGTGATAAAATTGCACCCATTAGTTCAATATATAAACTTTTTGCGTGATTATCAACTTCGTCTCTGTTTGAGATCATAAATCTTTGAATCTCTCTATCCATATCTTCTCCAAGTTTATCGCCAATCATAAGCTCAATAGCAGCAGTTCTGTCGATAAAATTTTGCAGTTGGTATCTAACTACGTCATTATTTGCATTAAATACGACATCCATTAATTTGCTTTTAGGTGAGCCCATAAATATATCATCTTCATCTTCAAAAAGTCCGTACATTTTATATCCTGTATTTATAAATATTAGCGCGATTATAACATCACTAATCTAATAAAGGCTTAACGCCTGACATTAAGTCTTTATTTTCTATAATACGAAAATGAAGATATATGACTATTTAATTATCGGAGCGGGAAGTGCCGGATGTAGCACCGCTTATTTTTTGCACAAAGAGGACAAAAGTGTAGCAGTTATTGACAGAGAGGGCATTGCAGGTGGAGCAAGCGGAGCGGCGGGAGCTTTTTTATCGCCGCTTCCCGGTAAAAAAAACTTATACAATACTACTGTAAACGATGCTCTTAATTTTTCAATAGATTTTTATGAAAAACTTCTCCCTGATGCAGTTGATAAAAAAGGTGTTTTAAGAGTTGCCAACGATAATTTTCAAGAAGACAAACTAGCTCAAAATCATATAGAACATACCTATTTTGATACTAAAAAAATACAATATATATCAAAAGATTTTAGAGATATAGACGGGTATTTTTACGAAAATGCGGCCGTAATTGAGCCTATTCAAATTTGTAAAGAGTTAACTAAGGAATGCGATTTTTACAAAGAAGATATTAAAGAGTTGACTTTTAAAAACGGCTATTACTTGGCTAATGGTATAAAAGCAAAAAATATTATTCTTTCTCAAGGGGTAAGTAGCCACTTAGTAGATATTCCCTATGTTACGATTTCCCCTATTTTTGGACTTAGAATTGATGTTAAAACAACTTCTAATGTCCCTTTTAATATTCACAAATCGATATCTGTTTCAACAAACAAACGTGACGGAAATATATCTATAGGTGCTACTCATGAGAGACACGACAGTTCAAAAATGGAGTGTTTGACTACATGTGATAAATGTAGCTTCTACGTAAACAGCGATGATATGCAGATAAATACTCTTTTAGCTCAAGCAGATGAGTTGATAAAACTTGAAAATTTAGAAGTAACAAAGATATACAAAGGTGCAAGGGCAACAATAAAAAGCTACTTTCCTGTTATTGGAAAAGTAGTTGATTTTGAAGCTTCGCTAAAAAAACACCCATCAATTAAAAACGGTACAAAAATTCCGCAAGAATCCTTAGAGTACTATCCTAACATGTATATCATAAATGCTCTTGGCTCAAGAGGATTTGTTTTTGGTCCATATTTGGCAAAAATATTAACCGAACATATTTTGTATAATACTCAAATACCAAAAGAGCTTTCAACTCAGAAGCTCTTTTATAAAATGGCTAGAAACAAATAAATTTAAAAAAATTACTCTAATTAAGTTTGTTATATTTAAATTTAAACTAATAAATATATAATCTCTAATAATACGTACAAAGAGGGAACATGCAATCATACTCAAGTCTAAAAAAGCATTACAAGTTTACCCAAGAAGAGGCTTTGATACTTCAAGAGCTTCAATCAAGTATGGAAAAACTATCGGATAAGTTTATAGATGAGTTTTACGACTATATTTGGGGTTTTGGGCAGACTGCGCAATTTTTAAAAAATAAAGATGTTATTGCATATCATCGCAAAAAAATAAAAGAGTGGTTTATTAACCTTTTTTGCGGTAAATATGACATGTACTATTTTATGTATCTCTATAAAATCGGCGAAGTACATGTAAAGATAGGCTTACCTACACACTATGTAAACTCGGCTTTTACTTTTGTAAGAACTTTTATTATAAGACATATTGAAAAAGATTTTGAAAATAAAGAGCAATACAATAAAGAAGTTATTGCAATTGAAAAAATTATTGATATGAATCTTGATGTTTTAACAAGCTCATACAGAGAAGAGGAGATGAGTAAATTTCTATCTTTGTCGAAGTTTGAAAAAAACATTTTATCAGGCTTGAAAAAGTTCAACTCATATATCAACTTTTTTCTTGCAGGTGCCCTAGCTCTTGTTGCATTTTTTGCCGTCGGTCTTTTTGCTTATGATATATACCTGCTCTTCTTCTCAGATATAGGCATAGAAAAAGGTATTTTAACGGTTTTGGGAAGTTTGCTTGTTTTATGGGCGGCTATCGAGCTAATACATGAAGAGATACACCATCTTCAAGGCAAAGGGTTTGCAATCGGCGCTTTTATAATGCTTGCCATGGCGGCGCTTATTAGAAAGATACTCATATATTCATTATCTTCCGAAAAGGCTGATGATCTTTTAATTATAGGCACCGTAATAGTAGGACTGGCAATCGCATACTGGCTTGTGGGCAAACAAAATAAAATCTCATAGAGAAAAAATCTAAGAGATTTTATTTTAAAAAGCTATTTAACTATCTCTGTTCCGACTCCGGCTGATGTAAAAAGTTCTAAAAGCATTGAATGCTCTATTCTTCCATCAATAATATGCGCTTTTTGAACACCGCCTTCAATTGCTTCAAGACATGCATCGACTTTAGGCACCATTCCGCCGTGAATAGTTCCATCGGCTTTTAGAGCCTCTACTTCATCTTTTGTAAGCGTGCTGAAAAGTTCCTTGTTGTTGTTTAAAACACCTGCCGTATCTGTTAAAAATATGATTTTATTTGCACCTATTGCTTTTGCAACATAAGAAGCGCATAAATCAGCATTTATATTAAATCCAGGATGACCCATCTCGCTACCAGAAGCGATTGGAGCGATAACAGGAATAAATTTTTCAGCTATAAGATTTGAGATAACATCGGCTTTTACATCTGTAATGTTTCCTGTTAAACCCCATCTTGAAAAATCTTTTGCTTTTGCTGAGATAAAGTGAGCATCTTTGCCGCTTATGCCTATCGCTTTTGCGCCGTGAGAGTTTAAAAGTGAAACTATTTCTTTATTTATCTCTCCGCTTAGAACCATCTCTACGATTCTCATAACCTCTTTTGATGTAACTCTTTGCCCTTCTATAAACTTACTCTCAATTTTTAGAGCGTCAAGCATCTCATTTATCTGTCTGCCGCCGCCGTGAACTATAACAGGTTTAATTCCGACAAGATACATAAGTAAAATATCCTCTGCAAACTTCTCTTTTAACTGAGGTGTCTCTTGAGCGGAACCACCGTATTTTATAACTACTGTTTTGCCTCTAAACTCTTTTATAAACGGTAATGCTTCAAGAAGCGTTTGAACTGTTTCAATCTTTTTTTGCACTGTTTCTTCCCCTGTAATCATCTATTATTTTAAAAATATTTTCATTAACTTCCACATGTAAATCCAAAAGTGAAAGCTTTAAACCAAACTGCTCTAATTTTACAAAATCTTTATATGTTACCAATATTGAGTCTGAACCGTCTCTTTGAAGTATATCTTCTATCTCTTTTTTTGTAAAAGAGTGATGATCTTCAAAATAGTTTTTGCTGATAACATCAGGCAAATAACCATCCAATCTCTGCGGTCTTGCTATTGCAGTTACGAGTGACATTTTATCACTTTTATTTTTAAGTTCAACTACTCTTTTAAAATCTTCTTCATCCCTTAGTACAACGACTTCTTTTGTAGTCCATAACCTTTCTCTAAAAGGACCTGAAGGTAAACAAAACCCATTTTTGCTTTGTACATTTATAAGAATATCGAGTTTTTTTATATCATGTTTAGAGTAGGCATCATCTAAAAATATAATTTTTGCACCAAGCTCTTTTGCCTTGTTTATACCTTTTTTTCTGTCTTCGCTGACTATAACTTTTACATGTGGAAGTTTACGCGCATAAACCATTGCCTCATCACCGCTTATATTTACGTCGCATAAAATTCTACTGCCGTCACTCACTACAAAAAGACCGCTGCTTTTTCGCCCATATCCTCTAAGAATTACGGCAACATCTTTATATCTTGATGCGAGAGCACTCACAAGCGGGGTTTTTCCGCTTCCTCCGACATTTAAGTTTCCGACACTTATGATATCTATGCCAAAATCTTCTACCTTTTTGCTCTTAAATCTTATATACATGTAAAAACAATAAATAAGGCTCAAAGGAAGAAGGAAAAAAGAGAGTAGTTTTTGAGTTAAAGTTGGGTTGTAGAAATACTCTTCAACCCAAAAAACTACTTTTTTCAAATTGCGGCTTTTAAACTCTAGTCGATGCTACTGACTTGATTTTATCAATAACATACTGCACCTCTTTATCCTGCATACTAGGATATATAGGAAGCGACATTATTTGTTGATAGCTAGTAAGTGCAACCGGAAAATTGTTTACTTTTAAAGAGTATTTATTTTTATAGTATGATAAAAAGTGAAGAGGTATATAGTGCAGCCCTACTTCAACTCCATGTTTTTTCAACTCTAATGCAAAAGAGTCTCTATTTTTATCTACTTTTATAATATACAAAGAGTATGGATGCTCATCACTTGATTTTGGTATTGTTATATGATTTACTTCGCTAAGAGCTTTATTATACATCTGGGCTATCTCTTGAACTCTTTTAAGATTTTTATCCTGTTCTTTAATTTGGGCTCTTATATATGCAGCATCCAACTGACTCATAGAGTAGTCAAATCCAATATCTACAACATCATATATATATTCTAAAGAGTTTTCATCTCTTGTCATTCCGTGTGAACTTAACAGTTTTGCTCGTTCTATGATTTCAAGTGAATTTGAGACAAGCATACCACCGTTACAAACATCTTTTTTCAAATGAGAAGAGAAGTTAAAGCATGTAATATCGGCTCCGGTTGAGCCTATTTTTTTGCCCTTATATGTTGCACCTAAAGCTTCACTCGCATCTTCTACAATTTTTACGTCATAAATTTCTGCCATTGTGTAAAGTCTCTCCAGATCAACACACTGCCCTGCAACATGCGTAACTATAACGGCTTTAAGTTTTTTTGCTTTATTGTCTTCGAGATATACTTCTAATTTATCCAGATTTATATTGTAAGTTTGAGAGTCAATATCTATAAAAATAGGCTCTGCATCAAAGTGACGCACGACTTCTGGAACTTTTGGATGAGCATTTACAGAGCATACTATTTTGTCCCCGCGCTTTAAATCAAGTGCAAGCATCGCCAAATGAAGTGCCGATGTGCCGTGTGAAGTTGCTAGCGCATACTCTGAACCTATGTAAGAAGAAAATTCGTTTTCTAGCTTCTCTACTTGATTTATCTCTTCTGCATCTAAAACATCGCTAACGTTTGAGTGTGCTTCTCTACTACTTTCATATCTACAAAATGCAACTTTCATCAATTAATCCTTATAGTGTTATATCTCTTGGATAGTTAAAATCATGGTTTATAGTCCTAGATGTCAACTTTGCAATTATCGGCATTTTTCTCTTAAATTGATTGCGAAAAATCCGCTTTATAATCATATCTACCATCTCTTTGTCACATCCACGCTCTATTATCTCTTCTTTGGTTAATCTATCCTCTACATAAAGCTTTAAAGCCTCATCAAGTTTTGCATAACTATACCCTAAATCGCTCTCATCACTCTGACCATCCCATAAATCTGCTGATGGAGCTTTTTTAATTATACTTTTAGTAACACCCAAATACTCTGCTAGCTCATAGACTTCACTCTTATACAAATCTCCTATTGGATTTAAAGCACTTGCTAAATCTCCGTAGATAGTTCCATATCCGAGCATTAACTCACTCTTATTGCTAGTTCCTAAAACTAAGGCTTTTTGCTTAGCAGAAATATCAAAAATAGTAGCCATTCTCAGTCGTGCAGAGAGATTACCTCTTCGTAGATTGTCCATATCAGGATTTGCCTCTTCATAAGCCCTTAATATAGGTTCAATTGAGACTGTAATGGCATTAATTTTAAAATCTCTACAAAACTCATCGGCATCATCAAGCGAACTAGAAGAGGAGTATTGAGAAGGCATCTTTACACATAGTAAATTATCTTTAAAGACCATCTTTGCAAGTACCGCAACAACTGCAGAGTCTATTCCGCCGCTAAGGCCTAAAACAACGCTCTCTATGCCTGTCTTGCGAACTTCATCATTTAAAAAATGGTGCAGATACTCCGTTATCTGCTCGTACTTTTTCATAAACAACCTTTGATAAACTTTGAGATATTCTCTAACCCAGTATTAAGAAAATTATTATATCAAATTTTGGTAATCAATGTTACAATTTTATAAAAAAAGAGTATTAGAGTGAAAATAAAAGTAAAACCTATGGGTGAATACCAAACAAATTGCTATATAGTTACCGTAAACGGTATGGATTTTATTATAGATCCGGGAATTGGCGCAACCGATTGGGTAATTGCCAATGTTACAAATCCAATCGCTATATTAAACACACATGGACACTTTGATCATGTTTGGAGTAATGCCGAGTTACAAGAAAAGCTAAAAGTCCCGCTTTATACTCCAAAAGATGATGCAATGCTTCTTCAAGGCAGCAGTTGGAGTCCTGATTTGCCGCCCTCAAAACCGGATATAAAAGTAGAACCTAATCAAGAGCTTGACTTTAATGGAGTCAAAGTTAAGTTTCGTCATTTCCCTGGACATACACCCGGATGTTCAACAATAGAGATAGAAGATGCAATGTTTAGCGGTGATTTTATATTTGAACGTTCTATCGGGCGTACTGATTTTCCATATTCATCACCGCAAGAGATGAAAGAGTCCCTTATAAAGTTTAAAAAAATAGCCTATGATAAAACTATATATCCGGGACATGGGAACACCACAACAATAAAACAAGAGCAGCAATATACTGACTATTGGATAGCTAATCTTTAAAGATTAGCTATTTATCGATGGCACCCTCTTCCATCAACTTTAATTTTAAAACATGTCGCTCTGTTACTACTGTTTTAAATTCGCCTTCAAATACTTTTATATCTAAAACATGCCCTGTTACATGTACATTTCTTTTTCTACCCTCTTTATGACGCACTTTCGCCACAAAATCAACTATATCCCCAAATTTCACTGGAGAGAGAAATTGACAATCACTTGCTACCAATACGACATTTTTTTCATTAACAGCAACCATAGCGGCATAATCGGCAGCACCAAAAATAAATCCTCCATGTATCAGACTTTGGCTATCCGCAATCATATCATAGGTAGTCACCAGCTTTAATTTTACAAAACCGACATCTAATTTTTGTATCTCTCCGCATAAATCATGATTTATTTTATCATGTGTTTTTAATAAAACTTCATCTGTTTTTCTATACTCTTCAATATCTAACTCTTGATCATCTTCTAGCATATCGTCTATATCTTTTCTCATTTTATACCCTTAGTTAATTTTACATATACTCTAGCAGGTGCCGGATACCCTTCAACAGTTTTGCTTTTGTCATTTTTATCTAAAAAATCTTCCAATGACTGCCCCTCAATCCAAGGAGTTTTTCTCTGCTCATTACTATCGGTAACAGAAGTCTCTAAGACTTCAAAGCTATCAAATCCTGCGCGTTTACACCAGTTTCTTAAAGCTTTTATTGTTGGAACAAAGTAGATATTCGGTATTTTTGAATACGATGATTCCGGACATAAACACATCTCATCATCACCATCTATATAAAAAGTATCTAGTATCACTTCACCGCCAAAATCAACTCCTTTATAAAGTGATTTTAACATGGCAACAGGATCGCTTCTGTGGTACAAAACACCCAAACAAAAAATTGTATCAAATTTATCTTCATAAAACTCTAAATGCTCAACGCCCAAAAGTTCATATACAATGTCGCTTTTAACAAAGTGATTTATAAAGTCGAACTGTGTTTTGTACAGCGCAGACGGATCAAAACCAACCAACGCTTTTGGTTTATCCTCTTGCATTCTAAATAGATAGTATCCATTGTTGCACCCTATATCGGCAACTCTTTTATCTTTTAAATTAAAATGTTTTCGCAGAAGATTATATTTTATATTGCTTCTCCACTCTGAGTCTATAAAAGTCTCAAATAACTCAAACGGACCTTTTCGCCACGGCATCATAAGCTTTGCGACTTCATATAAGTTTTTCGGTGCTTTACCGCTTATTTTTACTACATCGCCTAGTTCAACTTCCCAAAAGCCATCTTCCAAAGAGTTTAACGCCTCTCTAAGAGGAGCTATATTTTTCCAATTCATCCATTTTTGACGCTCTTGTCTTAATACATCTAAATTCATATAATCTACTGCCCTATTTCTAATACTTAAAATACTTTAATGACTATAAAATATTAATTTTATTACAATTGTACCCTAAATAGTTATGGGATTAAAAATGAGATTAGAAAAAAAAGCAACTGTTGTTTCTACGTCTGTTGCCGCATTGCTTGTTGTTATAAAAATGTCTGTTGGTATATTAAGCGGCTCTATTGCTGTTTTGGCATCTGCTATTGACTCTTTACTTGATTTAACCGTCTCTTTGTTTAATTACTTTGCTCTTCATAACGCCGAAAAAGATCCTGATGACAGTTTTAACTACGGACGAAGCAAGATTGAACCATTAGCAGCAGTTATAGAAGGGACTGTAATATCTCTTTCTGCACTATTTATACTTTATGAAGCACTTACAAAGATTGCACACCCACGAGATATGGAGTTTATCGGCGTCTCTATAATTATAATGGTGTGTTCTATAATTATTACCTCTTTTCTTGTTATCTTTTTAAATCATGTTGCTAAAAAAACAAATAATATGGTTATCAAAGCAGATGCACTTCACTATAAAACAGATATCTTCTCAAATGGTGCAGTTCTTTTGGCACTTGGACTAGTATCATTAACAGGAGAGTCTTTAATAGATGCTGTTTTGGGTATTACTATAGCTGTGTACATGATATACTCAGCACTGCCTATTATAAAAGAGGGCATTTTAATGCTTCTTGATGCCGCGCTGTCTGAGAGTGACATAAAAAAAATTACTGATGTCATTGAGAGTCAGCAAGAGACTACAAACTATCACCATCTACAAACGAGGGAATCAGGTTCACATATATTTATATCGGTACATGTAGTTTTTAATGTAAGTATATCTCTATATGATGCACATCTTATTTCAGATAAACTTGAGATTGAACTTAAAAAACTTTTTGATGATAAAAAGGTACATGTACTTATACACATGGACCCTTATGATGATTCTGATATAAATGATATTGAAGATATATATTAATTATTTATTGCCATTTATCTGGCAAATTCTATAGCTCTGCTCTCACGAATAACATTGACTTTTATCTCACCTGGATATTGAACTTTCTCTTCTATCTCTTTTGCTATCTCTTTTGCTATTAAAACAGACTCATCATCATTCACAAGAGATGCATTGACAAGAACTCTTACTTCTCTTCCTGCGTTTATCGCGTACGCTTGTTTTACACCCGTATGTTCAGATGCTATCTCTTCTATCTCGGTAACTCTTTTTAAAAAGCTCTCAAGAACTTCTCGTCTAGCACCTGGTCTTGCAGCCGAGAGTGCATCTGCAGCACAAACTGCGCCACATTCTATAGAGTTAATGTCTTCATATCCATGGTGGGCATATATCGCATTAATAACAACATTATGTTCATTGTAACGATTGCAGATATCTGCACCTAAATTGACATGATTGCCCTGAGAATCATTAGTTAAAGCTTTGCCTATATCATGTAAAAGTCCGGCTCTTTTTGCAAGCCTTGCATCTCCGCCCATCTCTGCTGCCATAATACCTGCCAAATGAGCAACTTCAAGAGTATGCGCAAGTGCATTTTGTCCGTAACTTGCACGATAACGAAGCTTACCGATAAGTTTTACAAGCTCAGGGTGCATTACTCCTATATCCAAATCTGCTACTATCTCTTCGCCTTCATTTAAAACTGCTGATTCAAACTCTTCACAAACTTTATTGTAAATTTCTTCAATACGAGCAGGTTGAATACGACCGTCTCCAATAAGAAACTCTATTGTTTTTGTTGCGATAGCACGTCTGTAAAGATTAAAACTGCTTACTAAAATTACATTTGGGGTATCATCTATTATGATATCTACTCCCAAAAGGGTCTCAAGAGTTTTGATATTTCTACCCTCTTTCCCAATTATACGACCCTTTAATTCATCATCAGAAAGATGAATTAAGTTTGTAAGACGCTCTGCGGCAAACTCTCCGGCGTATCTGCTTGTAGCTTGAGCCAAGATATAGTTTGCTCTTTTTTTAGCTTCACTCTTTGCCTCATTCTCGTAACGTCTGACAATATGTGCTATTTCACCGCGAGACTTCTCTTCGACTTTTTCAAGCAAAACTCTCTTTGCTTCATCTTTTGTCATACCTGCACAATGCTCGATAGCATTTAGTGCTTCATCAATTTTTTCTTCATATCTCTTTTTTAGTGAGTTAAGGGATTTTTCATTTCTTTTTAAATCAACCTGCTTAGCTTTTAAAGTAGATACCTCATCCTGAAGTCTTCTATCTTCATTCTGCTTATATCGCTTAAAACTCTGCTCTTTTTTTATAACGTCATCTTCTCTTTGAAGAAGGTCCGTCTTAGCTTTTTCTTTTATACTCTCGTATAATTTTCTAGCTTCTATCTCCATCTCTTGAGATTTTATATTAGCTTTATATAAAAGCAGCTGTGCCTCATTTTCGATAGCACCGGCTTGAGCTTTAGCTTTTTCGACATAAATATCAAAATTAGCATTAGTTATTTTTTTAGAGATGATAAATCCGACAAGCCCACTAATAGTGGCAATCCCACCACTAATTAGTACCTCTTTTAGCATCTTATTTCCTATTTATAAACATATTTTTATTTCGTACTGTAACAAACGGCGTTATAATCAAATCACATGTAATATCAAAATAATCACAAATAGACTCTTTTGTATAACAAAATTCCGATTGTATAAATATTGTATATGGTCTTTTTTTTAGCTTGGCAAAGAAACGGTCATACATCCCTTTCCCAAATCCGACTCTTTGTAAATTTCCATCCACACCAACCACAGGAACTATGGCTATATCAATTTTTTTAATATCTCTTAAACTGTTTCCCGCTTCATAAATACCAAATCTTTTTTTCTTAAGCGGTAACCTAAATGGTACCATTTTAAAACTTTCGCCTTCCATAAACGGTACGTAAATATCGTATTTTCTTCTCATAATTTTAATAGATTTTGCGGTATTTGCCTCAAAAGGCAGTGAAGTATAAAAAAGTATTTTCTTACTTTTTATTTTTTTAAGCTCTTTATCTAATTTTATACCTATTTTAATATTTTTATATAAACGATTATGAGTTTGTGAATTTTTTATTTTATCTAGACAATTTTGTCTAAAAATTGCTTTTGTAAGAGGCATATAAAATCTTTATGGATATAATTTTGCTCATTTTACTCAAAAAAAAGAAAACAAGGTAATCAAATGATTGGAAAGTATATTTTAACTCTATCAATACTATCGGCAATTTTATTTCAAGGCTGTTCTGAAAACAAAGACAAAAAGAGCATTCATAACAGTGCTAATGAGATGGTATCAGCTACACAATACGTACTTAGCGGTATTGATAAAAAACAGTATATCGTAAAAAAAGAGGGAGATGGTTTTGTTTTAGAAGGTGCAAAAGATAAAATAGTAATTTTTGATATATTTGCAACTTGGTGTCCCCCTTGCCGTGCAACTGCTACTCATCTTAGTTCTATTCAAGAAAAATATAAAGATGACGTTATTGTTATAGGTATTACGATTGAAGATAAGATTGAGGATTCAAAACTACAGGATTTTGCACAAAAATATGATGCAAGATATGTTTTAGTAAACTCAGACCAAAACCGCCGTCTAAGTGATGCCATTGTTAAAGAACTAAAACTCGGCGAAAGATACCCTATTCCTACAATGGCAATGTATAAAAATGCAAAACTAGTAAATCACTATGTAGGCGCTACTCAAGAGGAGTTTATAGACAGCGACATCAGAAATGCTTTAGGCAAGTAGAGATGTTTGGGTTTATTAAAAAATCACTTTCAAAAACTGCAGAAGCTATCAAGTCTGTAGTTCCAAAAAAAAAAGTATCCTTCTCCAAAGAGGAAATTGAAGATATTTTACTAGAAGCCGACGTTGAGTATGCTTTAGTAGAGATAATTTTAAATGAAATATACCAAAGCAAAGTAACTCGCGACATTCTTCACTCAAAGTTGCTGGCAACACTTGCTTATACCACATACAAAGAGCCTGAATTTACGGCTCCTTTTGTTGAGTTAATAGTAGGCGTAAATGGGGCTGGAAAAACAACAACAATTTCAAAACTGGCAGCCCGTTACAAAAATGAAGGAAAAAAAGTTATGCTAGGAGCGGGAGATACGTTTCGTGCCGCAGCAATAGAACAGCTTACTCTTTGGGCAAAAAAATTAGATATACCAATTGTAGCTTCTAAGCAAGGACATGACAGTTCTGCTGTTGCATACGATACAATTGATTCGGCAAAATCAAAAGGCTTTGACAATGTCATTATTGACACGGCTGGAAGACTTCATACACAAACAAATCTTGCAAACGAACTTAAAAAGATTCATCGTATATGCGACAAGGCACATAGCGGAGCACCTCATAGAACTATTCTTATTATTGACGGTACACAAGGAAACTCGGCTATTGCTCAGGCAAAAGCTTTTAATGAAATGATTGGTGTTGACGGAATAATTATTACTAAGCTTGACGGAACCGCAAAAGGCGGCAGTATATTTAGTATTGCTTATGCTCTTAAACTGCCTATTTTATTTGTTGGAACAGGTGAGCAACCTGAAAATTTAACTCCGTTTGACAAATATGAGTTTGTTGATGGTTTGCTTGATGCTATTTTTGAAAAAGAGGATTAAGAGCAAAAATGCTCTTAAGTATGAAAAACTTCAAGTTTTACTTGAAGTTCATAAGACATAGAGTTAAGATGTTCTGCAGCAGCCGCAATCTCTTCAACGTTTCTTGCATTTTGAGAAGATATCTTATTTATCTCAGATACTTGTAGAACAATAGATTCTACATCTTTTCCTGTTTTTTCAAAATCACTTACTGTTTTATCACTTGCTTTAACTGCTTGATTTACAATAGATACACTCTCATTTATTTTCTCTTCAACATCTATTGCACTGTTTGATAGCTCTTGAATCTCATCTGAATTAGAGCTCATTTGAGTACTTACATCCATAATTGATTGGACAATTACATTTATAGTAGCATTTATTTCAGTAAGCGATTTTTGAGTTCTCTCTGCAAGTTTACGTACTTCATCGGCTACAACTGCAAATCCACGTCCGTGTTCACCTGCACGAGCTGCTTCAATAGCGGCATTAAGTGCAAGCAGATTTGTCTGGTCTGCAATATCTGAGATAATTTCAAGAACATTTTTAACCTCATTTGCTTCATGCGAGAGTGTCTGCATTCTTCTAGCAAGGTCTGTTTCAAGTTCTGCACTGCTTTGAACTTTATGTGTTAGATGAACTATCTCATCCCTTGCAATAGTTAAATTCTCATTTGCTTTGATAATATCTTTTTTACTCTCTTGTGCATCATCTATTGCTCTTTGAATCTCATTTTTAATATCATTTGCTTTTTTGGTTGCTTCATCTATTACTACGACCGATCTCTCTACATTTTCTCCGACACCAATTGCGGTAGTCGAAAGTTCATGTGAGATAGAAGCATTTTCGCTTGATGATTGTTTTGAGCTGTCGATAAGATCTTTTAGTGTTGCAATTAGTTTGTTAAAACTATGTGCCATTTGTGAGAGTTCAAGTGGAGTATTCTCATCGGCTTTTATTGTTAAGTCATGATTAATACTTATTTGAAGAAGAGCATTTTTAAACTCTTCAATAGGTTTTATAAGAGTCGCTTTTACTAAATATATAGCAATAACTACTATTATAATAAGAATAATTATAGACGAAATTATAATAGAATTTCTTATGCTGTTTGGCGTCATTAAAATTTCATTCTCACTTATTTCAGATATTATTATCCATTTAAAATCTTCTCTTACGTTAATCGTAGAGTATGAAGAGAGCACTTCTTCGTTATTATAATTTACACTCATTTTAGTTGCGACACTGCCTAGTATCGCATCTTTGAATGATTCCGTATTTACAGTTCCTAAAGATTTATTATAAAACGACGCTTTAACCGAGTGATTGTCCACATCAAGAAAACTGTCGCTTCTCATTAATCCATCTTCTCCTACTAAATAATCCTCTTGTGTTTTACCGTATCCATCTTTATATTGCATTATTTTATTAATCGACATGTTGTTTATTTTAAAAATCAATACGGCTTTTACTTCGGCACGAATGACGATAGGAGTTCCAATAAACATAGTAGGCATATTATTATCTGTGGCATACTCTTTCATATCAAAAAATGTGATGCGGTTATTTTTTATAGTCTCTCTCCAAGCTTTAGCAAGAGGAGAGTCTTTTAAATCCCCATAACTAAGATTTGCACCGTAATCAGCCTCTTTTTTTCCGCTGTAAAGTACATGTCCATGTTCTGCCGCCACTATGTATATATCGCTATAATCATACTCTTTTAAATATTTTTGAAAATAAGTTTCATGAGGAAGTCTCTCCTCTTTTGCGGACGGATCATTTACTGGAAACGGTACATCTTCTTTTACTTCTAAATCATTATAAGCACTTAATAAATCCCATGTAATATTTTGAAGATTATCGCTTTTTGACAAGACATCGATATCTCTTTTGCAGTTACGAAAAAAATCTTCTATCTGATTCTTTTTTATATCTCTCAGAGCCGTTAATCTCGAGTAATTCTCAAGCATTAATGCATCTTTGCTTTTTGAACTTGATATATAAGATGTTATTAAAGTTAATAACATCAATGATAATAAAATAAGCGACAAAATTTGTGTTTTTATAGATATTTTTGGCATAAAACCTCTTTAACTTTAAATTTTTTGAATTCTACATGTCGATTATTACAAAACAGTTACGTTAAATATTGCAATTTGTCATATATTTTAAACTTAAGAGCTATTAATTGTATAATTTCTCAAACCCTTTAAAAGGCTAAAAAATATGTCTAAGAAAAAAACTCTTTTTGAGTGTCAACATTGCGGATTTACCACTCCAAGATGGATGGGCAAGTGTACTAACTGCGGTGCATGGGATTCATTTACTGAGCTTAACGAACATCAACAAGAAGTAGCAAAACAGACAAAATCCACTAAATCTTCAGCTGCAAAAGCTCTAAGCATAACGGACATCAAAGAAGAAGAGGTATTTAGATTTAGTTCAGGTGACGTAGAGCTAGACATGGTTCTTGGTGGAGGAGTAGTCCCTGGTTCACTCACACTGATTGGTGGAAGCCCCGGTGTTGGAAAATCAACTCTTCTTTTAAAAGTTGGTGGAGATATAGCCTCTAGCGGGCAAAATGTTCTTTATGTAACTGGAGAGGAGTCAGGCTCTCAGATAAAACTCCGTGCAAATAGATTAAAATCAAATCATGACTCTCTTTTTTTACTTTGTGAAATAAGATTAGAACAAGTACTCATTGAACTTGAGCATCGTAATTACAATTTTTTAATAATTGATTCTATTCAAACCATGTATTCAGAAAACATCTCTTCAGCTCCTGGTTCCGTAACTCAAGTAAGACAGATAACATTTGAACTTATGAGAATTGCCAAAGAGAAAAATATTGCAATATTTATTATCGGACATATCACAAAAGAGGGCTCCATAGCAGGTCCCAGAGTTTTAGAACACATGGTAGATACTGTGCTATATTTTGAGGGCGATTCATCACAAGAGCTAAGAATACTAAGGGGGTTTAAAAACCGCTTCGGACCAACTAGCGAAATAGGTGTTTTTGAGATGAGAAGCGAGGGTTTAATTTCTGCAACAGATGTTGCATCTAGGTTTTTTAACCGTAATTCAGAACAAGCAGGTTCTGCACTTACGGTTATTATGGAAGGCTCACGTCCGATAATACTCGAAGTTCAGGCTCTCGTATCAGAGTCCCACACAGCAAATTCAAAAAGACAAGCTACCGGTTTTGACACAAACAGATTAAACATGTTACTAGCACTGCTTGAGAGAAAACTTGAAATACCTTTATCAGGATACGACGTATTTATCAATATAACAGGCGGCATAAAGATAACCGAAACATCCGCAGATTTGGCAGTTTTAGCAGCAATTATAAGTAGTTTTCGCAACCGCGCCATATCAAAACAAACTATTTTTATTGGGGAAGTTACCCTTGTAGGTGACGTAAGAGAAGTTTATGCAATGGATGTCAGACTAAAAGAAGCAAGTATGCAAAATATTTCAAAAGCGCTTGTGTCAAAAAAACCTTTGGAAAAATCAAATATCAAAACATTTATTGTCGATGAAGTTACAAAACTTTTGGAATGGTACTGATTTTTTAGATATTAAAATCTGTTTTACCGTATTGATAGTATAATCCATAACTTTAAATATATTAAAAGGAAATACTATATGGATGCCCAAGTTAAAAGTGAAGAAAAATACTCTAAATTATCAATAGCTTATGAGGGGAAAGTAGAAGGTGAGTTTGTATGTTCCGCTATAGATAAAATAGTTTCTAAATACGATATAAAGCCTGAAACATATACATGTAATATATCTAATAAAAAAGATGTTGTAGTTATAGAATACCATGACGATATAGATAGAGTAGCAGGAGACATATTTGAAGAGATAATCAAAACTTTAAATATACCTATTTGTGATTAAACTAGTATAAGTTAACGCTTATTTATAAAATAATATAAATTTTGATATACTGACAAAATCAAAAACAAGGAAAGTTTATGCCTGATAAAGAGACTAAAGAAGAAGCAACCACAGAAAATAAAAAATCTAATAAGATGCTTATGATAATAATTATAGTTGTTTTAGTACTTATTATTATCGGTGGTGCTGTCGTCGCATTTTTATTAATGAGTGAAGATCCTAAAGAACAAGCTGCAGTGCAGCAAAGTGCGCCTCAAGCCCAGCAAAAAGCAGCACCTTCAAGCAGGACTAGAGAACTCTCTGAAGATACGGAATCAAGAAAATTTAGTGAAATAGGTATTTTATATCCGCTTGATACATTTACCGTAAATCTTAAGAGCGATGCAGGCAGAAGATATCTTAAAACAACTATCTCTCTGGAGCTAAACGGTAAAGAGTTAAGTATTGAGCTTGACAATAAAATTCCTGTTATACGCGATAGAGTAATTAGAATTTTATCTTCTAAAACATTAGAAGAGATATCCTCTAAAAAAGGTAAGCAAAAAGTATCGGAACAGATTATTGATACATTAAATTCTATGATTTCAGACGGAAGTATAAAAGGCATATATTTTACGGAATTTGTTATCCAATAAATGATAGGTATAGACCTTGTAAAAATATCTCGTATGAATCGTTTTATTGAACGATTCGGCGAAAAAGCCCTTCTTAGATTTTTGTCTAAAGAAGAGGTTGCCTTAGTTAAAAATCATAAAACGGCTTCAGGATTTTGGGCAGCAAAAGAGGCATGTTCAAAAGCACTCGGCGTAGGTATCGGTTTTGAGTGTAGTTTTCATGATATAACTATATACAAAACACAAAATGGCGCACCAAAATTAAAACTTCCAGAAAAGCTTCTAAAAAAATTTAATATCTCAGATATAAGTCTCTCTATTACTCATGATGGAGAGTATGCGATTGCAGTAGTAGCGATAGAATCAACCTCCGCCGACAAAATCCAATAACTCTATCTTATCCATATCATTAAGCAGATAATTTTCCCAACTGTTTTGCTTAACAATCTCCATATTTACTGCGGCTGCCATAACCTTATCTGTAAGTTTTAATTTTTCAAGCAGTTGTGCCAGCGTTATTATTTCATTAAATTCTTTATCTTCACCGTTTATTATAAGTTTCATTTTTTTTCTTTTTTATCGCAATAATATCTTATTTTATTGAATAAATAGCTATAATATTTTGTTAAAAAATATATAAAGTGATTACTATGCTAAATTCTAAAGAGTTATTGTCACATACAAAAAATTTGTCTGTTCTTTTTGTTGAAGATCATGAAGAATTACGCGAAAACACTAGGGATATATTGAAAAAGTTTTTTAATCAAGCAGATAGTGCCATAAACGGTGAGGATGCAATAAGAAAATACAAAGAGTTTCATTCAAAAGAGTCTAAATATTATGACATTATTCTCTCGGATATTCAGATGCCAAAACTTAACGGCGTTGAACTAGTTGAGAATATTTATAATATAAACCCAAAGCAAATTGTAATAATTATATCTGCATATGATGATACAAAATATCTACTTCCTTTAGTTAACCTAGGAATTGAGCAGTTTATAAAAAAACCGATAGATTATCAAGATTTATTAAAAGTTCTTTTAAATGCTTCTAAAAATGTACAGCTATCAAACATAGTAAATACAAATCATAATAAAGCATCTGTAGTCAAACTAAACGACTCATCTACATTTAATAAAGAGACAAACATATTGCAGGTTAATTCCGAAATAGTGCCTTTAACAAAATATGAGATAATTTTTTTACAGTTATTAAGTGAAAATATTGGCAAGATATATTCTAACGATGATATCACTACTCACTATAACTCGCTTAACGAGAATTTAGATATCGTAAATATAAGAAAGCTTGTATCAAAATTAAGAAAGAAACTACCGCAAGAGTGCATTAAAAGTATTTATGCAATTGGATATAGAATAGTACCTACTTTTGAGAATTAGTTTTATAAAAAACTCTTTGTTCCTCGTCCGTCGTACATATCTCTATATCTAAAGGCAATAAGATTTTGCATAATAGCAAAAAGAATAATAAAATTTATAAAACTGCTTCCACCGTAACTAAACATTGGTAGCGGAACACCTACAACAGGTGCATATCCTATTGTCATAGAGATATTAACGCCTGTGTATATAAAAATCATAAATGATATTGAAATAGTAACTACTTTTATATAGTAATCGTTGTTAAAAATACTTAAGCTCATCAGATGTAAAATTAATGTTACATAAATAAGTATAATTCCAAGAGCACCTAAAAAACCGCTTCTCTCAACCAAAAAAGCAAATATAAAGTCACTTGTAGAAATAGGTAAAAACCTCATTTGTGTCTGCGTTGCATCATCTTTTGATTTACCGCTTATTCCACCGGAACCAATTGCAATGATTGATTGCTGAACATGATATGATGGCTTTTCACTGAGGAAATCTTGAATTCTTGTTTTTTGATAATCATGAAGCAAAAATTTGTATGCTAAAGGAGAAATGAGTAAAATAGAACCTACTATTACTGCCCATATTTTCCATTGTACTCCGATGAAAAAAAGTACACCGTATCCAATTAAGAGAAGAACTAAAGCAGTACCTAAATCAGGCTCTTTTGCAATTAAAATAAACGGTAAAAGTATGTAAAAACTGATTTTTAAAAATTCCTTTATCTTATAGCCATTCATTGGGGGAGGATTTTTATGAATAAGATATGCAAGCATCAAAATAAGAGCTGGTTTTACAAATTCCGATGGCTGTATAGTTGCATTAATAAAAGGTATCTCTATCCATCTTTGCGCTCCGAGTCTGGCGTGACCTAAAAATTCTACTGCTAAAAGCAATATTATATTTATCCAATAAATCAACGGTATAAGCCAACTCATTCTTCGTATAGGAAGTAAAAAAACACCGAAAAAAACCAAAACAGCCACCCCTACATAAGCCATCTGTTTTTGGGCAAGAGCAGGAACAACTTCACCTATAAGCCAATTTGAAGTAATAATTAACGGAATTATAAGGATAATAGAAAAAAAATCAAATTGTGCTAAAATACGCTTATCAATTCTCCACAAATTTAAAACTCCATAAGATTTTAGAAATTGTATCATAAAGGTTAGAAATATGAATGAAACACAAAGTTATATTAGCGATAGCGCTGAGCGTCTTGATACATTTTTAGCGTCAAAAATAGGGCAAAGCCGTTCACAAATTACACAATTAATTAAAAAAGAGTGTGTACATGTAGATGGGAAAATAGTTTCTCGTTCAGGAGTTAAATTAAAAGAGAATCAAGTTGTAAAAATAGATTTTCCTCCAGCAGAAGCAAAACCGGCACTTGATATCGATTTTAATGTTGAGATACTATATGAAGATAAAGATGTTTTGGTTATAAACAAACCAAGCGGTCTTACTGTTCATCCAGCACCAAGTGTAAAAGAGGCGACTCTTGTTGATTGGCTGAAACATAAAGGAATCAGACTCTCTACAATAAGCGGAGAAGAGCGTCACGGAATAGTCCATAGGCTAGACAAAGGCACAAGCGGAACTATGATTATTGCCAAAAACAATGAAGCTCATGATTATTTGTCTTCTCAGTTGCAAGATAAAAGTATGGGTAGATATTATTTAGCCGTTATTAATCCACCGCTAAAAAATGACATAACTGAAATTGAGTGTCCAATTGCCAGAAGCACTCACAACAGACTTAAAATGGCATGTTTAGAACATGGCAAATATGCAAAAACAATTTTTAGAACATTAGCACTCTCTAGTGATGAAAAAAATCAGCTTGTTGCATGTAAACTTTTTACCGGAAGAACTCATCAAATTCGTGTTCATTTGGAGAGTATAAATCGCCATATAATTGGTGATCATATTTATGCTACAAGCCCAAAACAAGAGAAATCGGAACGAATTTTGCTACATGCGTATATGATATACTTTATTCACCCTACGAGCAAAGAGAGACTCACATTTGTTGCATTACCGGATGGGCAAATGGTTGAATACATAAACAAAAAATTTAATATGGAGCAAATAAATGAAGTTATTAACCCTAATTACATTCTACACGGCTTCGCTTCTGATTCTTAGCGGTTGCGGCGTAAAAGCACTGCCAAAGAAAGAAGCTGTTATTGACGACACTCTTCCTGTTGTCACACTTACTAAAAACGGCACTATCGTAGATGTTAATGCCATAGCTCTTGAGTGGGCGCCGATAGATGACCAAAGAGTCAAAGGTATTTACGTTTACAGAGTCAATGTTGACGCTATTGCTACTAGCAGTAGTGATGAGTATTACGATACGGTCGAGAGCCGTTTTTCTACTCACTACCTAGATACAAAAATAGAGCCGAGTTCAAAATACGGCTACTCTTTTAAAACTTACAGTGATGATGCAGAGTCTAGAAGAAGTAAAGTAACAGTAATAGCTTCTTTGCCGGCAATGGAGTCAGTAACTTGGATACACAGCGTAGGAAATATGCCAAGAAGCGCAAAGATAATTTGGCGACCGCATACCAATGAAAAAGTAAAAGCTTATATTATTCAAAGAAGAACTTTACAAGAAGATAGTTGGAAAAACTTAGCAACAATAAACGGAAGACTAAATGCAGAGTATATCGATAAGAATCTAAAAGATAATTTTACATATAAATATCGAATTCAAGCAATTACTTACGACAACATAACATCTAATCCATCTCAAGAGGTCAGTGTAGTTACAAAGGAGCTTCCCAAAGAGTTAACACAGATTACGGCTTCAAAAAACTTACCAAAAAGAGTTGAAATTAAATGGGAAAAAAGCGATGTAAAAGATTTTTTTGCATATAGGCTGTACAAATCGTCTAGTATAAACGGTAATTACAAAGTAGTTATTGAGACTAAAGAAAATTCTTATATTGACATGATTGAAGAAGACGGTAAAGAGTATTTTTACAGAGTCGGCGTAGTCGATAACGATAAATTGGAGAGTGTAAATAAAAACTATTCCGTCTTAGGTAAAACACTAGTTAAACCAAACACCCCGTCATTGGTTGAAGTAAAACTTCTAAACGGGAAAGTTAAGATGTCATGGATAAGTTCAGACACGAGAGTGAAAAGCTTTAGCGTACAAAAAAGATACAAAAAGAACCTTTTAGAAAACTCTATAGAGGATTTTGAAAATATAAAAGGTCTTGAGTTTACTGATTCTGAAATTGATGCAGATAAAGTTTACTACTATAAAGTATTTGCCGTTGATGCCAACGGTATAAAGTCAGAGCCTAGTATTGAAGCAGAATTAAAAATTGATGCTAAATCCATAGATCAAAAATCAGTTGAAAAGACTCTAAACACTATAGAGAGAAATTTTAAACCAAATAACCAAAAAAGCATAGGCGAACCAAATAAAGACGTTATTATTCCGATGCAAGACTTTAACTAAAAATGAGATTTAATGCCACACTTACATATAGCAGAGTTTAATGAGATAGAGTTTCCCTCACAACTTGAGGGCGTCTATTTTAATTTTATAGCGCAAAATATAAACCATAAAGAGGAGAAGTTAATTTCTGTCAAAGTGGATAAAGACGAATTCTTCTTATTGGTTAAAAACGAAGACGGAAAAAGTTTGCTAAAAAGCGATAAATTAACCAGACCTGCTTCAATATTTAACGTACACAAAGCACTTTTGTCTTATGCCAAATTGTCAAATATGACTGCACTCTCATCAAATGTACCGCAAAATCAAAAAAATGTTCACTTGGAAAAAGTCACGGCATTAAAAGATATAAATTACTTTGCAACAAATTTTCCTAAAAATAAAAACATTCGCATTGAGGTTGGTTTTGGTTCAGGTCGTCATCTTCTTCATCAAGCTATAAATAATCCAGATACTATGTTTATAGGCATAGAAATTCACCATCCATCCATTGAACAGGTTTTAAAGCAGATAACAATTAAAAATATAGAGAATTTACTTATCTTAAACTATGATGCAAGACTTTTTATGGAACTTGTTCCATCAAATATTGTAGAAAAAATCTATGTTCACTTTCCGGTTCCTTGGGATAAAAAACCTCATAGAAGAGTTATATCTACCTCATTTATCGAAGAGGCAAGACGTGTTTTAAATCTTGGTGGAACACTTGAACTTAGAACAGATAGCGAAAACTATTATGCTTACTCTTACGAAACGTTTATAGCTTTTAATAAAACTACTCTTCATATAAATAAAAATAGAGATATCGCAGTAACTAGCAAATATGAAGATAGATGGAAGAAGATGGAAAAAAACATTTATGATTTAACGATGATAAATGATGAAGAGTCTAAAGAGTTGAATTTAGAAGGCGGCTTTGAGTTTTCAAAGGTTAATATCTCAAGCGATGATATTTTAAAATTTCATAAAGAGACGCAAAAATTCGAGAGTGGTTTTATCCATTTTGAGAGAACATACATGTTAAAAGACGGGGTTATGATTCGCCTATCAATGGGCAGTTTTGATAAACCAGAGCATTTATACGTAATCGTTAAAGGAGAAAGAGCTTTTTACTACCCTGCTCTACCGCTAAAATCAAAAAGCAATCTTTTGGCACATCAATTTTTAGATAGGATATTTCATGGATAAGGTTATTGTTGCCAAAGATCTCTCTTTATCGTATTCAAATAATGAAACAATTATAAATAAAGCAAATTTCTCCGTAAGTTCCGGCAATTTTGTATTTATTACAGGAGCAAGCGGAAGCGGAAAATCAACACTTCTCAAATCACTCTACGGAGCATTAAAACCAAAGCAAGGAAGCCTTATAGTCGGAGGCGTAGAACTTGCTCGTGTTTCACGTTCCAAACTAAATTTTCTAAGACGTCATATAGGAATAGTTTTTCAAGATTACAAACTTGTAAAAGAGTGGACTATTGACAAAAACATAATGCTCCCTCTATTGATAAACGGTTATGTCAAAAGTGTTGGAAGCAATCAAGTTGACAAATTATTAAGACATGTAAGATTAAACCATCAATCAGGCAAATTTCCACTTGAATTAAGCGGAGGCGAGCAGCAAAGAGTTGCCATGGCAAGAGCTCTTGCACACAATCCTATTTTGATTTTGGCAGATGAGCCGACAGGAAACCTAGACGAATACTCTTCGCAGCTTATTTGGAATCTGCTTGAAGGTGCTAATGAACAGCTTAAAACTACAGTAATTGTAGTTACACACTATATTCCAAAGACATTAAATATAGACTACAAACATTTTCACATAGAGTATGGGAATATACATGAAATCTGTTAAAAATCATCTCTCGCTTGTAATAGCACTACTAAGCATACTGTTTTCAATGCAGGTATTTATTATGGCTGAACGCTCCATTGAAGCGTACAAGGTTAATCTTGCAAACAACTACTCAATAATTGCAGTGAGCCAAAAACAGCTAAAAAGCAATGAAATATTAAGTATAAACAAAATAATATTAAAAGCACAGGAGTTATCACCGGATTCTGTTATCAAAAGATTAAGCAGTGATATGAAAAGCTCTAATGTTGAGCTTTTAAAGCTAACTCTGCCAAAATTTTATAAAATTACACTTGCTTATTATCCGACTCCGCAAGAGATTAAACAGCTAAGAAACGATTTATTAAATAGCACTGCAATAACAAAAGTAGAAGATTTTTCACATACTCATGACACTACTTACAAACTTTTGCTTCTGTTTAAAAATATAGTTACGATATTTGCCGCCGTAGTTTTAGTCGTTACAATACTGCTTATATTTAAAGAGCTTAGAATCTGGCAATATAAACACAACGAACGGATGAGTATTATGGGACTTTTTGGTGCAGCCCTATGGCTACGCTCTGCTGTACTTTTTAGACTTGCAATTGTTGATGCACTTATTGCAAGTTTCTTAGCATTTGGAATATTTACGTACTTATCATCTTCCATATGGATAAAAGAGCAATTTGAGTACATTGGTATTAATATAGTTATATTTAACCCAATAGACGACTTCTTAATGATTCTTGGAGTTGCTATGTCAATCTCTATAATTTTAGCATCTTTAATAGTCCTAGGGCATAAAGAAGAGGCATGATTCGCTTATTAATAATATTTATTGCAGCAAATTTGTACCTGCAAGCAAAAACAAGCGTTGACACAAAAATAGAAAAAACAAATTCCACAATAGATTCTTATGCAAAAACGCATGAAGATATAAATAAAAAAATGGATGAAACTGCAGAAGCAATTTTATTACAAGAAAAAGAGATTCAAACGCAGCAAGAACGCTTAAAAAGGCTAAAAGAGGAGCTTCTTGACAAAGAAAACAGTCATCAAGAAAATATTACGCAGCTAAAAGAGTTGAAAAAATCGCAAAACGAACTTAAAAAAGACGGCAATATACTTGAAGAAGAGCTTGTTTTTACTATAGCACAAAGTATCTCCCTTTCAATAATCTTAGAAGAGGAGTATAGCGCTAGTGAAGAGTCGCTTATAGAGTATGAAGTTCTTGAACTTATGCTTAAAAATGCCAAAGCAAAGATTAAAAAGCTAAATGAAAGTTTTTATAACAACTCAAAAAATATTGATATTTTAAATCAACATGTAAGCTCTTTAGAAGTCGCAATAGCAACCATTGACACAAAAAGAAAAGATTTAACTAAAACACAAAGAGAGAATGAAGAGTCGTTAAAAAACCTAAAAACTGCAAAAGCTTCATACAAAACAGAATTAAAAGATATTTTAAATAAGCAAGATCAGCTAAAAGAGACTTTGGCACAACTTAATATTATTAAAATCGATGAGTTAAGAAAAGCTAAAGAAGAAGCAGAGAGAGCTCAAGCCTTTGACTCAAAAGATATTATTGCTGATGACAATCTGCCTAAAGTTAAAAAGGTCGGAAGCAGTTATCAAGCAATACAGACAAAAGAGTATCACGGAGAAAAAACTATTGCACCATTTAGTCCATATAAAATTACTAAATCCTACGGTAACTATACAGATCCGATTTACGGTATAAAAGTTTTTAATGAATCAATATCACTTAAACCGAATGAAAAAAATGTAAAAGTCAAAACAGTTTTTAACGGTAAAGTTATATATGCAGACAAAACACCCGTACTTAACAATATAGTAATTATAGAACATGATGACGGACTTCATACGATATATGCAAATCTATCTCAAATATCTCCTGAAATAAGTAAAGGCAAAAAGATTAAAAAAGGCTATACAATCGGGCGTGTAAACGATGAATTAATCTTTGAAGTAACACAGAAATCTTTTCATATAAATCCAATTAGATTGTTTCAATAATATTTAAAATAAAATTTAATTTAGATATAATTTCAAAAAAAATTCTAGGTATTTAAAAATATGAACTTTATTCAAACTCGCGGATGCGATAAAAACTCTCCTCAAAGTGTTACATTCTCACAAGCTATTTTAAGTCCGATTGCCTCTTTTGGCGGTCTTTACGTACCGGAGAATTTACCGAATTTAGGCAAAGAATTTTTAAACAAACATATAAACTCCTCATATAAAGAGCTTGCATTTGACATGTTAAATCGTTTTGAGATTGATATTGAAAAGAATGTTATAGAAAAAGCATTAAACCTGTATGACAAATTTGACGACTCCTCAAATCCTGTACCTGTCGTAAAAGTAAAAGAGAATCTTTACATAAGTGAACTCTATCATGGACCTACCCGTGCATTCAAAGATATGGCTCTTCAGCCTTTTGGTGTTGTTTTATCTTCTATCGCACAAAAAAGAGGCGAGCACTATTTGATACTTGCTGCAACAAGCGGAGATACCGGTCCTGCTGCACTGGAGACTTTTAAAAACAGAGCAAATGTTCAAGTGGCTTGTTTATATCCGGATGGCGGAACAAGCGATGTTCAAAGACTTCAAATGGTAACTGAAAATGCAAAAAATTTAAAAGTCATAGGTATTAAAGGTGTTTTTGACGATGCCCAAAATGCACTGAAAAAACTTTTAGCTTCTACTGATTTTAAAACTGCATTAAAAGAGAAAAATATTTTACTCTCAGCCGCAAATTCAGTAAACTTCGGGCGTATTATTTTTCAAATCATTTATCATATTCACAGCTATTTAGAACTTGTTCGTCAAAAAGCCATAACAATGGGAGAAAAAGTTTACCTAAATGTTCCTAGCGGAAATTTTGGAAATGCTCTTGGCGCTTATTATGCATGGAAAATGGGTCTGCCTGTTGAGAAAATCATTATATCTTCAAATGAAAACAATGTTTTAACTAAACTTATAAAAACAGGAAAATATGATTTAAGAGATTCACATGTAGTTAGTACTACTTCTCCTGCTATGGATATACTAAAATCATCAAATGTTGAGAGAATTCTTTTTGATTTGTTTGGATATGAGAGAACTAAAGAACTTATGGAAAATTTAGAGTCTAAAAACTTTTATGAACTAAATGCAGATGAATTAACAACGCTTCAAAATAGTTTCGATGCCGACTTTTGTAACGGAGATGAAGGTAAAAAATATATTAAAGATACATTCTATGATAACGGATATCTGATGGATCCTCATACTGCTACATGTATGAAATCTTACGAAACTTGCTCAAATCCAAATATTAAAACAATTGCATACTCAACTGCAGAGTGGACGAAATTTTCTCCAGTAATTGCCAATGCGCTAACAGGTGAGATTGACACGGAGGATTTAAAAGCGTTAGTATCTATCTCTAAAGAAGCAAATCTAAAAATTCCTGATATAATAAAAGAATTATTTACAAAAGAAATAGTTCAAAAAACTGTTATAGAAAAAGAAGATATCGAAAAAGAGATACTAAAATTTTTATAATCGTTAAAAATTCACCGTATAATTTAAAACTTATAGGGGCTAACTTATGAATAATGTTTTTATGGCACGACAAAAAATATTCAGCAAAATGGGCACTGTTCATGCCCATGAACTCTTATTTAGAGATCATGCCCATGGCATAAAAGAGTTTCCCTCAAATATAAAAGCAACCTCACATGTAATAATAAATTCATTAACAAATATAAGTGCCGTAGAATTATTAGGCAAAGACGGGATTGGATTTGTAAATATTGATGAAACTATTCTAACTTCAGATATTTTAGATGTACTTGATAAAGAAAAATTTGTTTTGGAACTATTGGAGACTATAGAGTTAAACGATAAAGTCATTAAAAAGATAAAACAATATCATGCAAGAGGCTTTAAAATAGCTATAGATGATTTTGACTGTAGCGGTAAAATGATTAAAAAGTTTCTTCCCCTATTTAAATATATCTACATGATAAAAATAGACGTATTAGATAGCGAGCCACAAAATCTAGTAAACGTTGTTGAAAAACTTAAAAAAACAGGCATAAAACTTCTTGCGGAAAAGATTGAGACAAAAGAAGAGTACAACAAATATATCAAAATGGGATTTGACTTTTTTCAAGGCTACTATCTCCATAAACCAGAAGTTTTAGAGATAAACAGATATAAAGAATCTACTCAAATTGTAATTTTACAACTTATAAAGATTATCAGACAAGACGGGCAAACGAGCGCCATTGAAGCATATATCAAGCAACAGCCTGACCTATCATACAAGCTTTTAAAGTTTTTAAATAATCAAACTATAGTTAGTGTTAAAATTGAATCAATCACGCAAATAATTACTCTGTTAGGTCGTGATAAACTATTGAGATGGCTTATGGTCTATATTTATTCTGAAATTTCAAATAATCCTGCATCAGAGCTTATATTAAAAATGGCAACAAAAAGAGCTGAACGAATGGAAGCAGATGCATTGCCTGCAGATAAAGACAAAGCCTATTTAGCAGGCATGTTTTCACTACTAGATGCAATATTTGAAACTGATATAAAAGATTTAATGAAATATATCAATTTGGATAAAGATATAACTTCATTGGTTATCGAGAAAAAAGGAAAATTTGCCTCAAGCTTTTTAAAAGCAGAAAAATCAGAAAGAGATTATCTAAAAAAATTAATTATTGATAATTTTGATAAAATAAACACCGTTGACATTATCTACGCACTAGGGTTTAGCGGCGTAGAAATAGATAAAAGTAAATTATAAAATAGCTTTTTAAAGTTCTTTTAAAAATAATCATTATAAGGATAACTATTGCGAACAGTCATTGAAATTCTTTGTCAAAAAAACAAAGACGGTTTTAATGATTTTTATGCCATTTATTCTGTATCATTCCCTGAAAGCGAACAAAAATCAGAAGAAGATCTTTTAACGATGCTTCACTCTCCAAATTATACGATTTTTACGTCTAAAATAGAAACTAAAACAGTAGGTTTTTGTATTATTTTTCACTCTAAACAAACTTCATTTTATCTTTTAGAATATATGGCGATTGATGCAACTCAAAGAAATTTAGGGCTAGGCTCAAAGCTTTTTTTAAATGCAATTATGCAAACCTTTAGCAACTATGGTATTAAACCTATACTTATTGAGATAGATTCACCAGAAGTAAAAAGTGAAGAACAAGAACAAAGAGAGAAACGAGAACGCTTTTATAAAAAACTAGGATGTAGAAAAATTGATACATTTGATTATATTTTAGCAATACAAAATCATAAAATTGCACCGCCTATGGAACTTTTGGTATATCATAGCGGTATGCAAAATATTTTAAAACCGCAACTTAAAGAGTGGTTGGAAGATATTTATACGCTGGTTTACGGATGTGCCAAAGATGATGAACGAATCGATGAAATGTTATCTCATGTACCACAAATTTTAAACCTTATTTAGGGAGTTGAAATGGAACTTTTCTTTAATGACGAGTATGCAACTTTTTGGGCTGCAATAAGCTCTATTATGGGTGTAATAGCTACTACCATGGCTGTCTTTGCACTGCTTTATTCAATGCGTACATACAACAAAACTATGCAGGTTGTTCATTATGGCGAAATTGATAAAATGTATTTTGAAATACTTAAAGAAGCACTTACTAAACCACATGTAGTAAGGCAAAATATAATACGGAGTGAAGAAGAAGAGGTTGAATACGGAATTTATGCCTTTATTGTATGGAACTTTTTAGAGTCAATATATGACCGCTGCATACTTGATGAGAGCTTGAAAACAACATGGTTCCCAATTATAGAAACAGAGCGTGCCATACATCTCGGATGGATACAAAACCATCAAAATAGAACAAAGTTTAAAAATGAGTTTTTAAACTTTATCGATAATGGAAATTTTAAAATAGTGTAAATGCTTAATTAAAGTTCTTTTGCTCTCTCATATGCTTTTTCTACCGCTTTTATACATGCTGCTCTTACGTTACCGTCTTCAAGAACCGCATATCCTGCGGCAGTCGTTCCACCCGGACTCATAACACCGTCTTTTAAGAGTGCCGGATGGATATCTTGAATAAGTTCTCCAAAACCGGCAAAAAGACCTCGCATGGTTATCATAGCATCGCTTCTTTTCATACCTTGTTTTACTGCCCCATCAGAAAGAGCTTCTGCTATAAGGGCTAAATAAGCAGGACCGCTTCCTGCAAGTGCCGTTGCGATATCCAGCTCTTTTTCACTTCCTAACCAAAGAGTTGTACCGATAGTCCCAAGGAGCTCCCTAGCTTCAGCTTTAAACTCCTCATTTCCAGTTAAAGTAGTCATTGACCTACCGACACTAGCAGCTAAATTCGGCATACTTCTAACTACCGCATTTGTGCTTATATACTCTTTTATTTTTTTGATAGACGTTCCTGCCAAAACAGAATAGACAACTCTAGCAGAACCCTTTAGAAGCGTAGAAATCTCTTCTACATTTGCAGGTTTTACGCAAAGCATGATAGTTTTATCATCCATATTAAAATTATCAAGCAAACTCTTACCTATCTTAACTCCAAGTTCATTCTCAAATTTTGTTATATTTTCAATACTTCTGCCTACAACCTCTATTTTATAACTATTTTTTAGACCCTTAGCAATGCTTAGAGCCATATTTCCATTTCCGATAAAAGTTATAGTTTTCATAAAATGCCTTAATTTTTTTTATGTTAGTATAGCATTATAAGAATAAATATCAATTTACAAGGCATAACATGGAACTATTTTTAGCAGAGGCAAAACAAGCACGTAGAGTATTTAACGATATTAGCGGTGCTCAAAAAAACAAAATATTAAAAGAGATGGCTAATTCACTAAGAGCGAATACTATGAGTCTGCTTGAGGCAAATGCACTTGATATGGCTGATGCAAAGGAGAACTTTCTATCGGCTGCTTTGATGGACAGACTGCTTTTAGATGAGAAGAGAATTGATACTATGGCTGTGGCAATCGAGGAAATAGCCGCATTAAAAGAGCCTGTAGGACGTGTTCTTGATGGTTGGGTAACGGAAGTCGGATTAAAGATAGAGAAAGTCTCTATACCTATCGGTGTCATAGGCATTATTTATGAATCGCGACCGAATGTAACAAGCGATACTGCGGCACTATGTTTTAAAAGCTCAAACGTATGTATATTAAAAGGCGGCAAAGAAGCCGAAAACTCAAACATGGCAATAGCAAAGATTCTTCAAAGCGTTTTAGAAAAAAACAATCTGCCTAAATCTTTGATATCTTTAATTCCCGACTCTTCAAGAGAAGGTGTTGCAAAACTTATAAAGATGGACAAATATGTTGATTTGATTATTCCTCGCGGTGGTGCAGGACTTATAAAGTATGTAAGTGACAATGCAACGGTGAGCGTAGTTAAACATGACAAGGGACAATGTCATACTTATATAGACAAAGATGCAAAACTAGATGATGCTATAAAAATTGCCATAAATGCTAAAGTTCAAAGACCCGGTGTCTGTAATGCTATGGAGACTCTTCTTGTTGATAGAGCAATTGCTTTGGATGCGCTACCTAAGCTAAAAGCTGAATTTGACAAATCTCATACTGAGCTTAAAGGGTGTTTTGAGACTCAAGCTATTATTGATGTAAAAAATGCAACTGATGAAGATTATGATACCGAATATTTAGCAAATATATTAAATATAAAAGTTGTTGATGGAGTTGAAGGTGCTATAGAGCATATTGTGAGATTTACTTCCGGTCACTCAGAAGCCATAATTACACAAAACGTAACGGCTGCAGAGAGATTTTTAAATGCTATTGATGCAGCGGCAGTTTATCTAAATGCTTCTACAAGATTTACCGATGGCGGAGCTTTTGGCTTTGGTGCAGAAGTAGGTATAAGCACAAACAAACTTCATGCTCGGGGACCTATGGGTATAGAAGGGTTAACAACTTATAAGTTTAAAATTTACGGAAGTGGACAAATCAGATAAATAGTTGACTCAAATCAACACTATAAATTAAAAGATTAAATACAATTATAAATATTAATAAAAAGGTTTTTTATGTCTTTAATTCCAAGTGAAGCCTCAAAAATAGATGTTGTTGGCGCATCTGTTGATTTTTTTAAACTAGAAAAGGATGGAGAGAGTACTTACTATTTTGATACTTCAAAATGTGCTCCGCCAGAACCGATGGTAAATGCGATGTGCGGTCTCAAACTTATCAAGGGAACTAATTCTAAATTAGTTATGATAAATCATAAAACTCCAGGTGGGCTTTTTGCAAAGCTTGAAGATGATATTTTATATGAGATAGAAACTTTAGACAACGGTTTAGTTAAGGTTGTTTTTTCAAGTAATAATTCATCATCGGCTAATACAGATTTTGAAAATACAAATCACTAATTAAATGTTTCCCGTCTCTCAAGATTTTGCGCCTCCATTTAAACTAATCTCTCCGTTTTTTATATTGGGGAGTCTGTTTTATCTTCTATCGGTGCTATATCTTTTCTTTTTTTCGATTGAAAACATCTCCATGTTAGACGCAAAAGTAGTTAGCTTTGTTCATCTATTTTTGCTAGGCTTTATTATGATGACAATTTTTGGTGCAATGGCGCAACTGGTGCCTGTTGTTTTAGAAGTCGGGCATTTTGGGGTTGAACTATTTTATGCTATATGGCCTCTATTATCAATAGGAACCATACTTATGGTTACTGGTTTTTTGAACTATCCGATGATTCTGCCTTTTGGCGGAGTCGTTGTACTTATTGCAATTATGATATTTGTTATGGAGATATTTTTAACCATAAAAAAAGTCAAAAAATTTAATCTGGTAATGAGTAGTGTGCTTATATCAAACATGTTTTTATTTTTTGGAATTATTTTTGGACTTGTTATGGCGCTAGGCTATGCAGGAATGATAAATATAGATATAAATTCGCTTCTTAAAAGTCATGTATTTTTAGTTATTGTTGGATATATAGTTATAACTATAATGGGTCTATCCATGGTTTTACTTCCAATGTTTGGACTTTCTCACGGCTTTTCAACAAAACCTCTTAAAATTGCTATTACAATAGTCTCATTAGCTGTTTTATCTACCGTACTCTCATCATTTTTAGACTCTAAACTTTTTGCATATATTAGCTACATGTTAACGGCACTAGGGTTGTTTATATACTTTTACTTTATCAATACTATATATAAAACAAGAGCCAGAAAAGAGATAGACATTTATGCAAAATCACTTATTTTTGCATATTTTTCTTTAATTGCATCGTTGATTTTAGCTATTATCTATTTAACACTTGATTATGAACCGTTACTATTAAGCTCAGGTTGGCTTATGTTCTTTGGCTTTTTTGCTTTTGCGATAACAGGACATATATATAAAATCATCCCTTTTCTTGTCTGGTTTGAGAGATTTTCTCCTCTTGTCGGAAAACAAAAAGTCCCAATGTTAGCAGATATGCTTCCTAAAAAAAGCTCTTCCGTGCAATTTATTTTTGGTGCAATAGGAGTTGTTGTAGTTGCGGTAGCACTCCTGCTACAAGACGATACTTTTATAAAAGCCGGTGCTTCATTTTTACTAATAGGTGCTTTAGCTTTTGTAAGAAATGTATTTTATATGATTAATTATAGATAAAAGGATTACCGATGTACTCAAAAGAAGAACTGTTTTTAGCTATTTCAACCGTAATAGACCCTGAAGTTGGATTTAACCTTGTAGAAATGGGGCTTATATATGACGCTTCATGTGACGAAGAAGGAAACGCTTATGTCAAGATGACACTTTCAACAAAAGCTTGCCCTATGCACCAGCTTATTCAACAGTGGGTTAAAGAAGCTGTTTTAAAAATGGCTAATATTAAAAATGTTGAAATTGAACTAGTTTGGGAACCTGAGTGGAATATCACAATGGCAAACGAGAATGTTAAAAAAGCATTAAGCAGAGGTTAAAACTTTATACTCTTTAATAGCTTCACAAGCTTTATAAAGAGACCTCTCATACTGTTTTAGGTTATTTATATATTCCATATCTGAAGGGTTTACTAGACTCTGTTTTAAATCAAGAGCCGATTTATATAGCTTATTTGCGCCAATGTTTGCCGCAACTCCTAAAATATCTAACAGTATCCTATCAGCACTCTTAGAATCAGTAGCATTTAAATACTCTTTTATCACATCTGCGGAATCTGAATATTTTGATAGAAAATCATCAAGTATCTCCAGATAAAACTCTTTATCACCTGCACATATTTCTAAACCTTTGCTGCTATCTATATCTACTATATTATCAGCTTTTATAACATTTTGTTGCACCTCTTGTCCTGCCGTATAGGTATAAAGAGTATCATAAAGAGCGTCCATTTTAAGAGGTTTTTCCAGATGTGCTTCCATACCGGCATTTAGCATCTTTTTTATATCATCTGCTGCAATATCTCCGCTAAGAGCGATTATAGGAATATTATTGTAATCTGGATTACGACGAATAAGTTTTGTAGTTTCAAAACCGTCTATTATAGGCATATGCAAATCCATAAATATCATTGAGAAGTCACTATCATACTTCAAGATAGCAAGTACCTCTTCTCCGTTATTTGCAACTCGTGCATCTACTCCTGAATCCAACAATATAGAGGTTATAACTTTTTGATTTATAATATTATCTTCGGCAATTAAAACTTTAACATTTTTAAATACAGTAAAATCATCTTTTTTAATCTTATCATGTTGAATTAAATTACGCTTTTTTCTATCTATTTTTCTATTTTGTTTAACTTTAAATATTTTTGTTTCAGAAACCTCGGCTTGAGGCTCTATTTTTTCTAAAAGTTGAATGTTTTTTTTATTTTTTAATATTTTAAAAACAGTAAACAGCGATAGCAATAATATAAGAGCAAGAATTACAACTATAAATAACAGATAATTCCCGTCTTGCAATAGCTGCATATATCCACTCTTTTTTAATTTATGATACACTAATAAAAATTAAACTTTACAAAGTTAATGTATAATATAAGAAAAGATTGATAGGTCGTATATGCAAGTTATTCCTCATATTCCTGTATTGCATAGAGAAGTTTTAGAACTTTTTAGCAATATAAAAAGCGGGATTATTATAGATTGTACAATGGGTTACGGTGGACACTCTTCGATAATTCTTGAAACAAATCCGAATATAAAACTTATAGCTATCGATCAAGACCAAAGCGCAATTGATTTTTCAACACTTAGACTTGAGCCTTATAAAGATAGAGTAAGCATAAAAAAAGGTCGTTTTTCTAATATAATTAAAGAGATTTTAGAAGAGTATGATATTAAAGATATCAAAGGCATACTTGCAGATATCGGAGTCTCTTCACTTCAACTAGATCAAAAAGAGAGAGGCTTCTCTTTTTCAAGCGAAAATCTTGACATGAGAATGGATACTAATGCACCTTTAAGTGCCGCGATAGTTATAAATGAGTACTCCCAAAATGAGATAGAACGAATACTCTTAGAGTACGGTGAACTTAGAAACTATAAAAAAATAGCATCTTTTATAGTAAATAACCGTCCCTTTTCTTCTGCAAAAGAGTTAAGTGATGCCACAAAACATATGATGACTTTTGGAAAAAAAATCCACCCCTCAACACTTTTAATGCAAGCTATTCGTATTGAGGTAAATGATGAACTCGGCGAATTAAATTCACTTTTAAACACTATTGAAGAAGCTAAATTTCCAAATGCGAAAGTAGCTATTATCTCTTTTCACTCTCTTGAGGACAGAATCGTAAAAAACAGATTTAACGAATGGAAAAACAGTTGTATTTGTCCTCCTGAGGCAATGAGATGTACATGTACAAATAACTATTCACTGGGGAAAATTTTAACAAAAAAGCCTATAATTGCACAAAATGATGAATTAAAAGAAAACCAAAGAAGCAGAAGCGCTAAAATGAGAGTTTTTGAAATGAGAAATATAGATGAATGATAAATTAGAACTTTTAGACGAAATTGATTTAGTTCTCAACCCTCAAAAAGGTGTGGATACAAATCATCTTGTATCTGTTTTACTAACTATATTATTTATTTTAGTAGTACTATTTCCAAAAATATATATTCAACAACAGATATATTTTATAAGCAGGGATATATCAAAACTAAAAGGCGAGTATGACACGCTAAAAGAAGAGAATAGATTAATCGGCAGTTCTGTTGAGTCGATACGATTTAAAAATCGAATACTTGATACACTTTTTTAAAGAGATTTAATGATTCGACGCTTTTTAGAGTTTGCCATAGACAAACCACTTTTAAATCATATTTTACTAACTTTCATTTTTGTTTTATCCATATTTTCTTACATAAATATACCAAAAGAGATATTTCCTCCGATGAACATGGATAAAATAACCATCTTAGGCGGATATACCGGAACATCAGCAGACGTACTCGATAAGATGGTTGTTAAAACAATAGAAGACGATTTACAAAATATAAATGAGCTAGATGATATTAAAACTACTATTAAAAACGGTTCATTTTCGATAATAGCAGACATTAAACCAAACTCTGACAATATCAGCGTTTTAAATGATGTTAAAGATGTAGTAAGTAGTGTAAAAAAAGATTTACCTGCGGATATGGCTGAACCTATTGCAAAAATAAAACTAAATACTTTTCCTCTTGCTCTTATTGCAATAGCTGGTGACAAACCCAAAGAGGAACTTCTAGCAAAAGCAGAAGAGTTAAAAAGTGAACTAAGCAAGTTTAAAGAACTAAGCGAAATTACAATTCGCGGTGACGCGGATGAAGAGTTGGTTATAAAAATCAATGAACAAAAACTTTTGGCTTTTGGGCTTAAACCCGCCTTGGCTGTAGAATCATTGAGAAATATTAGTTCTGTTTTTCCAATCGGTACAATCAAAGAGATGGGAGCCCATCTATACATCTCTACTTACAACGGAGAAAAAAACAAAGATTCAATAGAACAGACCATTATTGGTGTCGGAAATACCAGAGTTCGCATAGGAGATATTGCGGATGTTTCATTTAAACTTAGCGATGAGTCTGAACTTTCTCACTATAACGGAGTCAGAAATATATCGATAAATATTGCAAAATCAAAAGACGGCAATGCAATTGAGTTGGTAAAAGAGATTCGCTTACATTTAAAAGAGAAGTCAAAACTCAATCCTAATTTAAAATACGAAATATATACTGATACGTCAATATGGATTAAAAACCGCCTAAATACAGTTGTTGCAAATATAATATTTGGTTTGATGCTTGTTTTTTTAGCCATGTTAATATTTATAAACCGCGGTATAGCTATAGTCGTTGCTTTGGGTATTCCCGTAAGTTTTATGATTGGACTTATCGCAACACAAATTATGGGAGACAGTCTAAATATGCTCTCTCTTCTTGGCGCGCTTATAGCTCTTGGGATGTTAGTAGATGAAGCTATCGTAGTAGCTGAGAATATATATAGACATCTCGAAAACGGTATGGAGAAAAGAGAAGCTGCTATCGTAGGTGCGCAGGAGATGTTTCCTGCAGTTCTTACGGCTACCCTTACTACTGTTTTTGCATTTTTGCCCATGCTTTTACTTACGGGCGAAATGGGAATGTTTATAAAAATAATCCCGATAATGATAACAGTGCTTCTCCTCTCATCTTTGTTTGAAGCATTTTATTTTTTACCGTTGCATGCACATGATTTTTTAAAAATATCACATAATGAGAGTTTTACAAAAAAAATTTGGAAAAAACTATCATCTTGGCACAACACCGTTCTTCATTTTTTCTTTAAAAAAAAGCATCTATCTCTTATAATTATTATTGTTACAATATTGTCTATAACCGGTGTTTTATTTAAAAACTCTAAATTCCAGCTCTTTCCGGACTTTGACACCACACAAATTTATGTATATGGAAAAGTTAATATAAATAATGATTTAGAAAATACTGAAGTAAAAGTAACAGCACTGGAAAAAGAGTTGTTAAATAATATACATGGCAGTGATATATCATCTATTACATCAATAATAGGTTTTAAACTTGATGCTAAAAACATGGCTGAGAGCGGTGATCATCTTTTTCATATATTTATTGATTTAAAAGAGCGTGCCCCTGATAATTTTTTTGATAAATATTTAAGCCCATATTTATCTCTTGAGTATAACAAAGAGAGTTTAATAAGAAAAAGAGCCGCTAACGAAATTGCCATAGATGTTGAAAGAGTAGTAAAACCATTTAGAGATTTAAAAAATGACACTAACTTGATATACGAAGAGATAGTCGTAAAAGTTCCCGGAGCAGGTGTAGTAGCTTCAGATATTGAGATAAGTCTAAGCGGTCAAAGTGAACAAAAAATCATTTCATCAATTAAAGAGTTAGAAGATTCACTAAAAGTTATCGATGGTATCAGCAATGTATCAAATGACGCGACACTCGGTGAAAAAGAGTTAAAACTTCGTGTAAATGAGTATGGTCAACAGTTAGGCTTCAGCGAAGAGTATATTTCAAAAGAGCTTAGGTCTTATTACCTAAAGGGTGAATACGGCAAAATGTTCAATGAAAGCGGTCTTGTTCGCATAAAAATTGAGAGTCAGATAAATGAACAGATAAACTCTATAAATAATATAGAAGTTCAAGTTCCCTCTTTAGATAAATTTGTATTGCTCAGTGAAGTATGTGATTTTATTGTGACTCAAGGATTTGTTGCACTTCAAAAAGAAAATGGAAAAAGAATTAGAACCGTAGTTGCTTCTTTAGACAAAAAAATAATAACTTCTGCAGAAGTTATGAAAATATTAGAACCGACATTTACAAAATTAAAATCAGATGGCTGTATAATAGATATAAAAGGCGAAGAAAAAGAGAACAGCAAAAATAAAAGAGAGATGTTGCAAGCAGGATTAATAGCAATATTTTTAATTTTTATAACTCTTGTTTGGCTTTTTGACTCTATAAAAAAATCACTTATTATCATAAGCACCATACCGCTTGTTTTGCTTGGTGTATTTATTGGTCATTCAGTCATGGGCATTAACCTTACTATGCCCGGTATGATAGGAATAGTAGGTTTAGCAGGTGTTGTAGTAAATGATGGGCTTATTGTTGTTAGTTTTATTAAAAACGCAAGAAACACGGAAGAGCTGATGAAACAAGCCCAAACAAGATTAAGACCTGTCATTTTAACATCATTGACTACCGTTCTTGGGTTAGCAACATTAATGTTTTTTCCTTCAGGTCAAGCGATGATACTTCAGCCAATGGCAATTTCACTTGGATTTGGAATCGCTTGGGCAACCGTATTAAATCTTGTATATGTTCCTCTACTTTATGCTGTTGTTTTCAGAATAAAAGATGCATAAAAATCAGAAAAGTCTAAGGTGAGGTAAAGTATAATTCCGTCCTACAAACAGTGGGTTCTTAGCTCAGTTGGTTAGAGCCCCCCGCTCATAACGGGGTGGTCGAGTGTTCAAGTCACTCAGAACCCACCACTTACAAACTCCCTAAATATTGAACTTTCAAAGACTTTTTAAAAGAAAAATAAAATAAGCCAAAAACCTATTACCCCACTTTTTACCCCACTTTGTGAAGAAATAGTTTCTTTTGTGACTGATATAAATAACTCATATTACTCAAAACATAATCTAAGTTAAAGATATACAAGATAATATTATATGTAAAAAAAATTATAAGGACAAGAATATGATGTATCAAGGTTACAATATAAAGGAAGTAGAAGAAGGACAAAAAATTTACTATGAAGTAATGATTAATGGTGAGCTTAGACGATTTGATTCAAAAGAAAAAGCTATTAATGATATTAATAAAGCCATCCAATCAAGAGTACATTATCAAAGTTTAGGATGAGCCGTATATTATGATGTAGTGGTATAAACAAATTAAGCGTTTTTATATATTTTATGCAAATATTTTAATGGTCGTTTTTTTATAAGTGAATTTGATTGAGAAAGTGAAGAAGAAGAAAGAAGAAGTAGCAGCAGTTTGATTTTTTCTTTTTTGAACTCTATGAGCCGTTAGAGGCTCATAAAAAGTTATTTACTGTAAAAAATAAGTATGCCAAAAAAAATGACAATTAAAAGCCCATTTTTGATGAAGAACTGCGGCACTTTGAATTTTGGCTTACCGCAACTAGGACACTTTTCCGCTGAGCGGTGAACTGTAGCACCGCATCCGCATTTTTTATAAAATAAACTCATGTTAATTTCCTTGTTTTAAATTTAATTTTTTGATCTGCAAATACAAAAGAGGTAGAGACATCAAAAGTCCGTCTCTGGCTCCTTCAATGAGAGCCGAAAGGCTTTTATTTCGTGCAAGAGAGTTTTTCTCTCTTCTCTTTCTCTTGGCGATATACTCCTCTTTCTCTCCTCTCTCTTTACTATATACTCCTCCCTTTGCTCATGCGACATATAATTCCAAACAAAAAATGTAGGTAGTGGATCGTCAGAGACAATACCATAGATTATTTCTGCTTTATTTTTATAAACTGCCATATAGTTTAAGACATCCTCGAATATCAGATTACCCTTATGAGAACTTGCATCTACCGCCCCGCCGCCTTTACTAACATAGTCTTCAAGATTTGTGTGAGATGTGATTTTACTTTCGCCCTCACGCAAAAACTCTTCTAAGTTATTAAGAAAATATCCATACGCCGTTTCGGGAAATGTGTTTTCAATCAACAGACTTGTCTCATGGGCTAGATCTTCAATGTATCTTTGTGCAACATATTTTTTTTGAGCCCACTCTTTATCCACTGGTGGTTTTTTCTTTCTTACTTTTTCCGGCTTTTGCAGGGCTAGCTTTTTTGCCGGCTTTTTAATTGTATTCGAGAATTTTTTTCTATCGGTAATTTTTTTGATTACCGCAAGATCCATAACACGGCAACATGACGGATGTGTGTAAACATAAATACTATCCTTGGATTCACAAAGCTCAATTTCATACTCTTTACCTAAATACTCTTCATCTTCTTTTGTGAGCGTTACAATCGGTGTATATATGATTTCTTTACAATTGCACTTAAAAAATTCAAGCTCCTCGGCGCAAGGTTTTCTAACTCCATATTCCTTTTCTAACTCCTCAGCAGTTTTGAGTTCTGCCGAAAATATGTAATCTTTATTTGCCAGAAAAGCGTACTTATGTTTAAGTACACTCCCTTGAATTTGATTTAAGGATGGTTTTTTACTCCTCTTTTTCATGTTTATCCTTGCTTCAAATTTAATTTTCTGATCTGTATATACAAAAGAGGCAGAGACATCAGAAGTCCGTCTCTAGCTTTTGCTGGCAGTGTATTTTGAGAGATAGTATCTCTAACTTCTTTTAGTTTTCCAATAAGAGCCGAAAGGCTCTCATTTTGTGGCAGTGTATTAGTAAACTGCTCTATGTTTTCATTAAGAGCTTGAAGCTCTTCTCTAACAAAATTATTCATTCTGTTTTTCATTATAATCTCCCTCCGAAATTTTTTGATTCTCCGACGAACTGATCTGTGAGACTATCCATAACTTTATCGCCCTGTAAATCGATTGCCTCAATAAACGCTGTGTGCATTTTATTGATAATACCATATATTAGAACTATGCTAAATATTGAAACAGCAACCGAACTTACTCCATCGACACAGTAGATCACAAGTAAATTCATATTCTCTGAGGCATTATTTATGATATCAGGTGCCCCTACGACTTTTGCCGTTGTGCCGCTCGAAATAGCGTTGTTTTTAACCAAACCAGCTATGATGTTTTTATTAAATGTATTTGCTATCGTTTGCAGCATTGCCTGAGCCGTAACAGCTAGCCAAATCGCCAAAACAAACAGTGGAATTTCAAGCATTGTGACTAATAGTTTTTTACCAAAATTCTTCATAAGAGTTGTGTTTTTATTTACAAAAAGCACTGGTAGCAGAACGAGTCCGGCAAAATGAAAAATTAATATCTTTGCGAAAATGATTATAAATCTAGCTATACCAAATATCAAGATTGCTAAAACCGGCATTACGCTTAGCAGAGCCAAAACATAAATAACGGTGAAAGAATACGCTATCGGCTTAGAAGCCACATAACTACTTGCTGCCCCGACAACCCCGCCGACAATCCCGCCCACAAACTGGTCTAGCCATCCTTCTGAAACATCTGAAACAGCAGCACCGCCTGCCATACCTGCCGCACCGCCTAAAATGTGAGCATTGCCTTCAACATAGGTGTATACACTTTGCGCCCCTGGAAGCAACCCATACGGGAGTGAACTCACGAACTTGTGCAATGCAATATTAAACATACTGCCGCCTCCGATCTCATCATTCAACCTCTTGATATGATTGTTCTCCTCTGCATACAGATTAGAAATAACATCACTTTGCAATTTCGTCACACCAAGTGCCAACACACTTAAATAACCCCAATCTCGGTAGAGCGAATATTGGAATTCAATCAAGTTCTCTAACACTTCTAGTTTTTGCTCTGCATTTATATCGTAACGAAAGGTGCTCTTTTCGTAAGCTACTTGATAATCTTTTTTCTTATTTTTATAGTTAAAAACAAGGTGATCTATTCCTGCGCAAGCGCTAAATGCATACTTAGCATAAGTATCGTTTGTGCCGCCGTCTAGCCTCAGCCCTTCAGGCGCAAGGTTATAATAATCCTTCCCTCCACTTTGACTCCAAGAGAGGGCATAACCCCATAATTCACTAGATGGATAGATCGTATTGCCGTTTGAACTGTATATTGAAACTTTATCAACATTTAACATATTGCTAGAGTCATACATGTTAGAACACTCTGTTTGTAAATTTGTAGCATATTGTTCTAGTTTCTCGTACTGTTTCATCATGGCGTAAGAGTTTACAACCTGATCAGAGTTTGCAATACCTGCATTTGCGATAATTTCTGTGAGGGTATTATCTATCATAATTTTACTCATCTGATTTGCTATTTCATCCCCGAAGTAGTAACCAACTTTTTCAAAGTCGTGAATATGGGTTTTCATGACTGTATTTGTGCTATCCGTCGCGTCATTTGCGTTGTAGGGAAGTAAAAGAAGGATACCTAGCAATAATCCAAAACCCCACGAAACTTTTGCAAATTTTTCGGTTTGTTCTTCTTTATCAGTGGCTTTTGACAAACGATTTAAAAGAATACCGCCCCCTGAAACTACACCGATTACAACGGCAAGATATAGCATCAGTTCAACGGCTAAGTTAGAAAGCCCACCGTAGATATTGAACAAACTAGCAGCGTTGTTTTTGATCAGTTCTGCGTTGTCTATGCTGGTGACTTCATCGCTATAGATGGTTGCTGTGTACTGATCCTGCAATTGAAGTTTCCCTGAGGCCTTTGTGCCGTCGATGTTAATAATGTCGGTATCTGTTAAATTTGCAGATAGCAGCATTTGAGGAATAGTTAAAAACTCTCCGCCGTGAACACTTTGAGTTTGAGCCACTGCATCTTTTCTCTCGATTAAGGTTTTGTAGCGATTATCTAAAAAATCCATTACGGAAGCGTTTTCTGCTTTTGCCGCCGCTTGATCTAACTTGAATTGCTCTGCTATTTTTGGAAATGAAACAGAGAACAAGCCCAAAGGGTTGTATAAGTTATCCTTTAGGGCGTACATGCAAACTGCCGCGCCCGTTTTGGGATCCATGCGATATACTGTTGCAGTATATACATCACTATTTACAAAAGATCCACAACTAAAAGTAGTGTCATTACTGGAGAGTTTGGTCTCTGGTAAGATAACACCCCTTTTAACAAGCTCCTCTCTTGAGAATGTAGCCATGGTATCCGCTCTATACTTGCCTACATCGCCTTTTTTGAAATCCTCCATGATCTGTTCTTTTGAGTATGTCGCCTGATAACCTTCTGCACCAAATAATACACTTGTAAAAAGTGAAATTAAAAATAGCTTTTTCATTGCTGACACCTTTTAATTGGTTCTATTTCGGGGTGCTCCTCAAAATATTTAGCTAAATTTGCCTCTCTCTCCTCTATGATTTTAAGAGCAGAAGCTGGCAAAGAGGACTTACAAGCACACTTTCCCTTGCTAAAGTACACTAGCTCACAAGGCTCCTCATTAGCCTTTAAATAGCCTGCATAAACAGTTATTGCAACAGCAATAACTGTAAAACCTGCGACAAGTCGCAACTTCAATCTTTTTTCCATTTTTTACCCCTTGTAAAATAGTATTTTTTGATCGCAGACACAATAGAGATCTTTGTTTTTAAAATTTATAAAATCTAAAACAAACGCATAAACCAAATAGAAAAAGAAAGAATAATGGATTGAAATAGCAAGTGTCTTAGCACCAAAATCCGCTCCATGTAAAATTCCCGCCGCTATTAGCGCAACAGCAGCTACTGCAACACCAAAACCTACAACATATTTTTTAGCTGAAAATTCATCCAAATTAACCATTGCTAGAGGTGTAAACATACCTATTATTAATCCAAAGAACATCATGTGTTTGTCAGCCTGAATGTAAGGAAAAAGCCATACCGCCGCTAGAACCAAAAACAAGTAACGGTAAAGATAAGAGAGATACTTGTTAATTTTGGTAGCTGTACCCTCATATACATTGCTCTTAATCTTAATGTTTTGAGCCGTAGTGCTGCTAACTAAAACTTCTTTTTGCTTTACTTGATAAGGTAAAAACCAAAAAGCAAAACTCATAAAACTATGGTACTTAATTAACGATGTTTCCATTTATATCTCCTTTATGTTTGCCGATTAAGCAATTTATTTAGTACATTATATCTAATACAGATATATAATGTCAAGCTTTTTATATCTGAATTAGTAATTTATTATACTTTTATTTACCGAATCGGATATTTTTATGCTATAATTCCTAATATTTAAAATTTAGGTAAAGCAAGATGGAATTAGAGGACTTTAAAAACAAGCTCGAAGAGGCAAATCTTAATTTAAAAGATTTCTCTGAGCTTGTCGGCATACCGTACAGTACAGTCACAAAATATGGTAGGAGTACTCCGATTGCATCTTGGATAGAACCCTTTTTAAATATTTACATTGAAAACCAAAAATTAGAGAGCATCAAACAAGAAATAAAAGATCTTGCTGATAGACTCTAATCTTTTTCTTTTACAAACCCCTATATAAAAATAGTGTCAAGATAGTTCAAAGTCTCTCTTTTAGTTCTGGGCGTGCCATTAACTATAAAGCACTCTATCTCGTTGAGATAAAGCGCCTCTCCAGTACTTGATATAACTCTCAACATCTTCTCATCATCAGTTTTGAGTTCCTGTACATGTCGTGCGGTCTGATCTTTGAGTGCTGCTATGAGCTTAAAGTTATGGGTAAAGGAAAATATCATCTCTCATATCCTCCTACTTGTTTTTCTTGCTCTTTAGATTTTGCTTTGTCAAGCCCTTGAGCGGCTCTTTGTAAATCTTCTTTTGTCATAGGTTCTATCTTTGAGCTATTTTGAGCTTTTTGGATAGCTTCCAAAGATGTAGCTATATTCTCGAAAAATTCTTTATCTCTTGTCTCAATTCTATCTGCGATTTTCTCGCCTTTAAGAAGTAAATCATTAATATCTTGCTTGTACTCGCCCATGATGTCGTATTTGATACATTTAACCTCTGGTATATTCGCCTCTTGCATTATCTGAGCGGTGAATTTATATCCGGCTAAGTCATTCTGGTTAAATATCATTGGAGGCTCAAAACTATTTTCTATTATCACTTCTGCAACCTTGAGAGCATTTGATACACTGTTTGCAATAATGATATTTACTCCATCTAACGGCATTTGCTGCCAAAAAGAAGCCATATCAAGCTTACTTTCAAAAACGCATACCTTGCTTGAATTGGGGTTTGAAAAAAAAGAGATATCGCTTTGCCCCAAACTCATACTCTTGAGGTCGCCCAATTTTTGTAAGAAGTGAATATCTCCACCCTTGCCGTCTCTGGTTAAAACTCCCACACCGTAAACCTTTTTAAGCTCTCCATTTTTGTTTTCGTATTCGCCGTTGATAATTTTGAGTTGCGGCGGGATCTTCACAATACCTCGCCCTGCCAAATAGTCGACTGCATTTTGATTTGAAGAGACTTCATAAACGCTTGTAACTCTTGAAATAGGATGAGAACTCTCACGGGTTTTATTAGCCTCTCTTTGAGCTGCAATTCTCTCGCGGTCTGCTTGAGATAATTGATAGTCTTGCTGTTTTGAATTAAGAGCCTCTTCAAGATAATTTTTAACGCCTAAAGTCTGTAAAGAGTAATTAAGAGCCTCTTTATATGGCTTGTTTGTATAATCCATAACAACATTAACGATTGAGCCATGCCCTCCGCCGTTTCCAAAATCACGGTAAACCCACTTTGATTTTTTTAAAGAGATATATGCTGACTTTGTTTTTTCTCCGCGGACATTTATTTTGTAACTATCATTGCCGCTCTCTTTAAAATCGATCTTTAGATCTTGCAAGACTGGAAGAGGGTCTTGCAAAACTAGCAGCTCGTTTGTTTTTGAGATAAAAGCTTTTATCTCTTGATCTGTGTATCTTTTGTTACTCATTCCCAATTCTCCGCATCAAAATCAATTTCGCCGCTATTAGTTTTAAAGTCAAAAAAGCCCGGAAGTGCACCGAAGAGGTTATGTTCTTCAATAAACTTAAGTTCTTGCTCCGGGTCACCCTGAATTTTCTGCCATTTGCCGTTAAGCTCCACTCTCTCGTTTAAGCTAAAAAGCTTCATTTTATTATCGAGTATCTGTTTATCTAAAATATACTTTTTAAATAAAAGCTCTAAATCAACCTCTTCAAGTTTGTTCTCTTTTTTGAATTTCGCCAGATCATCATCGCTGGGCTTTTTATTTTCAGCGGTCTTTTGGAACTTTTTCCACAACTTGTATTCTTCAATTTTAGAGAGCTTCTTTTGAGTCTCGAAAATCTCCTCAAAACTTGAAACTTCACGAACGGTAAAGTCTTTATATTTGAGTTTATAAAACTCATCTATATTTGTAGCTACGATATCCTCTGCTATTTGTTTGAGTGGAATTTGCGGTGTATATCCTCTATAAATTGTTGTAAGCAACGGAAAGAAAGAGATGTGAGAATAACTCTCTCCCAAACCGTGCATCATATCGTTAGAAAATAGTGTCATGCTCTTTTGTTGCTTAGAGTATGATCTGTTTTTATTTTTTTTGTGGTCTACACTTAGGTTTTCTTCCTCATACCAATATTCGGTTTTACCAAGTTTGTCACTTAAACTATCTACAACATCTTTACCACTACCGCCAAAATACATAAGAAGATAGTTAGATGAGAGAATGGTGTCTTTTAATTCTTGCTTTTCTGGTAATTTCTGCAAACCAGATATAGGGCAACATCCATAACTTCTAAGTCTTAAGTGAATTCTATCTACTGTGTCTTTATCAAGGTAATTTAAGAACCCCAAATACTCATCTAACAAATAGAATGTGTAGTCTCCTTTTTTGGCTGCATAAGAGTCTAAACTAGCGTGAACCATAGTGAACGCCGCTATAAACCCTGTAAAGATAGGTGTTAGAGCTGGTTTATAAGCTTCTATGTTTGATAGATAGAGCTTTGCTTGAGAATCTCTTTTAAAGAAATCTTCTATAACAAAAGTTTTTCTTTTCCCTTTGATAATAAAGTATGCGGACAACTCAAATATTTCTAAAATTTGATCCATTGTTTTTGAGACGTCGCCGTCACTCTTGCTCTCGCCGCTACTCATAGAAGCAATTAGGTCTTTGATCGCAGTTAAGAATAACATCCATTTTTTCTCTGTGGACTCATCTTTATAGATAGACACTATAGCTTTTGTGGTATCTGTAAACCTCTTTTGAGCAGCTTGTGAAAAGTAGTCCTTTTTCTCGCCTAGCATTGAAGAAAGGAGGTTAGTGAAGAACGCCTGCTGAATGTGTGGTGATTCGCTCATAAAATCCCAAATATGAGATCTCTCATCAAGCCCGCCGTTGTAGATTATATCTCTGTTTTTTTTATAAAAAAACTTGATAAAATCTTGTTTAATGTCATGTATTAAAGCTCTCATATACCAATTTTGGGTGATAAGAGAATAATACATTTCAGATTTACCTGTCCCGGTTGCTCCGAAGATACATACCCCCTGCGTGAGCTTGTTTGCGTCAAGCGATATAACCGTCTCTTTCTCTATTTTATTTTTAACTCCCTCCGGTATTTTCGATTTTTCAACGAAATGATCAAAAAACCTAAAATTATCAAGGTAAACCGTATTTGTATTTTTATCGTGTTTAAATTTAATTTTTAAATCTCTATAATCAATCCATTTGTAACCCTGTATAATATTTTTAGGATTTGGAGCTGAACCAAATGTACCTCTCGGAGCTAAGAGAGGTCTGCGATAAAATAAAAACCCTTGTTCCATGCGTTTTCGGTCGAAATACCAAATAGTAAAAAATAATGCCGCAGCAAATAAAATTAAATCCATCATCGCCCTATCTCCATTTCATCCACTTTTAATAGCTCTGAAAATTTAGTTAAGAGCTTTAAAACCTGTAGAGGCATAGCGATTGTCGCCATACCTCCACTTACATCTAAAATTTGAATATCTCCAAAAAGCTTTTCCATGGTCTCGTCAAGGGCAAACTCTTGAGCCTCATCTTTGATTTGGTCTTTTGGTTCATGTTTTATATTTTTGAGAGAGAGCGTTTTATCACTCTCTGCCTCTAAACTACTCTCACCGTTGCCAAATTGCATATAAAATTTTTTTACACCGCTCATCTCTCATATCCTCCTACTTTTTCTTGTTTTTGCTCTTTGCTTTTGTCAAGCCCTTGCCCCGCTCTTTGTAAATCTTCTGGAGTAATAACATTTGCCTTATTTTCGGTGTGGATTGCAGCTGATAATGAGACTATTTTTTGCGTGTACTCTTGGAGTGCAACGGGGTCGATTTTGCCGTCCTGCATAACCATCTTTTGGAAACTCTCTGGCGATGAGATAGATTCCAGACGCTCCTTGAGTTCATTTTTAGGTGCAATTTCACGGGTTATCTCTTTGCCTTTATTTAGCTCTGAAATCTCGCCTACGGTCTTGTCAAAACCCTTATATAAACTCTCTTTTGCAAGAGTATCAGCAAATTTAAAAATACCTGGTTCTGGGCTTAGCATGACACCTACCTTGACAAGCTCTTCTGCGTTTCTCAAACTAGCGGAAACGAATTTATCAATGGTGGCTGTATCGACTATTGAATTGCTTTTTGCGTTAGCTGCCCACTTATTCAAGGCATCCTCTGAAACTCCGTTAAACTTAACCGCACTGATATTCATAAAATCTCTTGTAGGCTCTGCGGTTTTTCTATTTTTAACTTGAGCATCTTTCCAAAGATTTTCGATTTCTTTTTTAGTTTGAGAGTTGAAAAAATCAACACTTGGGGTTCTGTCAATAACGGTCTCCATGAGTGGTTGAGCTGCTTGAACAAGCTCGGTAATATTTTGCAATTCCTCCGCACGCTGTTGGATAGGCTCGGCTCGAAATAAATACTTTTCTTCGGTTTTTATTTTTGAAGCCTCATCCATTTTTTGATACTCTTGATTTTTGAGAAGCAGCTCATAACGATTATCAAGGTTATATTCAACTCTCATCAAAACATCATAATCTTGCAAAGTTTCATTTTTTTGATGATGAACTGCTAGCTTTTTTTGGAGATCATCGATTTTAGACTGAAGTTCACTGTTTTTATCAATTTGAAAATGCATGATTGCAGTTTTGCGGGACTGATTCTCTATATTGTAGAGAGCTATTTTGGAGTCCTTGAGCGGGTACCCTTTTTCTACCGCTTCTTTTAAAAACTCATTTAAAAGAACTTTATCTTGGGTGGTTTCAAAATGAACCTGTCTTTTATTCATCCCGTTTTTAGTGTGGAACTGCTCGGCAAGTGCCATTAACTTACCATCTACATGTTGTTTAACATCTTGCTCACTTAGTGGCGGAGCACGATTGACGAAATTAAGCTGGTACTCGCTTAAATGTTTATCCAATGCTTTATTAGCAATTTTGCCGTTTATCTTATCGAAAAATTTATCAATTTTTTTAGCCATGTTTTGGAAGATAGCGTTAGTTCGATTGACTGTACGGACTAAAACGCCTCTTAAACCGTTTGGACGGTTGATTGCTTCGATAAAGCGGTCTTTGTCTTGCTCTGGTATAAGTGAACTCCTCGCAAATCTTGAGAGGATTTTTTTATCATTTTTAGCGATCGCAAGATTTAGCTGAGAACTCATCATCTGAGAAACTGATTTCGTGAAATTCTCATTTGAAACAAGATTGTTACCGTTAACTATCTTGGATGGTTGATCCTTTATCTGGCGTATAGCCTCCAAATCTAACTGTAATTGGATGCGCTTGTCCATGAATTTAGCTTGCTGGATCTGATTATTTTTAATCCAAAGTGTAATAGGCTCTTGGCTAATAAGTATGGTATATTTTTTTGCTATGAAGTCCATCTCTAAATCCTTTTATATTTTTTTTGGTTGATTGAGTTTTTTGCACGAAAGGCCATGACACTTAAGGGTGAATATAAAAGCCTCCCATCCTCTCTGTGGTATTTAGGTCCCTTTCCTGCCAGCCTCATTTGATGTAAACGCGCTACGCTCACACATAAATGATGAGCCGCTTGAGCAACCGTAAGCCCCTTCGCTTCTTCAAAGCCTGCTAAAGATACAAGCTCTCTTATTTCATCTTTTATAGTATTTTGTTTTTTTTCACTCATTTTATAATCCTTTCTTTTCAAGTTTGCTCAAATCGCTCAAACCCATATTGAATATCACACCTTTTGCTCTTAGTTTGCAAATTTGGGTTTCGATAACCTTTTTTTCATCTGCCGTTAAAGACTCATATAGGTCCATGACGATATCGCCTAATTTTTGAGTTTGCGCGGATTTGGGGATGAGTGGCAAAAAATTGCCTCCCGCTGGGTCCATGATAATAAAATTTAATTTTTGATTTTTCGTAAACATTTTTAATCCTTTTTATTTTTTAGGTAGTAATTGAATAACCGGCTCTATCTCAGTTAAAAACTCTGTCGCTGCTTGCATTGCCGCCTCGCGCTCTTGCTCTTCAAATCTTGCAATTGACTCTATTAAAATCAAAGCTTTGTTTTTGAGGTCGATTACATAGTGTTTATCGATCCACGAAACGCGGTTATGGTCAAGTTCTTGCGCTGCTGAACTTAACTCATTAATCAACTCTGTCTGGTTCATCTTTCAATTTCTCCTTTTTGGGTTTTCTCGGCTCGCTCTTTTGCGATTGCTTCATTACCTCGTCGGTTGTACTCTGCCATTTGTTCAGCTGTAAAGCTTGGATAATTAATTCCTGCTGATTTAGCATTAACATCATCATATCTTTCAAGCTCACCTCGTCCGACTCCTCGTTCTGCGGTTGTGGTAGTAAGGTCTCCAACATAGTTATTATGAGACTGTTTTGCTCGCTCAAGCTCACCTGTGATTGAACTAAAGCTTGCAATAAATCTATCTCGCTCACTTGGGGTTCTTGTTTTTCCATTTTCTAATACCTCTTCGATGTGGTGTTTATCTATATGTTTGAGACTTGAAAATAACTTCTCTGTGTCTAACTTAGTGGATTGTAAGGCATTAATAAGTACCTCGTGCATGGTTTGTAACTGCTTTCGCTCTTTTACCTCCTCATTTTTGATTTGATTGTAAAGTGTTGAAATAGATATAGGAGTATCTATTTTGGCGGCAACTTGAGTTGCGACATTTAAAGTGGTACGGTGTTTTTTATTTGAGATTTCACTTTTTACGATTGATATAAGCTTTTTAAGCTCATCGGTTTTTAGATCGCTTGGCTCTTGCTGTTGCTGTTGTGGAACTGCTCGGCGTAAAGATGAGAGCAACTTATCGATATTTACATGTTTAGATATCAACTCTGCATTTTTTGCCCGAACCTCGTCACGATCAACCTCTTTTTTGCTAACCCTTGTATTAAAAAACGCTCGCAGACTCAACTGAGATTTACTCATATTTGGATACTCTTTTTTTAACTCCTCGACTTTTGCTTTTATGGCTATATTGCGACTTGAGAATGATTGAATTAAATCATCACTTACATTTTTAAGCTCGTAAAAACTCTTTGATTTGTCAACATCTCTTAGCTCAAAACCTGCCTTAACCAGTTCAGCTTTTAAACTCTCTCTATAAAACTGCCCGATATTTTTAATAATCGGTGAACCTTTTTTTAAAAGATGAGCAGCATCCAATGCCCTAAACTTGCCATCGGCACACTTAGTAATATTAAATACAACTGAGTGAGTATGCAGCTGAGGGTCTAAATTGCGGTTAATATCGTGCTGAAATTTAGCGGCGATTAAAGAGAATGTGTTTACGCTCAGTCTCTTGCCGTTTTTTTGAACTCTTGCTCTAATTTGCTCTTGCTCTATATTAGACAAGGCAGAATTAACTGCGTTATCGTGAGCCTTTGCCAAAATCTCGGCAAGGACGGTATCACCTTTTGCAAGGGCTGCTTCATAAGCTATGCTTATACTTTTTGATGGCGAAAATGTAAAATCAAAAGCTGGAACATTGCTTTTTCTGTTGCTTTTACTTGCAGTAAGCGACTCGCCTGTCGAGGGATTAACTCCCTCCAAAAGTTGAGTAAAGTTCTCGTGAGTGAGGTCGCCTCCTAAACCTAGCTCGGCTTTAAGCTTGCCGAAAAACTCTCCTCGCTCTTGCGTGTAGTAGTTGTCTTTACTGTAATAGGTAGAAGCTTGCGCCATACCTAATTTACGAACGGTTGTCATTTTTTATGCTTTTTTTGATATTTGCGAACCGCTAAAAAAAGTCTAAAAGCTATTATTCGCGTCTTAATGTAAGTCATAAACTTAAAATTGTTTTTAAGCGTGTAACCTAAATCTTTTTCAAGATTCGTGCCGGATATACCGGCTACAAATACTAAGTCGCCATACTGTTCTTGATGGGCTATGACAATATCTTTGATTAGTTCGTAACTAAAATCTGGGTCATCAGCACATACATCAACATAATATAAAACTAACATTTTTACTCCTTATTTTTGATTTTTCGCTCTTTTACACCCAAATTACACCCAAAACCGCCACATTTTTTTAAATGTGGCATTGGTACAGCGAATATAAGTGAGCTTTCTCTGCTCTTTTGGCGAACCTAAGTGAGCTTTTGTGAGCTTTTCGCGAACTTTTGTGAACCTGAGTGAGCTTTTCTGCTCTTTTGTGAGCTTTTGTGCTTTTTTCACCCCAAAAGCTCACTTGAACAGTTTTGTTCAATCTCGGCGAAAACTTGAGCCGCCTCTTGGCTGCGCCAATACAGCATCATCATTTTGTGAAATTTTTCACGGTTGCCATCGGCGGCCTTGTAAAACTCTTCTTCGGCTTCGGCTTGAGTTGTTTGAATTGATATTTGAGCCAAGTCCAGGATGGTTTGCTCGTCATCCGCTGCGATCTCGAAATGATGAGAGAACGGAATACCTATTGTTCTTGATTTTGCGAAAATTGGTGAGTATGGTTTTATGCCAATTTTTGGATCTCCAAAAAAGTAGATAAACTCTTTTGTGATTTTTGAGAAATCAGAGTACATGTTGAGACAAAATATAGTGTTGTCTGGGTCGTCAATCTCGTTATATGTTGCAACTGCGTTGGCTAGGTATTTCTTAATCTTAGTGGTTGGAATTATCCATGTTTTAGGACGGTTAACCTGCTTGAGTTTCTCGATGATTGGATATGTATCATCACCGCCACCGATATCGACTATGTAGTTCATGTCTGGGTCTCCCATAAGATCAAAGAGCATGTCCGCGACTGCCTCATCTTTTTTATCGATTTTTAGGCTTTTGATATTTTCTTGGGAAAGTACCTTAGAGTTTTTAAAGAGTAGAGACTCGTTGTTATTGTCAAGCTCTATTAACTTAACTTTTTTGCCGGAATTGTGCAATACGCACGCTAGGGCTACGCCTGTGTTTGTCTTGCCGACACCGCCTTTATAATTCGTAATAACATAGATCTTATTCATGTGGTTACTCCTGTGCTTGTTGTTTGATTTTTTCTAAAAATGGGTTAGGCGGTTTTACGCCGTTGTCTTGTGATTTTTCGATCGGCTTCGCCGATGAGTTCGTAAAAGAAAATTTTGATGAAGCTTTAAGTTTGCTTAAAAACCGTTTGACGGTACTTACTGATACATTTATGTTTTGCGATTTAGCGAACTCTTGAATTTGTTCTACTTGGTAATCTGAGTTATATAAGTCTAATACCTCGTTTTGGATGGTTTTAAGTTTTGAGACTCGCCTTTTTGGGGGCGAATTTGCCTTGAATTCTTTTAATGTTTTCATCTTTGTACCTCTTGTTTGGTCGCAAATGTGATTATATCTTTGCTATTTTTGCCGTATTCAGCTGTCACATCACGGCTATTTTGCGGTAGTTGCAAATGCCATTTACCGGTCTCAAACTCTCGCTCGACTACGGCATGGTTCTGCGCCGCGAATTCAATCCATGGGGCAGCTTCGTCAAGCATGGCGCTCTTGGCGTAAGTGAGGGCTGAACCTGAAAAAACGCCTAAAAATAAAGCGGCTATAATGCCTGCGTACCATGTTTTAACTTTGTGCGCCCTATTAAACTCTTCGACCTTGGTTATGCTCTTGGCTATATTCTCCAATTGCATTAATCCGCTTTGGGCCTCGTTTAATTCTTTTGCCCCATCTTTGAGCTTTTGAGCTGCTTCCTTCACTTCGATTTGCGCATTATTGGTTTTTGTATAAACCTTATTTAAGTCAAGGTTGATTCGGTAAGCGATATCGGAGATAAATTTATCTATATTAGCGTCGTTTATTTTTTCAGCAATCGCCTCTGTGTCTATTTTCTCAAGTTCGCTCACCTTTTGAGTGAGTTTGTCGAACTTTTGAAGCTCTCGTAGGTTGTCTCTTAGTTGTTGGTTGGCGAAAACAAGGTCGGCCAATAGCTGTTTTTCTTCTTCCCTAGTCATTTTGAGCCTCGACAATCCCGTTTATACTTTCTGGTTTTTACTCTTAAGTAATAGAATAACTTTTTCATGTTGTTTTTCCTTAGGAAATTTTTTAAAAAAATAAAGTAAGATAGCTTCACTTCGGACCCACTGCTATCGTGACGGGTCTGGTACCGACGGGAAGCGCGGGAAAGGTCTAAGCTGATGGCTACTTTCTGCACTTTTTTTGGGCAACTCGCCCAGGGATTTCCCCCCGAGGTTTTAAAACTCTCGTTTAAAAGCTCATACAAGCTCTTAAATGAAAGAATTGAGGCTTAGGCAAGGGGTAAGCTTGCCTCACTCCCTATGTGCGTTTTTAAGCTCCTTGTATAGAAATTTATAAAATCTATCATTGGTTGCTTGGTCGAGGTCTTTGCCGCTGGAACGGCTATATGCCTTACCACCGTCGCTGATTGATATTTCCATCTCTTCAAATTCATACACAAATTGATTTCCTAAATCATCTCTATTATGTTCAACTAGATAAAACTTCAAATCTAAAAAATTCTTAAAATTTTGAAATTCTTCTTTGGTAATAGGTACATGGTATAAGGTAATTGGTACATTGGTATTAGGTAGAGGTAAGGTACAGTGCGTTTTCGTACGAACGTCGTACGATGTGTTCATCAAACCATTAATTTCATTAAAATCCATCCCTGTATTATCAAGTTTAAGAGATTGTATTTTTAACTTAATAGCTTTTATCCAAATATATATCAGGTTCTCATCTATCTCAAATATAACACTTTGACTATTTCTGTTTTTATATCCAAATAAAAGAGCCACTTTACAAGTATCTTGTTTTTTATTCGCGTTTATTGTGATTGAAACATAACCACCTGTAAACTCGCTAACCTCAAACTTTGTATTTTTGTTTATATAGTTATTGATCAAATTGAGCATCTGCTCATCTGTAAAAGTATCATTATTCATTTTCGTACCTTTATTTTTTTAGGCACTTAATAAGGATATGTGAGTTATAATAGTAGTCACACAATGCTTTTTTAAGTGTTGTTTGTTTTTAAAGCCTTAAGTTCTCAAATTTTGGTCGAGGAGAGAACTAAGGCGGCTATGCTACTTCGTTTTTTCTGTTTGTTTTACTTTTTTCTGCGAATTTGATCAAATCGCTCTCCTGATAATATATCCTCCCGAAAAGTTTAAAATACTCTATCTCTCTTTTTGTGCGTTTTTGCGATTGGGTTTTTTCTGGTATTGGGGGGATGATCTCTACCCCATTTACTATTAATCCTTTTTGCTCTAGCTCTATGTTACTTATTTTTCTATCTTTTATTTCTTGCATTTTAAAACCTTTTTTGTAACAGTATTGTTTTATCTTTATTAAACTTTACAATTGTAATATTGTTTCCTTTAAAATTTACTTAATAATGTTGTTTTAATATTATTTTTTTTATAATGTTGTAATAATATTTCAATATTTGGATAAACTTGTATGTTAACGACCAAAGACATTTCTAACTTATTATTATTTACTCCTCAAGGGGTGAATAAATGGAAAAAAGAAAAACGCCCAATAATTTTTTTGCTTGAAAAATACTTCAGCAAAGAAGATATTGAAGAGTTTTTGCAAACGGGGGCGATAATGAGGTATGAAACTCCGAATACATCTTTGGAGTTTTTAGAGTCATTTAAAAGTAAGTATTTTAATTTTATACATGTAAAAATGAGATTTATTAATTCATTGTCAGAGTATCAACTTGATTTTTATTTTTCATATTTATTTTTTATAAAAGTAAATCACAATCAATTTAGTATTCATGATCATCCTTTCTACTCTTCTTTATCACGATTTGCGCTTGATAACAAGCAAGATACCTCCAGAAATGATAAGGATAGTTTACATATAGTTTATGACATCATAGATTTTCTTGAAAATGAAAAGATGTGGGATTATTTTATTTATGTAGTACAAAATGATTTTAAACCTTTTATACAATGTATTAATCTTGATGATTATTTTTTAAAAGATGGTATTACCGAAAAAGTTGATCTTGATGAAATCGCTCAAAGAGATAATATTTCAGAACAAGAGCTAGATGAAATTATGGAAAATTATAAATCTCCTCTTAGTGTTGCAGGGCTAGATCATTATTATCTATATCATCAATATAATCATAAACGGTTAAAGGCTTAAAAAATTTAGGGTTTGATCTTTGTATTAATTTGCATTTTGTATTATTTAAGTGTTATTTAAAATATGGTATTATACTTTTATAATCAATGTAGTTAAACTTAAATAAAAGGGGATTAGTAAAATGGTGTATTCATACAATGAAAAAAATAAGCAATTAAAATCAATATCTGTCCCTAAATTAAAGGGTAATGATGCTCAACAAGTTGAAAAATCAAAAGCCCCAAAATTATTTTTAAGAGATGTAATGGCAATTAAACTTAATATTATCAGAGATTAATATTTGATTAATTGTTATTTTAAACAATTTTCTTCTTTAACTTGTAAAAAGTCTAATCGTTTAATTATTGACTCCTTTGAGTTTCATCCAGTAAGAGGCGAACGAGAGAAGGCAATATTGTCTCAGATATTTTCGGATGCTGCTTTAGGCAATACACAAATTACAAGCATAATGGATATTACAAAAACAATAAAAGGTAGCCTTGGATTGATAGCGTTATCTGTAGGTGAATTAGAACTGAATGATAAAACTTTTCCATCCGTAATTATTGACTATCTTTTTGTAGATAATAGACATAGAAATCTGATATATGAGCATTTTGGTGACAAAGTTTCTAAAATGCTTCTAGTTTATGCAATTCAAGCTGCAATGGAAATATCAAAACTTGCGGGGGTTAGATATTTAATTTTACGCCCCGATGGTGGAAAAGAGCATAAAAATTTAGTTTCATTCTATGAATCAATGAAATTTAAATACATGACAAATAAGCATGAATGGATGTATCTCAAATTAACATAACTACTACGTCTTACCAATCCCCAAAAACACATCAACGGCTTGTTTACCCATTAATTCTTTTTGATTTGAGTATCTTTGTGTAACAGATATATTTGAGTGCCCTAAAGCTCTTTGTATTGATTCTAGTGATACATTATTGTTTACAAGCGTAAAGCCTAATAAATGCCTAAAGTCATGCACTCTCATATTTATACCTATTTCTGCTTGTAGATGCCCCCAGAACTTCTTAGGTATAGCCGTGTATTTTTCACCGGTTCGTGATGATTTAAAAACTAGCCCTTTTTCTTCTTTTATAAGTTTTAAATGTTCGATTATTTCATCATCAAGCATATAAGTTTGGTTTTTGCGTATTTTATTATTGTAGTCTCTAACTAGATATATTTTTTTATTCATATCTATATCTTCCCAGCATAGAGATCGTATCTCGTTGCTTCTTCTGCCACGGAGCAAAAACATAAACATAACTCTATAGTGATTATCGGGTATATCCATGATCTTTAACATCAGCTCTTTTATTTTTTCATCATCGAGAGAAAAATATCTAGTATTGTCATATTTTGGAAATTTTAAAAAGTCTGTTATGTTTTTTTCTACTATACCGTACTCTATGGCTTTTTTGTAGAGTGGAGAAAAAAGCTCTTTTACGGTTACAATATAACTTCCTTTTTTACCTTCACTTATTAACTGATTTACTATTTTTTGCAAATCTGCGCTTGTTAGAGATGATAGTTTTTGATTTCTGAGATGCACCGGAACATATTTGTTGTAGAAATATTGAATTGTTGAATGTCTTTTTTTTGAGATAGTTTCTTTTCTTAGTTCTTGAAATTCATTAAAAAATTGATCAAGTGTAGGATTATCTATCTTTTTGGTTGATTTACCAGATTTATGAGTATTTATAAGCTCTACACGCTTTTGATATGCTAGCGCAGGATTTGTTTTATATTTGTCGTTAGAATAACCTACTATTTGCTCAATTTCAACACCATTAACTTTTGCTCTAGCAAGATATGCTTTAACTTTTGTTTTTGGATCTTCTTTGACATATATGCCGGTATATTTTGTTTTGATATAATCTTTTCTAGTTCCCATAATAATATTATAGCAACTTACCCCACTTTTTACCCCACTTTTTTAGTAAAATTTATAAAAAAAAGGTACAATTTTGTTAATGCCTGTATTTTGAAAAATAGCTCACAAAGCTCTTAAAATTGGTATTAGTAAAGATTTTGTAAATATTGGTAAATATTTGAGGTATTACGCTCATAACGGGGTGGTCGAGTGTTCAAGTCACTCAGAACCCACCACTTCTTATAAAAATCCACTTTTTAAATATATTTTGTAATTTGCACGGGAGATAGTATTGATTCAACATGTAGTTGTTATTGGCGGTGGATACGGCGGACTAAGAGCAGTAGAGTTTTTATATAAATATGAAGACGTCAGTATAACCCTAATAGATAAAAATCCTTACCACTATCTACAAACAGAAGCTTACGGCTATATTGCAGGAAGATTTGATATGCATGATATAGCTATCAATCTAAGCAGTTGGTGTAGCGGTTTTAAAGAGAGAGTAAATTTTATACATGAAGAAGTAAAAGATATAGATTTTGAGAAACAGTGTGTATGTCTAAATAAAAATGATATAAATTACGATTATCTTGTGATTGCCACAGGTGCGCAAACAAACTTTTTTTCATTTATAGATGGGTTAAAAGAGCATAGCTACGGTATTAAAAATCTTCAAAGAGCATATAATTTTAGACAAAAATTTGAAAATATCATATATAAAAAACTCTTAGATACCAAAGATTCACATGTAGATGAGATAAATATAGTAATAGGCGGCGCCGGACTAAGCGGTGTTGAAATTGCTGCTGAGATGGCACATGTAATTCAAGTGCATAGCAAGACTATAGGTAATGCGGCAAAAGATATTAAAATATATCTTATTGATGCAAGCGATACTATTTTACCTGGAATGGGAAGATATACTATCTTAAATACTCAAAAAAGATTGCAAAAACTTGACGTTAAAATTCTTACAAATACTTTTATAAATAACCTTGATAATTTATTTATCTACTTTAAAGACGGTCAAAAACTGCCCTACTCTTTTATGGTTTTTACGGGCGGAATAAAAGCAAGTGATTTAAATAGTTCAATTGATTATACAAAAAACAAAATTGAGCAGCTTATTCCGGATAGCGAATTAAATATAAAAGATAAAAAAAATGTATTTGCCTTAGGCGATTGTGTAGAAATTAGGGATAAAAACGGCAATATACTTCCCCCTACTGCTCAAATAGCAGAAAAAAGTGCCGAGTATGTAGCAAAAACTATAAGAAAACGAATAGACAAAGAGAACTCTTTTGCTTTTAATGCCAATGTTTCTGGTGTTTTCGTTGCACTAGGCGGAAACTATGCCGTAGGTGAACTCTTTAAATATATAAAAGTAAAAGGATACACAGCTTATTTGCTTAAAAAAGCGATAACTTCTGCATATCATTTTGGGCTTCGCTTACGTATAAATACTGGATTTAAAAATAGGATAAAAAACTAAATCAGTTGATTTTTTATAAACTCCATGTAGTGTCCTTCTTCATACTCAAGCTCCTTATGGGAGCCTCTTTGAACAATTTTTCCATCATCTAATACATAAATCATATCTACATGTTTAACGGTACTTAACCTATGCGCTATCGTAATGACGGTCTTGTTTGTTAAAAATGAATTTATACTTGTTTGCAGCTTTGCTTCTGTTTGAACATCTAATGCCGATGTAGATTCGTCAAATATAACGATACTTGGGTTTGCGATAATCATTCTTGCAACGCTTAGACGTTGTCTTTGTCCGCCTGAGAGTCTGATACCGTGTTTTCCAACAATAGTGTCAAGCCCATCTTTCATATCATTTACTGCAAATAAGAGTTGCGCCATCTCTAAAGCTTTATAAATCTCTTCATCGGTTATACTCTCATTTCCCATTGTAATATTAAAGCGAAGTGTAGAATTGAAAAGTATAGGCATTTGAAGCACCAAAAAAACTCTCTCTCTAAGCGAGCTTTTATCAAGATCTTCTATATCTATACCGTTATACTTAAGCTCTCCGCTTTGCTTCTCATAAAAACCTGAAATCACTTGAGCAAGAGTTGTTTTTCCACTCCCACTTGCCCCAATTAATGCTATCTTTGAACCATGCTTAATGTCTAACGATATACCGCTTAGCACTTTTTTATTTTTTATATATGAAAAGTCAAGATTATTTATGAAAATATCTACGTTAGAACTATCTATCTTTTTCTCTTTTGATGATTCTGTTTTTAGTAAAAGTATCCTGTTTATTCTCTCAATTGCAGCTTTTGCAGAAGCATAACTATACTGCATTGAGAGAATATCCTGAACAGGTGTCATTATAAACCAGATATAACTAAACATCGCAAACATCATACCTATACTCAAGTCACTATATGCTACCAAAATAAGACCTGAAGCACGTAAAATCTCAAATGCCGCTAAAAATATAGTATAAGATAGTCTCTCATAAGCAACACTTTTATAACCATACTCATTTGATGTTTTTTGCATAATATTTGCTTGTTCTACGGCTTTTGAGAAAAAATAGCTCTCTTTGTTACTGGCTTTTATCTGCCCGTAAAGATCGAGTGTCTCACCGATACTATTTTGAAACTCCTCTATTGCAATATTTTCCTCTTTTTTTAAAGCACCGACCTTTTTGGACATCTTTTTACTTATTAACATAATAAGAGGTTGAATAACAAGTATTAGAATTCCCAAAACAGGGTCAATCATAACCATAACGACACCAACTGCAAGGAGAGTAAAGACAGAAGATACAAAGCGACTGGCACTCGATATTATAAAACTATCAAGAGTATTTACATCAGTAACAAGATTTGAAGCTATCGCGCCACTTCCAAGTGTTTCATATTCATTCATAGATGAAATCTTAAGATGTTCTATCAATCTTTTTCTTATCATGAAAGTTACATATTTTGCAATTTTAGTAAAAATTTTTGTGACTATAATGCTCACTACAAAGTATAAAAATCTTAAAAAAATTACTGCAAAAGTAACAATAGCAATATAATTAAAAGCTGTCGTATTGCCAAAAAAGTAATTAATACTATTTACGATATATGAGGGTTTATGCAAAAGTACTTCATCAACTAATACAGGCAACATCAAAGGAATCGGTATGCTGATTAAAATAGCAATAAATGTAAATACCTGTCCATAAAGCAGAGCTTTTTTATTGTCTAATATAAGTTTAAAAATTGATTTAAATGTGATTGGTTCGTTATTCATACTGATATTATATCATTTTGAGTCTTTAGAATTATATTTTAGATTTTAAAGGTAGTGGCGCGGTGGACGGGACTCGAACCCGCGACCCCCTGCGTGACAGGCAGGTATTCTAACCAACTGAACTACCACCGCGCATATAAAGAAGAATAACTAAAAATGGTGGGCATTACAAGACTCGAACTTGTGACATCTACCTTGTAAGGGTAGCGCTCTACCAACTGAGCTAAACGCCCATTTTTAAATTTGTATAACACCAAAAAATAATGGCGACCCCTAAAGGATTTGAACCTCTGTCCCTACCATGAAGTGATAGTGTCCTTGGCCACTAGACGAAAGGGTCACTTTCATAAACAAAAGGTTTTTAAATGGTGGGCATTACAAGACTCGAACTTGTGACATCTACCTTGTAAGGGTAGCGCTCTACCAACTGAGCTAAACGCCCATTTAAAATTAAACTAACGTGGCGCGGTGGACGGGACTCGAACCCGCGACCCCCTGCGTGACAGGCAGGTATTCTAACCAACTGAACTACCACCGCGCATGTAAAAAATGGTGTCCTGTGATGGATTCGAACCATCGGCCACCTCATTAAAAGTGAGATGCTCTACCAGCTGAGCTAACAAGACATTTTTTCCTCTATTTCTTTAGAGGTCGAAATTATAGGCAAATAGGTTTTAATTGTCAAGATAAAAATAGCTAAATTTAAAAAAACATCTCTTTATCCATCAAGAGTAGCATTTTGACGGCAAAAAGTACGCTTTGATGTTGAATATAATTTCTATCGCCGCTTAAATTTAAACGACTCTCTCTATGCTCGGTTTTACTTCTCACGCCAACATATACCGTACCTATAGGTTTATATTCACTTCCGCCGCCATCCCCTGCTATTCCGCTAATAGAGATAGTATAATCCGCACTACTAACATTCATCACTCCTTCGCTCATTTCTAAAACAACTTCACTACTTACTGCACCATGTTTTTGTAAAGTATTCTCATTGACTCCTAACCAATTCTCTTTCATGCCATTTGAATAAGTTACAAGAGAGCCTTCTAATATTTTGGAAGCTCCGTTGTTTTTTGTAAAATAGTAGGTCAATAATCCTCCACTACAACTCTCTGCAAAAGCAATTTTTTTGTTATATGAGTAGAGTCTATCAATAACATAACTTATCAGATTTGCTGACGCTATTATTTTTTTTGGAAGAAGCTGTTTTGCCGAATTAATAAACTTAGATATATTTCCATATTTTTTACTTCTAATATCTACTCTTAACCACTCATCAACTATAGTAACGACATCAATTTTAACATCATAAGTCTGAGCTATCGTAGAGAGCATGGCAATAGCACTTTCTCTGTCTTCTTCAAAGAGATGCAAAGTTGCTTTAGAGTCCTCAAAATTAAGCAATAATTCCGGCATCTTTTCCATTTCATCCATATATAAAACATTCGTGACTGACTCTTTATAAAACAACAAGTAACCGTTGTTTTCAAATATAGAGCTATTAGATGGAATAAGCGTGCCGTCTTTTAAAATCTGGTTATCGCTCGTAACCGTACAAATCAGTTTGCCGATAGTTGAGAAGTGCTGTTTTGTGGTTATGATAATATATTTGTTTACCGAATTAAGCTCTTTTTCCAAATACAAAAACAGTGAATTATCACTCTCTTTAAAAAAAGTTATAGAGTTTATAAAATCTGCTTTTTGCTCAATTTTTCTGATTATATACTCTCTCAAAGATGAGTTATATATAAATTTGTTACCGATTAACAGAAGGTGCAGCTTCATATTTTAAATAGCCTTTTAGCAAAAATAATTTTACTCATTGTACTATTTAGTTTATAATAACTTTATAATAAAATAACCCTTAATTAGATATAATCCAAAAATTTTATACGATTCGGAATAGATATGGACTACAAAGAAACTCTACTTTTACCTACTACAAAATTTGAAATGAGAGGCAATCTCATAAACAACGAACCAAAAAGATACTCTTCTTGGGACAATAAAAAAATTTATGAAAAGATGAAAGCAAACCGCAAAGATGCCGACAGTTTTACTCTTCATGACGGACCTCCTTATGCAAACGGGCATACGCATATCGGACATGCACTAAACAAAATCTTAAAAGATATCATCATAAAACATAACTATTTTAACGGCAAGTCTGTACGTTTTACTCCGGGATGGGATTGTCACGGTCTTCCGATTGAACAGCAAGTTGAAAAAAAGCTGGGCGGAAAACAGAAAAAAGAGCTTTTAGAAAAAGCAAAAATAAGAGAACTTTGCCGTGCCCATGCATCTGAGTTTGTTGACATTCAAAGAGAAGAGTTTAAAAAACTAGGAATTATTGCAGACTGGGAAAATCCTTATGTAACTATGGATTATAAATTTGAAGCAAACATCTACCGCACTCTTTGCAATGTTGCAAAAAAAGGTCTTCTTATCGAGAGAAGCAAACCTGTTTTTTGGTCTTGGGCTGAGAGAACGGCACTTGCCGAAGCTGAAGTCGAGTATGAAGACAAAGAGGATTATTCGATTTTTATAGCATTTGAACTTGGGTCTGAGGCAAAGGCTAAACTATCCATAAACTCTAAAGCAGCTCTGGTTATCTGGACAACGACTCCATGGACGATTCCTGCAAATACAGGTATCTCGCTAAACCCTGAAGAGTACTATGTACTAACAGACACAGGTTATATCGTTGCTAAAAAACTTCTTCCTTCACTAGTTGAATCAAACATCATAAGCGGCGAAGTCGTAAATGTTTTTAAAGCAAGCGAGTTTGAAAATCTCTTAGCTATAAACCCGCTAAACGGCAGAACATCACGTATAGTTTTAGGTGAACATGTACTTGTAGAAAACGGTACTGGATGCGTTCATACTGCTCCTGGGCATGGCGAAGATGACTACCGTATTGGGCTTGTTTATGATTTGGATGTCATTATGCCTGTTGATGAGACGGGTTGCTATGATGAGACAATCGTTCGCGATGGTTTAATTCCAAATGCAGAGGATTTTGTAGGTCGCCATATCTTTAAATCAAACGAAGATTTAATTGCACTTATGGGAGAGAGTGTTGTACATGTATCAAAGTTTAAGCACTCATACCCTCACTGTTGGAGAAGTCATACTCCTCTAATCTTTCGTGCAACTAAACAGTGGTTTATCAGTGTTGACGGTACTCCAAACGGCGAAGAGAAAACACTAAGAAATATTGCACTTGATGAAGTTGAAAAAACTCTTTTTTACCCGCAAAGCGGTAAAAACAGACTAAATTCAATGGTTGCCAACCGTCCTGACTGGTGTATTTCACGTCAAAGAGATTGGGGAGTTCCTATCGCATTTTTTAGAGTAAAATCAACAGGCGAAGTTCTGCTTGATGAGAAAGTTTTAAACTTTACGGCTATGGTCTTTGAGATGCACGGAAGTGATGCTTGGTACTCAATGCCGACTGAACAACTCCTTTATCCTGGTGCAGGATATAAGGCTGATGAACTTGAAAAAGTAACTGATATTTTGGACGTATGGTTTGACAGCGGTTCAACATGGTATTCAGTATTAAAATCACGCAACTACGATGCAGGGGAGTTTCAAGCGGACTTATACGTAGAAGGAAGCGACCAACATAGAGGATGGTTCCAATCATCAATGTTTTTAAGTGCGGCAGTCGAGCATAAAGCGCCATACAAAGCAGTTCTTACACATGGTTTTACCGTTGATGAGAAGGGTGAAAAAATGTCTAAAAGTAAGGGCAATGTAGTTGCACCCGAATCTGTTTTAAAAGAATACGGCAGTGAGATACTTCGTCTTTGGGTTGCTTCAAGCGACTATCAAGGTGACTTGAAAATCTCTCAAGGAATACTCAAACAGACTTCTGAAAACTACCGCAAACTAAGAAATACTTTTAGAATTATGCTTGCAAATATCAATGACTTAAAAACCATTACGCCCTATAGCCAAATGGGCGAACTTGACAAATGGATTTTAAGCGAAGCAAAAAGCGTATTTGACGGGGTTCACAAATCATTTAGCAGTTATAACTTTGTTCACGGTATGAGCTTGTTAAATAACTTTATAGTAAACGAGTTAAGCGGAATCTACATCGATATCACAAAAGACAGTCTCTATTGTGACGGCAAAGATGACGCAAAAAGAAACGCAAGTCAAAGTGCTATGGCAATTATCGTCAAGTCACTTCTTGGACTAATCGCTCCGATATTGACTTATACGGCGGATGAAATTGTAGAGAACGCTCCTGCTATCATCAAAGGAGACAAAGAGGACATCTTTGACTTTACTTATGAGAGCATAGAAGATGTTAAATCTACTTTCAACGTTGATTACATGTTTACTGCAAGAGAGAGTTTTTACGAGAAAGTAGATGCACTTAAAAAAGAGAAAGTCATAAAAAATACTCTGGAACTGGTACTATATACAGAGTCAAAAAGTGTTCTTAAAATGGATAAAACAGAGGCTGAAGACTGGTTTGTGGTATCTGGCGTTATTGAGGGTGAGACATCTGAAGATCTTGGAACATTCAGCGTAGATGGTGATACCTTCATCATTGCAAAAGCTACAAAAGCAAAATGCCCGAGATGCTGGAAATATCAATCAGAAAATGAAGAAACTACATGTAAAAGATGTTCAAAGGTTTTAAGTGCCTGATTTTTCACAGCCTGTTGATAGCTCATTTATCATAGCAACAATTGCTGTGATATTTGTCATAATAGCTATCGGCATAGCATTTGTCAAGCTAGGGAAAAAATCGAGAAACCCTGAGGGTTTATAGGCTTTTTTTTCTTCTTCTTAAAAAAATGGACACCAAAAAAGAATGAAATAACTTAGTGCCACTCCTCATAGGGGTATAATATTGATACTCTTTTTTGACAATAAAGCCAAAAAAGAGTTCATATTAAATTTGGTTATATCAATATTAAACTTTCAGCCGATGTTGTGACATCAGATACTCCAGTAACGGTAATATCTGCAGTCGCGTCATCTGTGATTTCAGGTAATGTCTGATTGTCATCTGTTTCTTGGTTATCTTGTGTGCTAAATTTAAACCATCCTGAAGGCAACTTGTCATTTAATCCTTTTGGTGATTTTCCATCTAACCCTGATGGTACATGCACTGATATGTTAATATCTTCCATTCCTGCTTCTTGAAAAAGTATTTCTACTTGTTCTGCTGCAGATTGTGCATATTCTCCAATTGTTAGTTCATTCTGTGTCTGTTGATGCTTTGAATTTCCGTGATGTATAACGTTTGTTTCAATCTCATCGGCAGTATTAACAATATTTTCATCTGATTCGCTGAATTGTATAACTAAGTCAGAACGGCTCATTCCATTTGCAAGTTGTTCTGTCCAGTTGGTAATTTCAGATTCATTAACCTCAGCTCTATTTAGAAGATTTTGATAAAGTGAAGCAATAAATGCTTCATCATCCATATCAGTATTGTAAATCATTTGTGTTTCTTCAGCTTGTAAAAATGAATCTGCAATATCTTCCAGTGAAGAGCCGCTTCTATGCTCATGAACCCAGTGTTTTAAGCCATCTTCATCAGGGGCTCTTTTTAAGAGAGAATAATAAAGCCTCATAATTGGCTCAACATTACCTGAATACTCTTCGCTTTGCAGAAATGATTGGCTAACTTCTGCTTCTGAAAGTGTGCCGTTTTCAATTTCACCTGCCCAGTATGTAAGACCTGCTTCATCTGCCTCACGGTATAAGTAGTTTGAATAAAGTTCTGAAACAAAAGCTTCAGCAGTATTTTCTTGTGTTAAATCTAAAAGCGCGGAATCTGTGTTAGATGTATCTGTTACATCAACTGTATTTGTAGTTGTGTCGTTCATAGGACCCTCCAGTGTTTATTTTTATGAGAGTGCCAAATAGATATCAGCTATCTGGCGGCCCCGCTGTCATAGGTAAATACCCTTAGACCGGTAGCTTTGCGCCCTTATACTTTCGATTTAAGGTTGCCATTTGTCAGAAATTGACTAACTGAATTATATTATTAAATTTTTACATTGTCAATTTATTTGTAAACATTATAGTTTTGAAAGTGGAGATTCACTCACAGGGGCGTAAGATAAAAAATATAAAAATCCCGCTAAAGAAAAAACAGACACATTTTGCTATAATACACACTATAATTTATAAAGATAGGAAAACTAGTGATTACATTAAAAGAAGCATTAAAATTAAGTAAAGAAGAATTAGCAAAATTTAAAGATGAATTAAAATTAAAAATAGAAGCAGACCCTGAACTTAACGCTTATATAGATGTTAACAGTGTAGGTGATGGTGTACCTATCGCTATAAAAGACAATATTCAAGTAAAAAACTGGTCTGTTACATCAGGTTCAAACATACTTCAAGGCTACATAGCTCCATATAACGCTACCGTAATTGAAAAGATGATAGCCGCAGGATTAAGCCCGTTTGGCAGAACTAACATGGATGAATTTGCGATGGGTTCGACAACCGAATCAAGTTTCTACGGTAAAACCCAAAACCCTTATAACAGAGATTGTGTTCCGGGCGGAAGTTCGGGCGGGAGTGCTGCAGCAGTTGCGGCTGGACTTGCTATTGCGGCTCTTGGAAGCGATACGGGTGGAAGTATCCGTCAACCTGCGTCATTTTGCGGTATAGTGGGAATGAAACCGACTTATGGCAGAGTGAGCCGTTACGGCCTTGGAGCTTACGCATCAAGTCTAGATCAAATAGGACCTATGACACAAAACGTAGAAGATGCCGCAATTTTATATGACATCATAAGCGGACATGACGAGAAAGATTCTACATGTGCGAACAAAAACGACAAAGTAAGTGATAAACTAGATGCTTCAAGAAAGTTAAAAATCGCGATACTTCCAAAACATATAGAAAATGCAAGCGAAGATGTAAAAAAAGCTTACGAATTAGCTATAACTGCTCTTAAAAATGCTGGTCATGAAATAGTTGAGCGCGAATTAATGGACGCTAAATTTGATATCTCCGCATACTATATTACGGCAACTGCAGAAGCTACAACAAACTTAGCCCGTTATGACGGTATTCGCTACGGAAACAGAGTAACCGGTAAAAATCTTGAAGACACTTTTATCCAGACTAGAAGCCAAGGTTTCGGTGACGAAGTAAAACGCCGTATTTTACTAGGCAACTTCGTACTCTCTAGCGGATATTATGAAGCTTACTATGTAAAAGCGCAAAAGACTAGACACATCATAAAAGACCAATATGCGAAAATATTTAAAGATGTTGATTTGATACTCTCTCCAGTTGCACCTACAACCGCAAACAAATTTGGAGAACTTTCAAACCCTATGGAGATGTACTTAAGCGACCTCTATACGATAAGCATAAACCTTGCAGGACTCCCTGCTCTATCACTTCCGATATCTAAAAGCAGTGAAGGTATGCCAATAGGACTTCAGCTGATTGCTAATGCTTATGAGGAGCAGACTCTATTTGATGGTGCGCTTAGTTTAGAAAAAGAGATATCTTATGAAAAAAAGTTTTAAACTCTTACATGTCAAATGCGGCGGATGTGCAAATAATATAAAACTAACTCTAAAAGATGAGTTTGGAGAGATTGATGTTGATTTGACACAAGAGCCTAGAGTTGTTACGCTTGAGATTAAAGATGAAGAAGCTGAATTGCTCTTTCGCAAAAAAGTAAAAGCTCTCGGCTACCCTATTGACGATGAGATTTTAGGAACATTTATAAAAAGCGGTCTTAAAGCTAAAAGTTTTATATCTTGCGCGATAGGTTCAATAAAAAGTTAATCAAAATCTTTATAGCAAAAGAGGTAAAAATGGCTACATTTATTAGTGACGGAAAAAAACTGCTTGATGTTGAATACGACGATATAGTAGAGATAAACGACATTGTTGATGGTATGAGAGTCATATCTAAAGACGTGCGTGATGGAGAGTATGCCGTTTTTATGCTAGAGTTAAACGGCAATATCTGCTGTTATGTTTTTGATGAAGTTTTTATTATCGCCAGAGTAAACGGTTTTGAAACTCTTCTTGATGCGATAACTGCTTGGAAGAGAGATGAAATTTAACAAAAATACATGTGAAAACCGCTTTACCTCTTTTTAACCACAAAAAAGCTATAATCCACAGAATTTAAATAACTTTTACCCTTTAAAAGGATTCCCATGAAAATTCGTAAACGCGCCCTGACATTTGAAGATGTATTACTTGTACCTCAGTACTCTGAAGTACTACCAAAAGAAGTATCTTTAGAGAGTAAATTAACTCGCAATATTTCATTAAAAATTCCTATGGTTTCAGCTGCAATGGACACTGTTACAGAATTCAGAGCTGCTATTGCTATGGCAAGACTCGGCGGAATCGGTATTATTCATAAAAATATGGACATTGAAACACAATGTAAACAAGTTAAAAAAGTCAAAAAAAGTGAGAGCGGTGTTATTATAGACCCTATTTACGTTCATCCGGATGCTACTCTTGCAGATGCAAATGCTCTTATGAATGAGTTCAAAATTTCCGGTGTTCCTGTAATTGACACTCATAATAAACTCTTAGGAATTCTTACAAACCGCGATATGAGATTTGAAAAAGATATGACTAAAAGAGCAGACGAAGTTATGACGAAAATGCCTCTTATTACTGCAAATAAAGAAATATCTTTAGATGATGCGGCAGATATCATGCATAAAAACAAGATAGAAAAACTTCCTATTGTTGACAAAGATGGATATTTAAAAGGTCTTGTTACCATCAAAGATATTAAAAAACGCATAGAGTATCCTCACTCTAATAAAGATGCTTTCGGAAGACTAATTGTTGGCGCAGCTATCGGCGTAGGTCAATTTGACCGTGCAAAAGCATTGGTTGAAGCAGGTTGTGATGTTTTAGTTTTAGACTCTGCGCATGGACACTCAAAAGGTATTTTAGACACTGTTAAGAAAATAAAAGAGACTTTAGAAGTTGACATAATTGCCGGAAATATTGCAACGGCAGAAGCGGTTGAAGCACTTATCATAGCAGGCGCCGATGGTGTTAAAGTCGGTATCGGACCCGGTTCAATCTGTACTACACGTATCGTTGCGGGTGTCGGCGTGCCTCAGATTTCAGCTATTTCAGAGTGTGCGGATGCCGCTAGAAAACACGGTGTTCCCGTTATAGCTGATGGCGGTATAAAATACTCCGGTGACATTGCAAAAGCTCTTGCCGTAGGTGCTAGCTGTATCATGGCAGGCTCACTTCTTGCAGGAACAGAAGAGTCTCCGGGCGATACTATAATGTTTCAAGGACGTCAATACAAATCATACCGCGGTATGGGAAGTATAGGAGCTATGCAAAAAGGCTCAAACGACAGATATTTCCAAGAAGGTACGGCAGCAGACAAACTTGTTCCTGAGGGAATTGAAGGGCGTGTTCCTTTTCGTGGAAGCATTGCAGGAATCGTTCATCAGATGATGGGCGGTCTTCGCTCATCTATGGGATATTGCGGAAGCAAAGATATACCTACGTTTTGGGAAAAAGCAGAGTTTGTAGAGATAACAAGTGCAGGACTTAAAGAATCACATGTACATGATGTTATCATAACTCAAGAAGCACCTAATTATCATATATAGTCTTACATGTCAAAAAATGAAATGGATATTAGAGAGGTAAGATACGCCGGATTTTGGATTCGCTTTATCGCTTCATTTTTAGACACTCTTTTTTTAGCTCTTCCAATAGCCGTTGTTATCTACTTTTTAAGTGATGGCAACTGGTTTGATATTAGCATCTATCAAGATAACGTTGCTTATGCAATGAGCGGAAATGCCCAAATGGCATTAGCATATCAACCAAAAACTTCTTTACAATGGGAACTTCTTTTTGAAATATCGGTTTTGATTATAACCATGCTTTTTTGGAAAAAATGGCGAGGTGCAACTCCGGGCAAAAAATTTGTTCATATAAAGATAGTCGATGCAAAAACCTTTCAAGATATTGACAACAAACAAGCAATAACTCGCTCTTTTGGCTATATCGCTTCTACATTCGCATTTCTAATCGGCTTTTTAATGGTTGCTTTTAGAGATGACAAAAGAGCCCTTCATGATTTATTGGCAAATACTGCCGTAATATACAACGATTAATAATACAAAAACATTATTGACTTTATTTACAAAAAATAGTAAAATTTATTAAAATTATAATTAATAATAATAGTAGTAAAAAGGGTCAAAATGGAGATATCAGAAGAAAATAATAGATTAAAGTTTTTTCCGATTATGATGTATGCAGTTGTAATGGGACTAGGCGGACTTACAATTACTTATCAAAAAGCCTCTTTATGGTTAAACTTTCCTCATATAATCGGGGAAGTTTTGATGTATTTGACAACAATCATATTTATATTTATCTCTTACATGTACATAAAAAAGTTCATTAAATATAAGATAGCTGTTAAAAATGAGTTTTCTCACCCTGTGAGGATAAACTTTTTTGCAGCTATATCTATCTCTATGCTGATGTTATCTATAATCTACAAAGAGAGCTTCCCTATTATAAGTGCTACATTTTGGTATCCTGGAACACTGCTTCATTTTTATCTTACAATGCATACTATCTCATTTTGGATAAATCAAAATCAACAACTAGACCACTCAAATCCTGCATGGTTCATACCAATAGTCGGTAACGTGTTAGTGCCTGTGGGCGGTATAGGTTTTTCAAGCTTAGGTGTTCTTACATACTTTTTTAGCGTTGGGATATTTTTTTGGATTATTCTATTTTCGGTTATTATTAATAGAATTATTTTTCACAATCAAATGGCAGTTAAATTTATGCCCACACTTTTTATTCTTATCGCTCCTCCTGCCGTGGGCTTTATAGCTTATTTTAAAATGTTTGGAGTAATAGATACCTTTGCAATAATACTATTTAATTTAGCTCTATTTTTTACTCTTTTGGTCACTTTCATGTACAAAAACTTCATAAAAATAAAGTTTTTTATCTCGTGGTGGGCATTTGTGTTTCCGTTAGCGGCAATGTCAATCAGCACCATGCTTATGTATAAACAGAGTAACGATATATTTTTACTTATTTTCTCATATATCATGATAGCTACCGTGACTATTATCGTATCTATTGTCGCTTATCAGACAATACTACATATAAAAAAAGAAGAAATTTGTATTCAGGAATAAAAGAGTGAAAAAAACAGTTTTTATGGAAAAGTATCCGGTATTTAGTTTAGAGTTATTAAAAGATGAGATTAGTGTCTCAAATGCAAAAGAGGCTGTTGAGTATTTTAAGCAAAAAATTGAAGCGCACCCTATTGCTAAGTTTATAGCAGTTTTTGATCACTACTCTCATACAAAAAGTTTAAACGGTCCAATTATGGAAGGTTTAATAGATGCTCAAAATGTAGTGTTTTGTTTCGGACAGGCAATTCCAAACACGAAAATTTTGGCCGTTAGACCAAGAAGCATTGGTATCTGCGAATTTGAAGATAAAATTGTAATTGACTTTATGGAAGCACCAAAAGAAGAACTTCATGCCGTAATGCAAAACTGGGCAAAGAGTTTAAAAATATAAATTAAACTTATTTATAAACCATCTTTTTGCTAAAATGTTATAAAAATTATTAATATGAGGTAACATAAATGGATTTACAAACTAAAGCACTACATGTAGGCTATGACAAAGATTCAAGTGGAGCAATGGCGGTTCCTATTTATCAAACAACGGCTTATGAATTTAGAGATGCCCAACATGCAGCAAATCTATTTGCCCTAAAAGAGCTCGGCTTTATTTATACACGTTTAAATAATCCAACTACAGACGTATTTGAAAAAAGATTTGCATCTCTTGAGGGAGGTGCGGCGGCAATTGCTACTTCAAGCGGTATGAGTGCTATATTTTACGCTATTGCAAACGCTGCTGCTGCTGGCGATAATATACTATGTGCCAAACAGTTATACGGCGGTAGTTTAACTCTAAATACTCACACACTCAAAAGATTCGGTATTGAAGCTAGATATTTTGATGTTCATGATATGAACGCACTAGAGAGTTTGATAGACGATAAAACAAAAGTTATATTTTTTGAATCTTTAACAAACCCAAGCATAGATGTAGCAGATATAGAAGCAATTACAAAAATTGCAAATAAACACGGTATCTTAACAGTGGTTGATAACACGGTGGCTACTCCTGCAATATGTCGTCCTTTTGAATTTGGGGCAGATGTAACGGTTCACAGTGCTAGTAAATATACTACCGGTCAGGGTTTGGCAATAGGCGGTATTTTAGTAGAGAGAAATGATTTAGTTGAAAAACTTCGTGCAAATCCTCGCTACGCACATTTCAATGAACCTGATGTATCTTACCATGGTTTAGTTTATGTAGATGTGCCTTTGCCTCCGTTTACTCTTCGTACACGTCTTTCACTACTTCGCGACTTGGGTGCTGTTGTGTCTCCATTTAATTCATGGCTTTTTATACAAGGGATAGAGACTCTCTCTCTTCGCATGAGAGAGCACTCAAAAAATGCATTAGCTCTTGCAGAGTTTTTAGAATCCCATCCTAGTGTTAAAAAAGTAAACTATCCTGGGTTAAAAAGCAATATAAACTATAAAAATGCTCAAAAATATTTTGAAGACGGCTTATGCAGCGGACTACTTAGTTTTGAAGTAGGAAGTTTAGAAGAAGCGGTAAAAATAGTAAATGCGACTAAGATTTACTCTCTTGTAGTAAATATAGGAGATTCAAAATCAATCATAACACATCCAGCTTCAACGACTCATCAGCAGTTAAATGAAGATGAATTAAAAGCATGCGGTGTACCTTCAGGTCTTATCAGAATATCTTGCGGTCTCGAAAGCGCAAAAGATCTGATAGAGGATATGAAGCAGGCATTAGAATCATAATTTAAGCTTAATTATTTTACAATAAAATTAAAATATAAGGTTTATTTTATGAAAAACAAACTTCTAATCGTATGGTCAAGCTCTGAAGAAGAGGTAGCAAAAAAACTTATACTTCTGTACGGCTCGGTAATGCTGCCGCGAGGCTACTGGGACGAAGCGACTATCATGGTTTGGGGGCCTTCGGCAAAGCTATTAGCCGAAAATATAGAACTTCAGGATAAAGTAAGAACGGTCATGAGTACCGGCGTAAAGTTCAATGTATGCGTTGTTTGCAGTGATGATTACGGTGTATCTGAACAATTAAGCGCACTTGGAGTTGAACCGATTCACACAGGCGAGATGCTCACAAATGCTCTTCAAAGCGACTATAAAGTTATTACTTTTTAGATGCAATATCTACTATTTTTTTTACTGCCCTTTAGTTTTGCATTTGGCGAAACGGTGTTAAAGTGTGTCGGTTCTACGACCATACAGCCTATTATTGAAAAAGTTGCCAAAAAGTATAAACAAGAGAGCGGTATTACGCTAAATATATCCGGCGGCGGAAGTCAACATGCAGTTGACTATCTCATATCAAATAAAATAGAAATTGGCATGGTAAGCAGAGATTTAACTAACCAAGAAAAAAATGCTCTCTCCTATATAACAATTGGCTACGACACTTTGGCTTTTTTAGTCAACAGCGACAATCCACTCCAAAATATATCAAAAAAAGATTTGATAGAGATATATACGGCAGAGGTTAAAAACTGGAAAAAATTTAACACTAAAGATGAAAAAATTCATCTACTCTCAAAAAGAATAGACCGTGGAACACTCAATATCTTTGAACACTATACTGGGCTTTTTCATCCACAAAATCCAAAAAACAGCGATAAATCAAAGATGATAGACACCTCGGCGTGGGAGGCCGGAGCAAATAACGACATGATGGTTTGGGTAGCCGGAATTCCAAATAGTATCGGCTATATATCTTTAGGATCTGTTAATGCTATAAAAAAACATGGTCTGCCTATAAAAATTTTGGAACTTGATGGGGTAAAACCATCAAGAGAGAATATCCAAAATCAAAGTTATCCTATTAAAAGAGAGCTGAATTTAGTTTTTTTAAAAAGCAATAAACAAGCAGCAAAGTTCGCTGAATGGATGCTTGAAGAGTATGCTCAAAATAGTGTTGAAGAAAATCTTTTTTTAAGAGCAAAATAGTGAAAACATCTTTAAGCAAAAAAATTGTAATCTCAAATCTATTTGTATTGGTTGTCTCTTTTACAGCTCTCTTTGTTGCCTACAATTTTGAAAATAAGGTAAGCAAAGATATTTTACTGCATAGAAATCAGGTAAATAAATTTGACAAAGAGGTAATCCTAGTCGCATCATATCTTTATAGAAGTGCTCACATGAATGATGATAAATATTTAGCAGCAGCGGCAATCTCTTCAAAAAAAGCTATATATACACTTGATTATTTAATTCATCACGAATTTCAAACCCAAGAGTTAAAAGCAGTTTATATAGATTTTTTTAAAAATGCCGTCATTTCGACATCACTTTCACTTGAAAAAAGATTAAATGATGCACAGGAGATTGATACGATATCGTTTGAAAAATATACATTACTTCAAAAAATGATAGCAGAGTTGCTGGCTAATTTAGATGATAGTGAAAATGAATTGGAAAAAGAGGTTATATTAATTCTTTTAGTTTTTAGCTTGATTTTTATTTTTCTTATATTTGGAAATATCCTATATATTATAAAATCCTATAGACATATTCAAGAAACTGAATCAAAGATAGCGCTAAAAGAGCATGAATCCGTTACACAGCGTGCAACCATGATAGATGCCATAGGAGACGGTGTTTACGGTGTTGACAAAAATGGAATGTGTACTTTTGTAAATCAAAGCGCCGTTAATCTACTCGGGTTTACAAAAGAGGAAATTCTAAGCACCCATCAACATGATCTTTTTCATCACCATAAACTAGACAACAGTGTTTACTCGCATGAAGAGTGTCCCATCTATTTAACCATAAAAGATAGGCAAATCAAAGAGCTTGAAGAAAATTTTATAAAAAAAGACGGCACTTTTTTTGCCGTCAATCTAACGGTAGCTCCGACAATCGATGGGGGAGCCATTGTCGTATTTAGAGATATTACAGAAAAGAAAATAATTTTACACGCTCTTGAGCAAGAGAGAGAACTTTTTTCAAGCGGTCCTGTAATGACTTTAGAATGGGAAGCATCACAAAACTGGCCTATTAAATATATTTCTTCAAACTGCTTAGACATTCTTGGTTATTCAAAAGATGAGATGCAAAGTGAGAAATTTTTATATGCAGACCTTATCCATCCCGAGGACATAGATAGAATTTCTAAAGAAGTTACCTACAACACACAAAATAATATAAACAACTTCGAGCAATCGTACCGCTTAAGATTAATAAACGGCGACTATAGATGGTTCTATGATTTTACACATTTTGTAAGAGACGAAAAAAATAGTCTGTCCTCTATAAGAGGCTATATGTTTGATCAAACAGGACTCAAAGAGGCAGAACTTGCCATAAAAGAGGCTAAAGAAAAGGCAGAACTTGCCAATAAAGCCAAAAGTCAATTTTTGGCAAATATGAGTCATGAGATAAGAACGCCCATGAACGCCATAATAGGCTTGAGCGAGTTGCTATTTGATACAAAACTTGACGATAGACAAAAAAATCTTCTCCTTAAAGTTAACAGCTCATCAAAAATACTTTTAGGAACCATAAACGATGTACTTGATTACTCTAAAATAGAAGCCGGAAAACTTGAGCTAGAGCATAAAAATTTTAGATTAGAAGATGTTATGGAACAACTTAAATTTATGTTTTTAGAGAGTGCTATAAAAAAATCTCTTAGTACTCATTGTGAAATAAAAGATGATGTACCTATTCTAGTTGTAGGGGATGAACTTAGAATTACACAGGTTCTCTCCAATCTTATAAGCAATGCAATCAAATTTACTCATGAGGGAGAAGTATCGCTTGATATAAAACTCAAAGAAAAACTTGATGACAAAAGAGCTGTCATCTCCTTTTGCGTAAGTGATACGGGAATCGGCATCAATGAAGAACAGCTCAAAAAACTTTTTACTCCTTTCACGCAAGCAGATACATCTACTACTCGAAAATACGGTGGAACAGGGCTTGGACTAACCATATCTAAAAAGATTATAGAAACCATGCATGGCGAATTAAGCGCTAAGAGTCAAGAGGGTGCAGGAAGCACATTTAGCTTTGACTTAGAATTTGAAGTAGCATTTTGGGAGAAGCTTGATTTTGATACAATTACACAAAAAGAGATAAAAAAACTTCCAAATTTCGGTGGTATTAAAGCACTGCTTGTTGAAGACAATCTTATAAATCAAGAAGTGGCATCTATGATGCTAAAGCGTGTAGCAATAGAGGTTGACATAGCAAATAACGGGCAAGAAGCCGTTGAGAAATATTTTGAAAATCCTTCTTGTTATGACTTGATTCTCATGGATTTGCAAATGCCTGTCATGAGCGGTTATAAAGCGGCAAAGCTCATTAGAGAGCATGACAAAAAGATACCTATCATAGCACTTACGGCGGCAGCTATGATAGAAGATAAACAAAAAGCAACGGACGCAGGCATGAATGACCATTTAAGCAAACCAATAGATATGAGTAAACTTTACAAGACGATTGCAAAATTTTGCAAAGTTGATTTTGCAATGCAAGGAATTGCACAAATACCAAGAAACAGAGCTGAAATTCTTGATATAGAATATTTGGAAAAAAATTTCAGCTCAGAAGAGTTAATAAATAAACTCCTAAAAAAGTTCTTACAAGAGATTAGAAGTGAATTTAAAGATGTAGCACTTCTTCTATCAAAAGAAGACGGCAGAGCTCCATCTCTTATTCATACACTTAAAGGTTTAAGCGGTAACTTAAGAGCAAATCTGCTCTATGAAATCTGCAAAAATATAGATACAAAATATAAAAAAGGACAAAAAATAACAAAAGGTGACATGGAACAATTAAACGTTGCCTTGCAGAGTACTATAGAGAGAATTCAAGAAATTCTTTTGAACAAGCAGAGCGATGCCTTATTTGAAAAACTACCTTATGAGGAGACAAAAAAACTCTTTTATGACATCAAACAAAGAATTTCAAAATCAAATATGATAGAATCCAAAAAAATAAATTCTCTTTTGAAAAATTTGAGCACACTAGTGAATGCAAGTGAATTGACAAAGTGGGAAAAAGAGATAGAAGCATTTGAATATGATAAAGCATTGGAGATTATGAGTAGATGGAAATTCTAAAAAGCAAAAGAGCAAGTGTCTTAATCGTAGATGATATGATTGCCAACATAGAGTTATTATCTAACCTGCTAAAAGATGAATATGATATAAAAATAGCAAAAAATGCCAAAAAAACACTTGAAATATGTCAAGGATATGAAAAACCGGATCTTATTCTTCTTGATGTTATTATGCCAGATATGGATGGATATGAAGTTTGTAAAATTCTTAAAAGTAATATGGCGACACAAGATATTCCTATTATTTTTGTAACAAGCAATGATTCAGAGAGAGACGAAGAGTATGGGCTTAATCTTGGAGCAGTCGATTACATAAAAAAACCTTTTAATCCGTCTGTTGTAAAAATAAGAGTAAAAAATCATATAAGCTTGAAACTAAAAAGCAACATGCTTGAGGAGCTCTCCATGTGTGATGCACTTACACATATACCAAATAGAAGATACTTCAATGAAAAATTTGAAATCAAATATAGAGAGTCCATCAGAGATAAAATGTCATTTGCTCTCATGATGATAGATATAGACTTCTTCAAACTCTATAACGACAAGTATGGGCATGGAAAGGGAGACAGCGCTCTTACTAAAGTAGCCCTAACACTGCAAAAAAACCTTAAAAGACCATTCGATATGGTCGCTAGGTATGGCGGAGAAGAGTTTGTAATCATCTTAAAAAATATAGATAAAGATGGTCTTAAAAAAGTTACACAATCTCTTATTGACTCAGTTCAAAAACTAAAAATTCCACATGAATACTCAAGCGTGAGTGATTATTTATCTATAAGTATCGGTCTCTCTTTCAAAGATATTGAAGAAAACAAACCAAAAAATCAACTTCTAAAAGAGGCGGATGATATGCTATATGAAGCAAAAAAAGCAGGAAAAAACAGATATGTCTTGCGTTAAAACATCTCTGCTTAAGAGATTTTCGCTAAAATAGCACTACTATTTTCAACAAAGAGCCTAAAATTTGTCATTAAACTTAAAAACATATACCGAACATTTTACAAACCCGCTCTATTTGGAAAGCGGACGTATTTTAGAACCGTATGATATAACTTACGAGACTTACGGCGAGCTTAACGATGACAAAAGCAATGTTATTGTTATCTGTCATGCACTTACCGGTTCTCATCATTGTGCGGGAACTTATGAAAATGACAAAAAACCAGGCTGGTGGGACAACCTTATCGGCAGCGGCAAAGCAGTTGATACCGACAAATATTTTGTAATCTGCACCAATGTTCTTGGCAGCTGTTTTGGCTCAACAGGACCTATGAGTCCGCAACATCCGCATCATAACCCTTACCGTTACAAATTTCCGGTAATTACTATAAAAGATATGGTAAAAGCCCAAAGAATCCTTTTTGACAGGCTCAATATTCATAACGTACATGCTATTATCGGCGGCTCTATGGGCGGTATGCAGGCACTTGCCTTTGCAATTGGTTATCCTAACTTTGCATCAAAAATCATCTCTCTTGCAACAACACATGCAACCCAACCATGGGCTATCGCTTTTAATAAAATTGCAGGCGAAGCAATACTAAAAGACCCAGATTTTAAGCAGGGATACTATGAGATTGAAGATATTAAAAAAAACGGTCTCTCAGGCATGGCGGTAGGCAGAATGGCAGGACATATCAGTTTTCTCTCACAAGAGTCTATGAAAAATAAGTTTGGCAGAGAGTACAAAAGTACCGACGGACTTTATGAACTATTTGGCAAATTTCAAGTTGAACTATTTTTAGAGTATAACGGTTATAACTTTACAAAATGGTTTGACCCGCTTTCTTATCTCTACATCACAAAAGCAATAAATATTTATGATTTATCACGCGGGTTTGACTCATTAAGCGAAGCTTTACAAAAAGTTACTGCAGAGCTTCATCTTATTAGTTTTAGTAACGACCAACTATTTAAGAATTCCGAGATGAAAGAGATAAGTGACGCACTAACTCAAATTGGCAATAAAAATCATAGCTATGTTGATATACAGAGCGATTACGGACATGATGCATTTTTAGTTGAAGTGGATAAGTTTGAAAAATATATATCTGAAATTTTAGGTTAATTGAAGCCTTATGAAACCTTTTATACTTTTATTTGTACTACTCTCTTTTTTATACAGTGCACAAATTGATGAGTTTGCAAATGGAGTCGGCTACTTAAGAAGCTACAATATGGCGCTTGAGAGTGCAAAAAAAGAACAAAAACTTATTATGCTTCTTGTTGTTTCCGACTACTGTCCTTGGTGTAAAAAGTTTGAGAGAAAAGTTTTAGAAAACCCTTTAGTTAAAGAGGCGGTAAATAGAGATTTTATAGCAGTAGCAATTGATAAAAATAGCGACAAAGGGAACTACCCACAAGAGTTTGCCGCTGTTATGATACCTGCCGTATATTTTATTGACCCAAAAACACAAAAGAGCATATATGAAGTTGTTGCTTATAGAAAAAAAGATGAATATCTCTTAAATCTAAAAGAAGCTCTTGAAATTTTTAAACAAAATGACAAACTATGAGAACCGTACTATTTCTTTTTCTATTTGTAAATACGCTGTTTTCAGAATCATTTTACACACTTGATGGTGTAAAAAATCTAAATATATATTTAGCAAACAAAACAACGTTTTTAGGAAATGAAGAGAAGAGTGAAATAGAAAAAATTATTAAAACAAAACTTCAAGAGAGTGGCTTTATATTTGGAGAAGTTGACCCGATAACATTGGTAGTAAAAATCAGCTCAAAAGAAGTACATGATACTCAAGTCGTAAATATAGAACTAAGACTCTCTGAAGAGGTAACTACTCATCGCAAAGGCAATATTAAAACCTATGCAGTTACCTATTTTAAAAGTGAACTCATAGAGACAAGCAGCCCTTACGAAGATACGATTGAGATAATTAATGCTATGCTTGATAAATTTATAAATGCTCATAAAGACGATAACCAATAATAAAAGGAGACAAAATGGCTAAAGAGAGTGAAGATTTTGAATCAAAACTTGAGAGTGCAAAAAAAATTTTAGAGGCGCTTATGAACCCTGAAATAACTCTCTCAGATAGCGTAAAAGCTTATGAAAAAGGTATGGGCGAATTGGCAAAAGCGCAAAAGATACTTGAAGAAGCACAAGTTAAAATTACCGAAATAAAAGGTAAATAGTGCGCGCCGCAGTACTTCAACTAAGTGCGCAAGGGATGAGTTCAACAAAACTCTATAACTATATCCGTATTGCAAATAAGCAAGGTGTTAAAGTTTTACTTCTTGGCGAATATATATTAAATCCTTTTTTTAAAGAGCTTCAAACTCTCTCCGTAAGTATGATAAAAGAACAAGCCCAGCATCAGATAAAGGTGTTAAAAGAGTTGGCATCTAGCTACAAAATAACCATAATAGCACCTTTGGTCATAGTAAAAAAAGGCAAGATATATAAAACTATTGCCAAATTTGCTCCTAATTCGTCCTCATATTATCAACAACAGCTCCTTATCAACTATCCTCATTGGAATGAAGAAAAGTTTTTTGCAAATGAACAAAAAAAAATTGAGCTGCCTCTAATATTTAAAATTGACGGATTTAAATTTGCGGTAATGAGCGGATTTGAAATTCATTTTGACGAAATGTTTAATAATCTAAGCTCAAAAAATATCGACTGTATTTTACTTCCTAGCGTATCTACTTTTGACTCTTACGAGAGATGGAAAGCTCTTGTACTCTCACGTGCATTTACACACAACTGCTATATATTAAGAGCTAATAGAATCGGTGAATATGCAGATGCAAATAAAAACTGGAGTTTTTACGGCGACTCGCTTTTGGCTTCTCCAAACGGCGAACTTTTAGAACATCTCGGCAATAAAGAAGAACTTATGATTGTAGATATGAATCATAGTGAAATTATCCGTGCCAGAAAGTCTTGGGGATTTAAAGATACAATAAGTAAAAGAGAACTATTTTAGTGCTATAATAGTTTCAAATAAGATACAAAAGGAGTACGCTATGAGCTTTAAAATCAACAGTAATATTAGTGCTTTAACTGCCAATGTAAACTCGGGTATGAATTCTGCCGGAATCAATAAAAGTTTAGGTGCACTTGCTTCAGGTTCTATGTTAAATAGTTCTGCGTATAATTCGGCAGGACTATCGATTGCAAATCAATTCTCTGCACAAGTTGCCGCAATGGGTCAGTCAATCATGAATTCAAATGACAGTATTGGACTTGTACAAGTTGCAGACGGTGCGCTTGAAGAGTATGGCGACATTCTAGAAAATGTTCGCCGTCTCTCTATTCAAGCTTCAAACGACACGCTAAACTCAGACGACAGAGCGATAATCCAAAAAGAGATAGACTCGCTAATGTCATCAGCCGATGATATAGCAAAAAGTACTAAATACAACGGAATCAACTTGCTTGATGGAACCGGTGGAAGCGCAGGAGACGGGACGTTTGTAACTCACACCGGAGCAAATTCAGGTGAAAGTCAAAATGTCAAAATAGGCGATGCGCAAACTGCTTCAATTTTAGGCGCTCCAATTGATGTTACCTCACAAGCAGGAGCATCATCTGCAATAGACACGATAGACTCGGCAATAAACAGCATAAACGGGATTAGAGCAGATTTGGGTGCAGCTCAAAATCAGCTTATATCTAACATTAAAAATACATCTGTAACTCAAGTGAATATAGCTTCTGCCGAATCTCAAATGAGAGATTTGGATTTTGCAGCTGAGAGTGCAAACTTTTCTAAGCTAAATATTTTATCTCAAAGCGGCTCATTTGCTCAATCTCAAGCCAATGCTTCACAGTCAAGCGTTTTAAATCTTTTTAGGTGAGTAGTTTTTTTGATTGATTATTTTCATAGACAAGTGCAGTTGTGGGGAGCGGATACGCAAAATCTGCTCCAGAGTAAAAAAATAGCTATTATTGGTTCTGGTGGACTTGGCAGTTCACTTGCTTTTGCACTTGGTTCAAGTGGTATAGGCAAGATTCACATGGTTGATTTTGACGAAGTCTCTACTCACAATATTCATCGTCAGATTACTTTTAAAATAGGTGATGAAGGAAAAAACAAAGCTGTATTAAATGCTTTGATGATTGAGCAGAGATGTCCGTTTGTAAAAGCGACTCCTCATGAGTGCAACTTTGAAGAGTTTATTAAAAAAAATATAGAGGTTGACTTAATCATAGATGCGACCGACAACCTCCCTACTCGCGCAGAGATAGATGAGTATTGCAAAATCAAAAAATTACCTTGGATTTACGGAAGCGTAGAAGCATTTCATGGACAGGTTTGTTTTTTTGAAGAGTCATCTTTTAGAGATGCTTTTAAGATAAGCTCGAAAACTCCAGAGGGAATTGCTGCTCCGATAGTTATGCATATTGCATCACTTCAAGCAAATCTGGCACTTAGATATTTAGCAGGGTTTAGCGTAAAAAAAGATTACCTTTACTACCTTTTTTTTAACGCTGATGGAGAGTTGGTAACTCAAAAATTTTCTCTTCCAAAATCATTTTTACACTTGCAAGATTGATGTTATAAGGAGAGTTGTCTTGTTTAAAATAAATGCAACTACAACGATAACTATTAAAAATCTTAATGTTTGCATGCGATTTTCACCAGATTCTTATTATACTTTTTTATCATAAAACAATTTATTACTAGCGATAATCTCCTATATTTCTTATCTATAAATATCCAGAGTTATCAGGCGCCACCTAGAATAGTCTAACTGCTCTTGCATGTATCCTAAGCTTAAAGAGATACTTTCGCTACTGCAACAACTATTCAATTATCAATTCTCATAGTTTTTCTATTTATTCTCTTTTAGCTCTCTTATAAACTCAATAGCGCTACTGCCTCTTAGTTTATCAACGGTTGTTAAAAGTCCGTCATTTAGATATTTTACGTTGTAGCCCTTCATTGTTAAGTACATTCTAGCCATATTTGCTCTGTCGTTATGAGGACATGCGGTAATGATAAGTTTATCGCGAGGCAACTCACCGAGTCTATTTGGCAGCTCTTGCAAAGGGATATTTTTGGCAAAAGGAATGCTCCATGCTTCTGCTTCTTGCTTGAATCTAATATCTATCAAAATTGCATCGTCCATTTTTATAAGCTCAAGCATATCGGTAGAGCTGATTTTCATATTTTTTATCTCTTGAGTGTTAAAACTCTTTAAATATTCGTCAAAATCTCTTGACTTCAAATCAGCTCCAAGAGCAAATATCGCCATTGCTAAAATCAGTACTATTTTTTTCATTTTTATTTTCTCCTATTTTTTTGAAAATTCTATAATCCAATTAGCACTCACAATTGCTTTTAATTACTTTTGATTTTGCAAGGGCTGCCTCTATCTCTTCTTTTTTAACCTCACCGCTGAGTTCAAGCAGCACTTCTCCGTCGTCTCCGCTTACCTGCATATCTTTTATCTTCTTTTTCGTATCGTCGCTCATGCACTCACATGTACCTGTTTTGCAGTTTTGCACCATTTTTACGACACTCTCTTTTTGCACTGCACCGCTGAACTTTATTGCTACACCGCTCTTTAACTGAGTTACCACTTTTTTCATTCCAAAGAGAGCCTCTTTTACCTTTGGAAGAAGAACTTCCTCTATCTCTTTGTAAGTTGCAAGAAATGCCTCATAACCTTTACCGTCCGGGTCAAGAAAGCCTACATGTATCTTTTTTACAGGGCGAGGGAACATCGGGCATGTCTCGTTTGCATGGTCACACACGGTTACTACCAAATCAAACTCTTCGTCTATAACCGTATCTAGCGTTTTAGAGTGATATTCGTCTCTCCAAATTCCTTTTTCTTCCAGTAGCTTTTTAGCGTTTGGATTTACTCTTCCGCTTGCTTTTACTCCGCTGCTCTTTGCTTCTACGCCATCAAGCTTTGCGTTTATAAGAGCCTCCGCTATAATGCTTCTGCAGCTGTTTCCCGTACATAAAACCAGTACCTTTTTTTTACTCATAATTTACACTCTCCCGTTTGTGATGATTTTTTTAATTTCGGAATTTCGATATCAAGATGTCTTATCTCTTGCAGAGCTTCTGTTCTAAAGCGGTCAAGCGGACAACGCACAGAGTAGTACGCCCAAGTACCGCATCTCTCGACACGCAGAAATCCAGCCTCTTTTAATATTTTGAGATGGCGAGATAGACGCGACTGAATCATCTCAAGAGAGTTCTGCAAATCGCAAACGCAAGTTTGTCCATGCTCATCCAAAAAGCGCAGTATCAGAACTCTCGTTTCGTCGTTTAGTGCGGCAACACTTTTTAAAAAGATATCCATAACGAACTCCTTTTTGTTGAATTGCAAAATTGTAGCTAAATAATATTATTAAATCAAGATATGTTGATATTTAGATTTAATTCTGCTATAGTTTCCATTATGAATTCTGATTTTACATTTTTTTTGACCGTATCATTTTTAGGCTTTGTTTTTTTTGGACTTATATACCTATTAAAGAGATACTATATTTTGAAGAGTAAAAACAATAAAAATTTACATGAAAAAGATGAGGAGTAGTATATGGCATTAGCTATGTTAGTTTTTTTAATTACTTTAGTGTTTGTAATTTGGCAGCCGCGAGGCTTACCAATAGGCACGACAGCAGTTGCGGGAGCAGTTGTTGCTCTTGTTGTCGGGGTTGTAAGTTTTTCGGATGTTATTGCTGTCGTAGATATTGTTTGGGATGCGACTTTAGCTTTTATCGGGATAATTATTCTCTCTATGATTTTGGATGAGATCGGTTTTTTTGAGTGGGCGGCTATAAAAATGGCAAAGCTAAGTGGGGGAAACGGACACAAAATGTTTGTCTATATACTGCTACTAGGTGCCATAGTCGCGGCATTTTTTGCAAATGACGGTGCGGCACTTATCTTAACTCCGATACTCCTTGCAAAGATGAAGTACCTAAAAATGAAGCCGCTAGCGATATTTGCCTTTTTGATGGCGGGCGGTTTTATCGGAGACAGTGCGTCCAATCCGCTTGTTATCTCAAATCTGACAAACATTGTAACGGTAGGCTATTTTGATATAGGTTTTGTAGAGTATGCTAAAAATATGTTTTTACCGAATCTGCTAAGCATTGCCGCTTCCATCGCGGTCTTATGGTTTTACTTTCGTAAAGACATTCCATTTACAATCGATGTCAGAGCGCTTCCCGAAGCTTCATCTGTTATAAAAAACAAAACTATGTTTAAATTCAGCTGGTTTTTTCTGGCACTTTTAATGGTCGGTTATTTCATAGGCGATTACTATCATTTGCCTGTTTCAGTGTTTGCGCTCGGCGGCGCTTTGATATTTTTAGCAATTGCAAACTATTACAAAGCGGTAAAACCCATTATGACGATTAAAGCCGCACCTTGGCAGGTAGTATGGTTTAGTATAGGTCTTTATGTCGTAGTTTACGGGCTAAAAAATGCAGGTCTTACAGATATTATTGCTTCATGGATAGATGAGTTAAACACCTATGGAACTACTGTTGCCGTTATAGGAACAGGTTTTTTATCCGCTTTTATAAGCTCCGTTATGAACAATATGCCAACCATTATGATTATGGATATAGCAATCGACAAGGTAGGTTATATAGGAAATGAGACTCTTGTTTATGCAAATATTTTAGGTTCAAATCTTGGACCTAAAATGACACCTATAGGCTCTCTTGCAACTCTTCTTTGGCTACATGTACTTGCCAAAAAAGGTGTGAAAATTTCGTGGAGCGAGTATATGAAAGTAGGACTCATCATTACTCCTCCCGTACTCTTTGTAGCGCTTCTTGGTTTAATCTAAATTTTGACGCTTATAGTTTTGAGATATATTCCGAAAGAAGATTTATATCTTCAGAACTAAGCCCTGAGACTTGCCCTTTCATAACGCCTTTCATAGCTCCGCCGTAACTATCGTTTTTATATCCGTTTAGCGTTTCTGCTACTTTTTTGGCACTCCAACCTCTAATTATTTGAGATTTGCCTAGTGCCGCTTTTTCACCGCTCATACCGTGACATCCTGCACATGCTTTAAAAATTGTTTCGCCTGATTTTGAAGTTTCTGCAATTGCGACTTCCGCTTTTGCCTCTTCAACCTTTACAGACTCTGTATTTACAACTTCTTGCTTAACTTCCTCTTTTGCTACTTCTAGCTTAACCTCTTCTTTGGCTGCCGTCTCTTTTGGAGCTTCTTGTTTTACGACAATTTCCGGTTGAGCTTTTTTCTCAATATTTGCCGTACTTGACTCTTTATTATCTTGAGTACATCCTATAAATAAAACTGCCGCTGCAACTAAAATCAAACTTTTCATACTCTATCCTTTAGGTAAGTTGTACACTATTCTAGCATAGAGTATATTCATTTATTTGCTCTTTATAGATTTTAGATATAATTGCGACTACTATAAAGGGCAATAAAAACTATGAATTTTGAACCGTATCCATTTGAAAAACTTAACGAACTATTAAAAGATGTTGTGCCAAACAGCAAGTACGAAGCTTTGGCATTAACCATCGGAGAACCTCAATTTGAAACTCCTGCATTTATTCAAGAAGAGTTATGCAAAAGTTCAAGCCTATTAAGAAGATATCCTAAAACAGCCGGCGAAGATTCTCTAAGAGCAGCCCAGAGAGAGTTTGTTTCAAAAAGATTTAACGTAGAACTAAGCGACTCTCAAATTATTCCTACGTTTGGAACAAGAGAAGTTCTTTTTAACTTTCCTCAATTTTTTCTTTTTGACAAAAAAGAGCCGACTATGGCTTTTACAAACCCTTTTTATCAGATATACGAAGGTGCGGCGATAGCTTCAAGAGCAAAAGTAATTCATCTAAATCTTACAGAGGAAAATAGTTTCAAACCTGAGATAGACGAAGAAAAACTATCTACATGTGATTTGGTCATTTTAAATTTTCCAAATAATCCAACTACTTCTACTCTTACGCTAGAGGAACTTGGAGTATGGGTAAAACTTGCTCTAAAACATAACTTCGTACTCTTAAACGACGAGTGTTACAGTGAGATATATACAAGTGCGCCTACTCCTTCGCTTCTTGAAGCATCACTACATGTAGGAAACGACTCGTTTAAAAATATACTTGTTATAAACTCTATCTCAAAACGCTCATCCGCTCCGGGACTTCGCAGCGGATTTATTGCAGGCGATGAAAATATTTTAAAAGAGTATATAAATTACAGAACATACATAGGCTGTGCTTCCCCTCTTCCCCTTCAAAGTGCGGCTGCGGTTGCATGGAGAGATGAAGAACATGTAACGATTGCAAGGGATGTTTATAAAAAAAACTTTGAAGCGGCGCGTGAGATTTTAGGCATAGAAATACCGAGTGCAACTTTTTACATCTGGTTAAAAGTTCCCTCTCCGCTTGAGTTTACAAAAAAACTTTATGAAAAATATAACGTAAAAGTTCTTCCCGGAGAATATTTGGCAAGAGACGGCAAAGACGGCATAAATCCGGGCAAAGATTTTATCAGAATTGCTTTGGTTGAGACGCAAGAAAAAACAAGAAACGCATTACAAAGAATCAAGGAGGCTCTCTCATGGGCGAAGTAGAAGAGTTAAAAGCAGAGGTTTTAAAAGCGCAGCAAAATTCGGATATTGCTTCGCTTTACATACTGGAGCAACGTGCGCATGATACTTTTGATGAAGATACTCTTGGCGGGTTTTATGCAAATATACTTGATTTGGCACTAGAGAGACTAACCGATACGCTTGAAGCACACAGGGTTATGGATATGAATGAAGTTCAGGATTTTGCAACACTTAGAGCACTTTATGAGTATGCGATAGAGCATTACAGCGCAGGTAAGACCTCGGATGCAAGCGCTTTGTTTGAGGTTTTAAGCGGTCTTAGCAACGATAAAGAGTTCTCGTCTGCGCTAAAATTTCACTGGATTGCTTCAAAAGAGAATCTTTGCCTTGATGATTTTATCTCTAAAATTGCAGATATTGAAGCGACACAAAATGCAGGAACATTTTATATAAGCTGTTTTAACAAAGAGGCACAGAAATTGCTGACTAACTCCCAAATAGACGTGGAGTAAGCAGATGAAAATTCACTTTATCGGTATCGGCGGAATAGGTATCTCAGGATTAGCACAATATATGAAATATAAAGGTCATGAAATCAGCGGTTCAGACATTGCAGACACGGTTATCACTCAAAAACTTCGCAAATTAGGCATTACGGTAACTGTGCCGCATAATGCTTCTGCGATTACCAATCAAGATTTGGTAATTCACTCGGCAATCATTCGTCCAGATAATCCGGAAATCGTTGAAGCAAAAGAGAGAGAAATAGAAGTTCTTGCACGCCGTGAAGCACTGCTACGTATTTTAAATACATCTAAAGTCTATTCGGTTGCAGGAGCACACGGTAAAAGTACCACAACTGCAATACTTACGGCTATTATGGACGGTTCGGCTATTATCGGTGCAGAGTCAAAAGCATTCGGCTCAAACGTAAGATATACGACAGATAACGATGTTATGCTTTTTGAAGCGGATGAGAGTGACGGAAGTTTTTTAAACTCAAACCCATATTGTTCTATCGTTATAAATGCAGAGCCTGAACACATGGAGTATTACGACTATAACTATGAGCTTTTTTACGAATCATATAAAACTTTTATAAAGTTGGCGCCTTGTCGTGTTTTAAATGCGGAAGACCCGTTTTTAAACAAATTGATAGACGAAATCGAAGCTAAGTGGCTCTATCCAAGCCGTGATATTACAAACATAGAATTTGTTCTTATAAACGATGAGCCTCACACACGATTTAACCTCAAAGACTTAGGTAGTTTTGATGTTTGGGGTTTTGGAAAACATATTGCATTGGATGCTGCTTTGGCAATTCTTGCCGCAAATGAATCAATGGATATTGAAGAGATAAGAGAAAAGATACTTACATTTAAAGGCATAAAGAAACGATTTGACATTGTCGGAGCTGAACATGACAGTGTGATTATCGATGATTACGGTCATCATCCTACAGAGATAAAAGCGACTTTTGAATCGGTTAAAGAGTACGCACTTTTAAAAGGTTTTGACAAAATTACCGCTATCTGGCAGCCGCATAAATACTCTCGAACAGTTGACAACCTCGAAGAGTTTATAAAATGTTTTGAAGGTGCGCAGGAGCTTATAATTCTTCCCGTTTGGTCTGCAGGTGAAGCAAGCAGAGATATCGATTTTGCCGAGAAATTTAAAAGATACAACCTTATAATGGCGGACAATATCACAAGAGCAAACAATACGATTACTATTATAAAAGACAAAGAGGCACTTAAAACTCTGGATAAAGGTCTTATTATCGGTTTTGGCGCCGGAGATTTAACTTATCAAATAAGAGGAACTGCTTAGTGGCATACATAATAGGTCTAATCATAGTAGGGCTATTTTTTTTAGCCCTTCACTACTTTACCGAGTTTTCGCGTCAACAAAAAGTTATTGTAACGACTCTGGTTTTAGGTGTTGTTTTATTTGCAATAGCTTTTAATACTTACAGCAACTCTCAAAGAGACAAAATGCTTGACGCAGTTTTGAAGTTTAATCAACATAAGACTATTACATGTAAAGGTGTGAGCGTTAATGATGAAAATTTTACTCTAAGCATAGGAACTTATACTTTCATAGGTAAAGAGAACACTCCATACTTTTCCCAAATGATTAGTGCTTCTACATGCGAATAGAAAATAGTTCCAAGGTTGATTTAATTATCAATCAACTTGATTTAAACGAGCATATAAACACATTTAAACAATTTTTTTCACGTGATGACTCTCTTTATATGGAAGGTGATCAGGAGCTTCATTACCGCTATATAAAAGCTCTTGATTCTATCGAGTTTAAATCGCCTCCAAAAGTTGCCGACTTTACAAATATAAAACTTCATCTAAAAAAACAGGGCGTATTGCAGTTTGAGCAGATTTTTGAGATAGTAAAAGTTGTCCGTTATTTTCGCTACTTTAAAAACAAAAATCTACAAGGCATTATCGGCGAATGGATGGATAAGTTTGTTATTGAACCGAAATTTATGGAAGTTGAAAAGTACTTTACGCATGATGGCAAATTTGAAGAGAATCTTGATGAAGTTCTTTTTAATCTCGGTGCTAGAATAAGAGAACACAAAACCAACATGAGCGGCTCTTTAAAAAGGCTGATTTCAAGCCAAAAACTCTCATCTTATATGATTGATACTCAAGTTCACTTTATAAATGACGAAGAGTGTCTTTTGGTTCGCGGCGGTTTTAATCATGTACTAAAAGGTGCAGTTATCGGCAGAAGTTCTAGCGGCGGTTTTTATGTCTCGCCCGATAGTATATTAAAAGCAAAAGAGCAGATACGCTACATTAACCAAGAAAGAGACGCCATCTTTTACACCTACGCAAAAGAGTTCTCATCAAAACTCTCTGAACTTTTGCCTTTTATAAACTTTATCGACAAAGAGTTTGGCAAATTTGACAACTATCAAGCAAGAGTTTTGTTTGCAAAAAGTAAAAATCTCCAACTTATAAAATCTAAAAAAGATTCAAAAATTATTTTAGAGGGTTTTATACACCCTGCTCTTCACCATGCAAAACCTATACATGTAGATTTTTCTAAAAATATCTTAATGATTACCGGTGTAAATGCAGGCGGAAAGACCATGCTTTTAAAGTCAATCCTCTCTGCGGCTTTTATGGCAAAATATATTATTCCGATGAAACTAAACGAGCATAAATCACATGTAGGGAATTTTAAAAATATATTAGCAATTATCGACGACCCTCAAAACGTAAAAAATGACATCTCTACCTTTGCAGGACGTATGCAGGAGTTTTCTAAGATATTTGAGTATAAAGAGGCTCTTGTCGGGGTTGACGAGATAGAACTCGGAACGGACAGCGACGAAGCTGCCGCACTCTTTAAAGTGATACTTGATGAACTTATAATGCGTGGACAAAAGATTGTCGTTACTACCCATCATAAACGTCTTGCGGCTTTAATGGCAGACCGTGACGATGTGGAGCTTATGGCGGCGATTTATGATGAGCAAAATAGAGTGCCTACTTATGAGTTTATGCATGGCATCATCGGAAAAAGCTACGCATTTGAGACGGCAAGCAGATACGGTATCTCAAACAAAATCGTAAACGAAGCAAAAGTAGTTTACGGCGATAACAGCGAAAAGCTAAATATACTCATAGAAAGAGGCTCACAGCTAGAGCGCGAATTAAAACAAAAGCATAGAACGGTTGATGAAAAACTAGAAGAGCTAAGGCTAAAAGAGCTTGACTTAAAAGAGCAAAGACAAAAGGTTTATGAAGAGCTTCAAAAAGAAAAAGCCGTGTTAAAAGAGAGCTACGAAATAGCGATAAACGAAGCAAAACAAGCCGCTCGTGCAGGTGATGCAAAAGCAATTCACAGAGCTATGAATAAAGCGAACAAAAATTTACCAAAAGAGAAACCGCCGCAAAGTCTTCCTATAAAATTCAGCGTAGGCGAAAGCGTAAAATATCATAGCAAAAAAGGCGTAATAGTTGCTATGAAAGATGAAAAAGAGGCTATCGTAGAGGTTGACGGAATGCGTGTGCGTGTTAATACATCACAACTAAAACCGACTGAGACCATAAAACAAAAACCACGAACTGACGTAAATCTACAAGTACAAAAAAGAGCAGGACTAAAATGCGACCTTCACGGCATGAGAGCCGAAGAGGCAACGGAAGTTTTGGATAAATTTATCTCCGATGCGCTTATAAACGGCTGGGATGAAGTGATAGTCTATCACGGTATCGGAACAGGCAAATTATCCTACGCTGTTAAAGAGTTTCTAAAAGCCCATCCGAGAGTTAAAAAGTTTGAAGATGCACCGCAACACATGGGCGGTTTTGGTGCAAAAGTAGTGACTCTGTAATGAAGAAAACTCCCAAAAGTGGAAAATTTATACTAGAATAAATGCCTTGGACTTTAAATTAGCTATAATAATTAAAAATTAATTATTAATTAAATATGTTAATTAAAAGGTTACAGCAAGTAATGGCAAAAGAAAAAAATCAAAAATCTATGGAAGAGACTCTTTGGGAAAGTGCAAATAAACTTAGAGGCTCAGTTGAATCAAGTGAATACAAGCATATTGTTCTGGGACTTATTTTTTTAAAGTTTGTGAGTGATACTTTTGAAGAGAGAAGAGAAAAGCTAATAGCCGAAGGCAAAGAGGCATTTGTGGATATGGTGGAGTTTTACACTATGGAAAATGTTTTTTATCTTCCTACTGAATCACGATGGTCATACATAAAACAAAACGCAAAACAAAATGATATCGCCCTCAAAATAGATACAGCCCTAGCAACTATCGAAAAAAACAATCCTAGCCTAAAAGGTGCATTGCCTGATAATTACTTCTCAAGACTTGGTCTTGATGTGAGTAAACTTTCATCTCTCATAGATACTATCAACAACATCAATACCATAGAAGACAAAGGGCATGATGTGGTTGGACGAGTATATGAATACTTCTTAAGTAAGTTTGCAATCGCTGAGGGTAAAGGAAAAGGAGAGTTCTACACGCCAAAATCAATAGTCAATCTTATATCAACCATGATAGAGCCATACAAAGGCAAGATATATGACCCCGCATGTGGAAGTGGCGGTATGTTTGTGCAGTCTGTAAAGTTTATAGATGCTCACAATGGAAACAAAAAAGATATCTCGGTTTACGGTCAAGAATATACAGCCACTACCTACAAACTTGCCAAAATGAACTTAGCCATCAGAGGAATATCTGCAAATCTTGGAGATGTACCTGCCGATACATTTGCAAAAGACCAACACAAAGACCTTAAAGCCGACTTCATCATGGCAAATCCACCTTTTAATCAAAAAGATTGGAGAGGTGTAAACGAACTACTAGACGATGCAAGATGGGCAGGATACGATGTACCGCCGACATCAAACGCCAACTACGGATGGATACTAAACATGGTATCAAAACTCTCCGTAAACGGTGTAGCTGGATTTGTCTTGGCAAATGGGGCGTTAAGCGGTGGCGGCGAAGAGTATAAAATACGAAAAAAGCTCATTGAAAATGATATTGTAGAGGCGATTGTTATTTTACCTAGAAACCTTTTTTATACGACAGATATTAGTGTGACTCTTTGGATACTGGGTGCCAATAAGAAGCTTAGAATTTTTGAGCAAAATGGCAAAATAAAAACTCATCGAGATAGAACAAATGAGATACTTTTTATGGATTTGAGACAAAAAGGTGTGCCATTTGAAAAGAAATTTACACAGTTTGATGATGAAACAGTAGAAGAAGTAACTGATACTTATCATGTTTGGCAAAGTGATAAAGAGGCTTACAAAGATATACCTGAATACTGTTATAGTGCATCAAAAGATGAAGTGAGAGCAAAAGATTACTCACTTGTTCCTAGCAAATACATAGAGTTTGTAAACAGAGATGAAAATATAGATTTCGATACAAAGATGCAAACACTTCAAGGTGAATTTGCAGAGCTTTTAAAAGAGGAAGAACAATCAAAAAAAGAGCTACTAAAAGTATTTGAGGAACTTGGTTATGCCATCAACTAAAATAGTTACAACAGAATATAAAAAGTGGTTACATGAGATAAAACAAAAATTTCAAAGCTCACAGATAAAGGCTTCAATTGCTGTCAATACTACTTTGCTTGAATTTTACTGGAATCTTGGAAACGATATAGTTGAAAAACAAAAGGTGCATAAATGGGGAAGTGGTTTTTTAGAGCAATTAAGTAGAGATTTGCTCGAAGAGTTCCCAGATATAAAGGGATTTTCTCTCTCAAATTTACAATATATAAGAAGATGGTTTTTGTTTTATACAAATAGTGGAACGAGTTGTTGTGCAAATGAAATTGAAAAAATGGAACAGCTTGTTCCACAATTGTTTTTGATACCATTGGGGCATAATTTTGTAATAATATCAAAGTGTAAAGATATAGATGAAGCCCTATATTATGTAAACAACACACTCAAACATGGCATAAGTAGAAATGTACTTATCCATCAAATAGAAACTAATCTTTACGCAAGAGATGGCAAAGCTATCACAAATTTTGAAACCACTTTGCCACCTTTACAATCAGACTTGGCAAAAGAGATTACAAAAGACCCCTATAATTTTGACTTTTTGAGTATGAGAGAAAATTATCAAGAAAAAGAGCTAGAAGATGCACTATGTGAAAATATCACAAAGTTTTTACTTGAACTTGGTAGTGGCTTTGCTTTTGTAGGAAGACAATACAAGCTCCTTGTAGGCGGAGATGAGTTTAAAATAGATTTACTTTTTTACCATATCAAACTCAAATGTTATGTAGTAGTTGAGTTAAAAGCAGTAGAATTTAAGCCAGAGTTTACTGGTAAACTGAGCTTTTATACTTCGGCAATAGACGGCGAATTAAAAAGTGCAAATGATAATCCAACTATCGGGATACTCATTTGCAAATCAAAAAACAACATAGTAGTAGAATATGCACTCAAAGATATAAACAAACCTTTGGGAATTAGTGAATATGAACTAACTGAAATTCTTCCAAAAGAGTATAAATCATCACTTCCAACTATCGAGGAAATAGAGGCAGAGTTAGATGAGAAGTAATTATAAAAAACTTGGTCAATTTATTCAGCAAGTCAGTGTAAAAAACAGTGATTTAACAGTTGATAATCTCTTGGGTGTAAGTATTACAAAAAAGTTTATTCCATCTATCGCAAATATCATTGGTACAGATATGACCATATATAAAATAGTCCAAAAAGGTCAATTTGCTTATGGACCAGTAACTTCAAGAAATGGGGATAAAATCTCTGTAGCATTGCTTGAAAATGATGAAGCTATTGTTTCTACTTCATATACTGTATTTGAAATTATTAACACAAATGAGTTATTGCCAGAATATCTTATGATGTGGTTTAGAAGAGAAGAGTTTGACAGATATGCAAGATATATGTCTCATGGTAGTACAAGAGAAGCTTTTGGATGGGAAGAGATGTGTGATGTAGAACTTCCAGTTCCTTCACTTGAAAAACAAAATGAGATAATTAAAGAGTACCACACCATCACAGACAGAATCAAACTCAATGAACAACTAAATCAAAAGCTAGAAGATACCGCACAAAGTATCTATAAAGAGTGGTTTGTAAATTTTGAGTTTCCACACAACTTTAGTCATTCTGAACTTGATTCAGAATCTAATATAAAACCATATAAATCAAATGGTGGCGAAATGGTTTATTGTGATGAGTTAGAGATGGAAATACCTAATAATTGGCAAATAGTTGAACTTATTGATATGTTAGATATAAAATATGGGAAAGACTATAAACATCTTAACAATGGGGAAATACCTCTTTATGGTTCAGGTGGAATAATGAAATATGTTGATAAATATTTATATTCAGGCGAATCAATATTAATACCTAGAAAAGGTTCATTAAACAATATTATCCACATAAATCAAGAGTTTTGGACTGTAGATACAATGTTTTACTCGATTATAAAAACTAAATTCTCAGGAAAATATCTTTTTCATATTTTAAAAAGTATTGATTTTTATAGTTTAAATGTTGGTTCAGCAGTTCCAAGTATGACTACAAATCTTTTAAATGGATTAAAAAATCTAAAACCTGAAAATTATGTTCTTGAAAATTTTGAGAAAATATTGATACCAATTTTTAAACATAAAAGTATTTTAAAAGATGAAAATGAAACTTTAGAAAGATTAAAAGAAGTTTTACTTTCAAAAATTGCAACTATTGACGAAAATGAGAAAGTGGTAATAAAAAAATGATAAGTACATATACTACACATGCTGGAACTACTATTACTTTTGATGTTGTAGTTGATGATATATTACAAAACTTATCAACTAATAATATTGACCCAAATAATAAAGCACTATTAAGTTTGGTAAATGGATTTGAAAGTGGCAAATGGAGACGACAACAATTTGAACAATTTATTTGGAATAACATTAAAGATACAGCACTTTCTCAAACAGAAAAAGAGGCTTTAATCGGTGATGAACAAACCATATTAACAAAATCAGCTAAAAATTTACGATTATTAGAAGGTGATGAAAAAGGTGGTGAAATTGGAGAAATATTACTTTACGGCATAATGAAAAAATATTATTCTGCTCTTCCTGTTGTGCCAAAAATATTTTATAAACAAAATAGAAATGATTATGCAAAAGGTGCTGATAGCATCCATATAACACTTAATACAGATGGTACATTTTCACTTTGGCTTGGGGAAGCTAAATTTTATAATAGTATTAAAGATACAAGATTGGATTCAATTATTGAGTCTGTTCACAATATATTCATAGATGATAAGCTTAGAAAAGAACTAAGTATTGTGACATCGCTTAAAGATTTAGATTTATTCATTGAAGATAAAAAACTACTCAAAGATATTAAAGATAAACTAGCAGATGGCATCTCACTTGATGATATTAAGCAACAATTACATGTTCCAATTCTTATTCTTCATCAATGTGAGATTACTGCAAGCAATACAGAAAGTTTTGATGAATACAAAAAAAAGATGAGGGAAGAACATATTAAAAAAGCGGAAATTTTTATGAAAAAACAAGATATCAAGCTAAATAGTGTCTATATGTACAAAGAAATAAAATTTCATTTAATATTATTTCCAGTTCCCAACAAATCTGAGCTTGTAGATAGATTTTATACAAAAGCAATGTTTGAAAGAGATGAAGATTAATGTATATTTTTAATCAATGCAAAGAAATAAGTAATCAACTTGACCTAAACAATGAGGACAAGGCTCGAAATCAATTAATTTTATTACTTGATTATATGAAAAATAACAATATTGAATATTCACATATAGTTAATCATTTGATTCGCCTTACAGGTTTATATCCTTACATCGATACAGATAATGCGATACTAGAAGATAGGCTTATTTATGATATGTTTAAGGTTGACACAGGAAGTGATGAACCATTAACATTGCATAGAGAGCAATCAAACTTATTGAAAAAGCTTTTAAATGGAAAAAACCTTGCAATAAGTGCTCCAACAAGTTTTGGTAAAAGCTTTGTAATTGATTCTTTTATATCTATAAAAAAACCAAATAACATATTAATCATAGTTCCAACTATAGCTTTATCAGATGAAATCAGAAGAAGACTTTACAAAAAGTTCTCATATGAATATAAAATTATTACAACGGCAGATGTAGAACTTTCCGATAAAAATATTTTTATATTTCCTCAAGAAAGAGCTATTGGTTATATAGATGCAATAAAAAACTTAGATTTATTAGTAATAGATGAATTTTATAAAGCAAGTTTTGATTTTGACAAAGAGCGTTCATCTACACTTCAAAAAGCAATTCTAAAGCTTGGAAAAAAAGCAAATCAAAAATACTATTTAGCTCCAAATATTGAAAAATTATATTCTAACTTATTTACTGAAGGTATGGAATTTATACCATTAACTTTTAATACGGTTTATCTATCAAAACATGACACATATAAAGAAATTACATTAAGTAATAAAAATGCAAAACTTATAGAAATTCTCAATCAGCATAAAGATATAAAAACGTTGATATATGCAGGAACTTTTCCTGAAATTGACACTGTATCTGAATTAATTAAAAAAAGTATCCCAAATAGTGATTCCAAAAAATTAAAATTATTCTCAAGTTGGTTGGCTACAAATTACGAAAAAAACTGGAACTTAACCAAAGTTGTAAGAAAAGGCATGGGGATTCATAACGGAAGATTGCATCGTTCATTAAGTCAGATACAAATAAAAATGTTTGAGGATGAAGATGGACTGAACAATATCGTTTCTACTTCTTCAATCATAGAAGGTGTGAATACATCCGCACAAAATGTAATTGTTTGGAAAAATTATAGATTAAATAGTTTCACATACAAAAATATAATAGGCAGAAGTGGAAGAATGTTTAAGCACTTTGTTGGTCATATTTATTTGTTTGTTAAACCACCTAAAGATGATGAAATACAATTAACAATAGAGTTTTCTGAAAATACGATTCCTGACGTCGATGAAGTTGAGTATAAAGATGATTTAACTAAAGAACAAATCACAAAAATAATTGAGCATAAAGAAAATATGTACAATATACTTGGCAAAGAAATCTATGAAAGGTTAATTAAAGAGAATTCATTTCAATCAAGTAGAGAACTTATTGAGAAAATAGCTATTGATATGAAGAATAATCCTGATACATGGAATGGTTTATCACACTTAAACAGTACTCCAAATAAATGGGATAATCCATTATATAAAGCTATTAATTTACAGGCTGGAAAATGGGATATTAAACATGGCGATTTTGTTTATTTTACTAAGATTCTATCTCAAAATTGGAATAAAAGCATTCCTGAATTATTAGCTTATCTTTCTAAACATGCTATCAAAATAGATATGTTTTTTCTACTGGAACGAAATGCTACATTTAAGCTATCAGCATTGCTAGGAGATATAAATACCTTACAAAAGGTTATTTTTAAAAATAAGAATGTTGATATTTCGCCATTTATCTCTAAAGTTTCTCATGCTTTTTTGCCATCAGTAGTTTATCAATTGGAAGAATATGGTTTGCCGAGAATGTTGTCAAAAAAAATTCATATTGCAAAAGTTATTAATTTTGAAGATGAAACATTAAATATACACTCAGCAATAAATATATTTAACAAACTTAGCATTGAATATATTAAAAGTAAAGTAGTAACTTTCGATGAATTTGATTTATATATTTTGGATTATTTTTATGATGGAATATCTAATAAAAATGTGAATAAAGGCTAGATAAATATGAATCATTATATCCCACCCTATACGATAACCTCAAAAATACTAAAACTTTCAACACAAATAAGTGAAGAACTCACAAAACTTCAATTTGCTGGACTATCAAAAGTAAATCCAATGTTGAGAAAAAAGAACCGTATCAAAACTTTGGCAGGTACGCTGGAAATAGAGGGTAATTTTTTAGGTGAAGAGAAAATCACCGCAATCTTAGATGGTAAAACGGTTTTAGGAACTGTGAGAGAATTAGCAGAAGTTCAAGGGGCTATAAAAGCGTATGAAAAACTCGATGAGTATAGATTTGATGAGTTAGATGATTTGCTACATGCACATAAAATTTTGATGAGTGAGATACTAACATCTGCCGGAAGTTTTAGAAGTATCAATGTTCAAGTAGGGGGACATATAGCTCCACAGCCGAGCATTATAAACGACTTGATGATAAATCTTTTTTCTTGGCTAAAAAATAGTGATGAACATATACTTTTAAAATCTTGCATATTTCACTATGAATTTGAGTTTATCCATCCATTTAATGATGGAAACGGAAGAATCGGAAGACTTTGGCAAAGTGTGATTTTAAATAGTTTCAACCCGATTTTTTCACTTCTCCCAACTGAAAGTATAGTTAGAGATTATCAAGAGCAATACTATAGTGCGATTGAAAACTCTACTCAGATGGGTGAAAGTACGCCATTTATAGAGTTTATGCTTGAGATGATTTTAAAATCAATGCAAAATACTTTAAAAAGTGACCAAGAAAGTAACTATAAAAGTGACCAAAAAGTTTTAGCACTTATGAAAGAAGATAGTAAAATCACTATTTATGAACTGATGGAAAAACTCTCTATGAGTGAATCAGGGATAAAAAAAGTAATTAAAAAGCTAAAAGATGAAGATATTATAAGTAGAGTTGGAAGTCTAAAATCTGGTCATTGGGAAATACTATCAGAGATGGGAATAAAATGAGTAAATTTACAGAAGAAAAACTTGAACTGGCATTTATAGAGTTGCTTGGTGAACAAGGCATACACTATCAGTATGGTAAAGATATAGAACGAAATGAGAGTGAAGTTCTGCTCAAAGATGATTTAAAAGAGTATCTAAAAAATAGGTATAAAAATGAAAATATAACTGAAAGTGAAATAACTCAAATTGTGCGAAAACTTGAATCATATCCATCAAGTGATTTATACGACAGTAACAAATCTATAACGAAACTAATATCTGATGGATTTATCTTTAAAAGAGAAGATGCAAAAGCGAAAGATATACATGTAGAGTTTATAAATTATGAAAATGTAGAAAAGAATAGTTTTAAAATAGTAAATCAACTTGAAATAGTTGGCTATGAAAAACGAATTCCTGATGGCATACTTTATATCAACGGCTTACCGTTGGTTGTATTTGAATTTAAAAGTGCCATAAGAGAAGAAGCAACTATTCATGATGCTTTTGTACAACTCACTACAAGGTACAGAAGAGATATTCCCGAGCTTTTTAAATACAATGCCTTTTGTGTCATAAGCGATGGAGTAAACAATAAGGCAGGTTCGTTTTTTGCACCCTATGAATCTTTATACGCTTGGAGAAAGATTACGGGCAATGAAGTAGATGTAAATGGCATAGCTTCCATGCACTCTATGATTCAAGGGATGTTTAATAAAGAGAGATTGGTAGATATCATCCATAACTTTATCTATATACCTGACAAATCAAGAAAAGAGGAGAAGATAGTTTGTCGTTATCCTCAATACTACGCTACTAGAAAACTTTATGAAAATATAAAACTCCATCAAAGGGAACCTTCTTTAGAAAAACCGCAAGGCGATGGTAAAGGCGGTACATATTTTGGTGCTACCGGTTGTGGTAAGAGTTTTACAATGCTTTATCTAACTCGTATGCTCATGAAAAGTGTTCATTTTTCTAGTCCTACTATCATACTTATTACCGATAGAACAGATTTGGATACACAGCTAAGCTCTCAATTTTCCAATGCAAAAGGTTTTATAGGGGATGATGGAATAGTAAGTGTTGAAAGTAGAGAAGATTTAAGGGCAAGACTCAGAGGGCGAGAGAGTGGCGGTGTTTTTCTTACAACTATCCATAAATTTACGCAAGATTTAGAAATACTTAGCGATAGAACAAACATCATAGTCATATCTGATGAAGCTCACAGAAGTCAAATCAACTTAGACCAAAAAGTAAAAATAACAAAAATTGGAGTTAAAAAAACTTACGGTTTTGCAAAATATTTGCATGATTCTTTACCTAATGCTACTTATGTCGGTTTTACGGGAACTCCGATAGATGCCACGCTTGATGTTTTTGGGGATGTGATCGACAGCTATACTATGACTGAATCCGTAAGAGATGAAATAACAGTACGAATCGTATATGAGGGAAGAGCCGCAAAAGTATTGCTAAATAACTCAAAACTGCATGAAATCGAAGAATATTATGCAGAGTGTGCAAATGCAGGTGCTAGTAAATATCAAATAGAAGATAGCAAAAAAGCAATGGCAAATATGAATGCCATTCTTGGCGACCCCGATAGAGTAAAAGCTGTAGCAAAAGATTTTGTACAGCATTATGAAAAAAGAGTAAGTGAAGGTGCAACGCTTAAATGTAAAGCACTCTTTGTATCAAGCAGCAGACCAATTGCTTACGCACTTTATAAAGAACTAATAGCTTTAAGACCAGAGTGGAATGAAAAAAAAGTATGCAATGAGGGAATTGAACTAACCGATAAAGAAAGAAAAGAGATACTTCCACTTGAAAAACTCAAAATGATTATGACTAGAAACAAAGATGATGAAAAAGAGTTGTATGATTTGTTGGGTACAAAAGAGTACAGAAAAACACTTGATACACAGTTTAAAAATGAAAAATCAAACTTTAAAATAGCTATCGTTGTAGATATGTGGCTCACAGGATTTGATGTTCCATTTTTAGACACCATCTACATAGATAAGCCTATACAAGAACATAACCTTATCCAAACAATCTCAAGAGTCAATAGAAAATACCAATCAAAAAAGAAAGGTTTGGTAGTCGATTACATCGGTATAAAAACAGCTATGAATAAAGCTCTTAAACAATTTTCAAATATCGATAGTCAAAACTTTGAAGATATCAATGCTTCTATTGTGGTTGTAAAAGATCAACTTGATTTACTCTCTAAACTTTTTTATAAGTTTGATACCAGTTTATATTTTAAAGGTAGTCCAACAGAACAATTAAGATGTTTAAATCTTGCTAGTGAATATGTCCAACTAACCAAAGAGCTAGAAGCTAGATTTATGTATATCGTTAAAAGACTAAAATCTGCTTATGATATATGTTGCGGAAGCGAAGCTTTTACTCAAAATGAAAAAGATCATATACACTTTTATTTAGCAATTCGCTCTATCGTAATTAAACTAACTCGTGGAGATGCTCCTGATACAGCTCAAATGAATGCAAAAGTCACAAAAATGATAACAGAAGCTTTAAAAAGTGATGGGGTAGAGGAGATATTTAAACTGGGAAGTGACAATGAATCACAGATAGATATTTTTGATGAAGATTACATCAATAAGATAGATAAGATAAAGCTACCAAATACAAAAATAAAACTACTGCAACAACTATTAGCCAAAGCATTAGAAGAGTTTAAAAAAGTAAACAAGATTAAAGCAGTAGATTTTTCAAAAAAATTCACTGCACTTGTTGAAAAGTACAATGAACGCAAAGAAGAAGATGTACTTGTAAGTGGTGTGTTAGAAGATTTTACGGATGAGATTATAGACCTCTATCATGCCCTTAAAAAAGAAAAAGAGTCTTTTGCTGATATGGGTATAGATTTTGAGGAAAAAGCTTTTTATGACATTTTAAAAGCCATTTCACATAAGTATGATTTCGCTTATCCTGAAGATAAATTGATTTTACTGGCAAAAGAAGTGAAAAAAGTTGTTGATGATAAATCAAAATATACGGATTGGAATGTGAGAGATGATATCAAAGCAGAACTCAAAGTTGATTTGATAATGCTTCTAGCTAAACATGGTTATCCACCAATCACAAAGGATGAAGTGTTTAAAGAGATATTTGAACAAGCTGAAAACTTTAAGAAGTATAACTATAGGTAATTTTGTAATAAAAATAACTATTTGTGTTAAAATTGCTCATGAACAATGGCGGTTTCGGTGCTAAAATCGTTACACTATAAAATACTTCAAGTTTATATCTTTCAATTGCGATATAATTCAAGACTTATTTTAATATAGAGAGAAAATATAATGAAAAAAATCCTACTTTACTTATCACTTATTGGTATATTATCAACATCATCTTTTGCAGAAGATACAAAAGCTATGGATGTATATAACCAAATGCAGTCGTTACTAAAAGGCGAGTGGTCACTATCCGAAGAAAAAAAACAAATCGATACAACAGATGCTTATAAAGACAAAGCAATAGTTCATTTGGTAGGAACGGATGCTACTGCGATTGCATACAAAGTTATCGGAAGAGGTGCTACTTTTCAAGAAGATCTTTTACCAAATACAAAAAAAGAGATGGTAACAATGTATCACTGTAACAACTTTCATGACTGTACTGAATTAAAAGCAACGCACTATTGTGCCAAACAAAATCAACCGCAGTTTATATTAAATAGCAAAGAAACTACTGAAAATAAAATTGTATTTGACTGTGATATGAAAACCAAACTATGTAACTCGGATGAGGATCATGTACATCAAATCATACATGAAATATCCGAGAATGGAAAACATCTTAAATCATCGTATTTAGGCTGGAAAAATCAAAAACCAAATAAAAAACATTCAATCTATCATTTTGATAAAAAATAAATTTATAAAATGAAAAAAACAGCAATCATCGGCGGCGGCGCTTCAGGGCTTTTATGTGCTATTTTTTGTGCAAAAAATGGGATTAGTGTAGATATTTTTGAGCAAAACTCTAAATGTGCAAAAAAGATTTTGGTATCCGGAAACGGTCGTTGCAACATTACAAACACAAATCTTACATGTAACGATTATTTCTCACAAAATCCGCTCTTTATGGATTATGCATTAAAAGAGTTTGGCTTTAGAGAGTTTGAGAAATTTTGTCAAAGTATCGGACTTTTACTAGATGTTAAAGAAGACGGACGCGTTTATCCACTTAGCAATGAAGCCAAAAACGTAGCCTCTTTGCTAATAAATTATGCTAAAAATATCGGTGTAAATTTTCATACCGATACAAAAATAACAGATATAAAAAAACTGCTTCAAGAGTATGATGCGGTTGTCGTAGCAACAGGCTCGCAGGCGGCGTCTCATCTAGGCGGAAATGAAGACGGACTTGCCTTTGCCAAAGAGTTCTCTCACAATATCATCCCGACCTACCCTTCACTCGTTCAGCTCCATCTTGACTCTAAAGTCATAAAAAAGATGAGCGGAGCAAAGATAGAGGGTGAAATAACACTGCTTGTAAATAACAAAAAAGAGCTTACACCCCAAGGGCACTTCTTACAGGGCGCATGTAAAGGCGATATCCTCTTTACAGATTATGGGGTATCTGGCTTTGCAGTTTTGGATATATCGCAAGGTGCGAGTGTTGCTTTGATGGAGCATTCACATGCGCCCTGTAAGAAGTGCCCTTGGGGTGTAAGCATATCTATAAATCTTCTGCCAAATTTTAACGCTCAAAAACTCTCATCACATATAAGCTCCATAGCTATAAATATGCCTGATTTTACAATTGCTGATATTTTAACAGGGCTTCTTCCAATTAAAATCGTTAACGGAATTTTAGACGATTTGGAGATTTCAACCTCTACATGTAGCGAAGAAATAGGCACAAAACTAAGCAAAAAGATAGCCAATCGGATACTCGACTGGCGTTTTGAAGTAAAGGAGACTCACGGCTTTCGTCATGCAGAGGTCGCAGGCGGCGGAGTCGATACGACTGAGATAAACCCAAAAACTTTTGAATCGCTCAAGCAAAAAAACCTCTACTTCTGCGGAGAAGTATTAGACGTAGTAGGCAAAAGAGGCGGCTATAATTTCGCCTTTGCATGGGCTAGCGGATACGCAGCTGCGAAGGCTATAAGCAGAGGCTAAATCTTATTTTCGATATTTGAAATATGACCGTTATTATCATGATAGATGGTTATTAGTTGCTCATCCCTTGACTCTTTTAGCTTTGTACTATCTACTTTAAAATAGTTAGCATACTCATCAAACTTATAGATAAAATGCTCACTTGGAGCGACATGTCGATTTAACCATGATAATATAAACAAGATAGTAGGTGTTGCAACCAACATGATTAGAGCATGTTCGACTGTAACTGCTGATATTTCATCAAAAATTACTTTTGATATTTCATCTACATTTGCATCTAAAGTAACAATGTTATAAAAAACTATAAGTAGCGGTTTCCACAAATATATCCAACCAACCCACAGAAGAATTGTCACTATATCCCAGCCGATTTTTTTTGAAAAAGGCATCTCGTGGCGTTTGTTAATAATTAAGGTTTTCTTCTTCATGTTTAACCTTTTTTCTTATTTGTAGATTGTTGATGAACTCCTCTATCTGGGCTAACCCATCTAGCACGACTCTTTTTTTTACCAAATAAAACCTTTGGAAGTGCTACAACAGCAGTAAATAGATTTAAAAACCAAAAGGCAAACGGGTACCAAATCATCCAAAAGTAATTCTTTCCCAAACCTTCATCATAGTGACCATCAAGCCACTTGCTTACTCCAAACTGTATAAGACAAGCACCAATTAAAATAACACTTCCTTGATCTGGCAAAATTGGTGACTCTGATGGCATAAGATAATTAACTGGAAGAATCATACCTACAATCCAAACCAGAATTACCAAAACCATACTGTACGCCCAAACCATACTAAGAAGCAACTCTATCATAAGCCCCCAAAGATGTGTCTGCTTATGTAAAAATAGAACTTTAAAGTTTTTAAACATTACCTGAACACCACCCTTGGCCCAGCGCAAACGCTGATTCCACAACCCTTTGATAGTCTCAGGCATTAAAATCCATACTAAAGATTTAGGCTCAAAACGAACATCCCAACCGTTTCTTTGTAACTTCCATGTAATATCTATATCTTCCGTTAGCATATCAGGACTCCAATAACCAACCTCATGAACGGCAGATTTTCTAAAACCGGTAATTACGCCTGAAACTGTAAATAGACGCCCAAAACTTCGCTGTGCACGCTTTATCATACCAACAATAGAGGAGAACTCTCCTACTTGTATTTTGCCGAGTAAGCTTGTACGATTTCTAATTCTTGGGTTACCTGTTACAGCTGCAACTTGTGGGTAGCGAATAAAGTGTTTTGCCATCCAGTAAACACAATATGGATCGATGAGAGCATCTCCATCTATACAAACCAAATACTCATGCTTTGCTATAAGTGAGCCAGCTTGAAGAGCCAATGCTTTGCCTTGATTTTGGGCTAAATTTACAACTTTGAGTCTTGGATTCTCTTTTGCTAAAGAGAGCAATATCTCTAAAGTATCATCTTTACTTCCATCATTAATAGCTATTACTTCAAACTCTGGATATATAACATCTAGCGCATAAGTGATAGTCTCAATAGCATTCTCTCCCTCGTTGTAACATGGGATTAATATTGATACTCCTGCCCAACTCTCACCCTCTCTTAGCTCTGGAATCGTATCATTTATATAACGCTTTTCACTTTTAAAATAGAAAAATATCGCACCTATCATCCAGAGCGTGGACATAAAAAGCGGATAGTAAAACACATAACCCAATATTGCATGCCAGATGTAATGCCACCAGATAAAAAATGTTTCCATTACCTACTCCTAGTTGTTTGGCGCTGTAAAACTCGGTGTTATAGTATGCATTCGCAAATCTTTTTTTGCAAAATCTTCTCTTATAACATCAGCATCAGGGTTGTTTTTGTACAGATTATCAGGATAGTATGCGATATGGTGTACTCCCAAATCATAAAGATGCTCTATGGTTTGACTAAGCTCTTTTGATGAGATAGGCTCACTATCTTTTCTCCAATCCACACTTTGAAGCTCCATAACAGTGCGCTCTAAACCGCACTCATCCTCTTTTACATGTTTTACTATATTGTCATAAAACTCCGTATGATTTTCGGCTTGCTCCATGTATGGCATCGCCATAATTGCTGTGTAGTCGTATTTTTTTATCGATTCGCTTAGTGATTGTGCATACCACTCCTGCGCATTTTCATTTAGTGCAACTTGTGCGTATAGATTACGTGCTGTTTTTATTCCAGGTTGTTCATCTCTTAATATTTGAGCAAGCTCCATCGCAAAATTATCTAAATACTCAGTTTTTAGCTTAGTCCACTTTGCAAACTGTACTTTGTCTGCTCTGATTTCATTAACACTTTGTGACAATCCCCATTTTTTGTATTGCGCTCTTGCTGCTTTGCTATCATCTTCATAATCAGAGAGCGTTACATCATCATGAAACAGTATGCCATCTATAAAGGTTGATTTTGCTAAATCTTCATAAATCTCTTTAATAACTTTTTGTGCTTTTGAAGAAAATGGAGATAAACGTGGGTATCCCATATTTAAGTGAGTCGAATCTACTTGAAGGGTAACTACCATATCTTTTGCAGCTGGATTTTCTGATGGAAGTTGCCACGCAATCATAGGCATCCAAGCATAAACTCTACTTACATGTGTTCGAGTTTTTATCTGCCAAGAGACTCTGTTGAAAAAATCTGCACGCATCGGTACATGTCGGTTTGCAAAATAGACAAAATCTGCCGCACCATTAGCATCAGGATCACCAAAAGCTTGAAGATAGACTGTGTTTATTCCCAAGTTATTTATACGATCTAGTAAAGCACCGAGATTTTTTTCTCTTTGTTGTGGATCTTCATCATAGATATAATCCAAATCTATATGTGCTGCTTTTGTAGCTCTTGCATCATCTGTAAAATTTGCATCTCTTATCGCCATTGCCAACTTCAAATCAGCAATATCCATTTTTCCCTCAACCAATATTCGTCTTAGGGCATTTAACGGTGTATTTTTTGTATTGCTTCCATCATCGAGTGTTAGTCCGATAAACATTCCTAATTTCTCGGCTATTTTAGTAGCTTTTTTATTGTAGTAACCATAAGGCCAAACAATTACACGAGGTCTTTGCTTTATATATCCTTTTAAAAATGTAGCACTTTGGAGCAAATCATCATGTACACGTTTCTCATAACTTCTCTCATTTTCATACATCTGTTTATCTTCTAGCCACTCTCTTGCCTTTACAGCTGGGAGTTTGTTGCCATATGGATTTCCTAGTATCCCTTTGTGTAGAGCATATGTATGACTTGCAATCTCTACCAAACCGCTAGAAATCATCTCTTTTATCTCTTCTTTGCTTAAAAACTTGCTTCTATCTATCATATGTCCATCAAAATCAACTCTCTCTTTTGACTTTAACCAACTACCAACAAGTGCTACAACGGTAGGAATTTTGTATTTTTTTATTATTGGAAAGGCATTTGCATAGACAGATTGATATCCATCATCAAATGTTAGTAAAACAGCTTTGTCTGGAAGCGGCTTTGCATTTTTTCTATACTCTAAAATATCATCTACACTCACAAAGTGATATCCATTATCCATAAGAAAGCGTATCTGCTCTTCAAAATTCTCTGGAGTGACTGTGTAAGTTGAATTTAGAGTTTCACCTTTTGCGGCTATTTCGTGATAACTTAGTATTGTAAACTCATTTATATTTTTGTCTCTGCTACACAGAGTTGGAAGCTCATTTGCCACAACTAAATTGGCTGCAACTAACATTAACACAAGGATTAATTTTAACATTGGTTTTAACATACGGTATCTATCCCCAGCACTGTTTATATAGCTCTATTTGAGTTCGATATTGTATCCCAATTTCATAGAAAACAAATTGTCTGTTGAATTTTTTACACTTTCTTATTTTCACCCCAAAAACCCTCTCGCCAGTTACAAAATCACCTATGTCGGTTATTATCTTTTGATCATTTGAGAGTGTGAGTAAAATATTTGTATTTTGAAAGTATCTCATCGAGTGAAAAGAAGGAAGCGTTGCGTTATGTTTTATCTCAAAATACTCTTTAAAGGTAAGTATTTTTAACTCTTTAGTAATTACTCTTCTGCTTAAATCATGGCTTTCTTGCACAATTTATTACTTTTGGTTGGCTTGCAACACTTTTGCAACACTGCTCTAGTATTATAACAAAACGGTTTTAAACAATTAAAAGGAATCATAATATGTCATTTGAAGTTACCCCCCCCTTACTAGCATAGCGTTTGTTTTGGACAATGTCCAAGACTATCAAAACATAGTATCCGGCATACCGACGGATACAACTGTTTTTATCATAGATTCAAAACAAAATGCTCTTGAGCAAATGGCGTCCATAAGCTCAAACTTCTCGGATCTCTCATCCATACATATATTTAGTCACGCAAGTCAAGCAAATCTTGACTTTGGGAATATAAAACTAAATGAAGAAACCATAAACGACTACTCTGCTTTACTCTCAGAAATAGGCTCTTCACTTACAAATGAGGGCGACATCCTCCTCTATGGGTGTAATGTCGCGCAGGGAAGTGCAGGAACGGAATTTATCGGGAAACTCGCCCTTGCAACCAGTGCGGACATCGCAGCCTCGGACGATGTGAGCGGTGCGGCTGATAAAGGCGGGGATTGGGTACTAGAAGTTAATCACGGTGTGGTTGATAATCACGCACTTTCCGTTGATACCTATGATGGCATATTGACAATAGATACAGGAACAATCCCAGATTCACAGAATGGTAACTATGCGCCTACGATTATTCGTGGGGCTGATGATAATCTTTATATGGCCTTAGCCGATAGTGAGCAACTGATTCAATTTTTTAAATGGAACGGTAGTGCTTGGTCTCAGATAACAACTCTTACACCTGCTATAATCGGTGATGTATCCATGCGAGCAGATGTGCCGCTGGGTGTGGATTCGACCGGTAAGCTTTATACCGTTGTGAGTTCTTATGAGATGATTGGAGATGGTATTTGTGGTCATGTAAAATCTCAAATCGCTACTTTTGATGGTAGTAACTGGTCTTTTACCGAGATCGAAACCTTGACTCCTTCATCACCCTATGGGGCAAATTATACGTTAAGCAATGGAAGTATCGTTATTGATAGTAACGACCATGTTCAGATAGCTTTTCATAGATGGGCTGACTATCGTTACGATGCCATAAGTGAGGAGAAAAATTTTTATGCGACAAATATTTCCGGAAGTTTTGTTATCACAAGTGCCGATGGTTCTAACGATCGAGCGGCAGCGATAACAACAGTATATGGTTTCGCCGGTGCCGGAGCAGGAGAGACCTATGTCGTGTATAATGTTATAGACACTCCTCAGGTCATATTTCAGAAATTTGTAAACGGTATCGCTTCGGGTTCGCCAATAACGACTACTATTGATGCAACTGGTTACTTTTGTGGAGCGGCTATCGATGCAGCCGGTAATTTGCACGTTCTAGCGGTGGATGGCACCAATTATGAAATGAGTTTTTGGTCTTATAGCGGCGGGGTGTGGAACAGTGAACCTATAGTGCCAGGCACGGCAGGTCATACCTATTCGCCTGCTTTGACTGGTCAGGGGGCTAATGCTACTCCCTACGCTATGATAAGTGATGCCAGTGGCAATATGTATGTGTTCCTCGCGGAATACGATGCCGACTGGAATAGTGTGGGAAATAAAATACTAACCTATACTGGAAGCGAATGGATAGACGGTAAAACGGATATTAGTGCTTTAAATGCTATTGCCGATAAGTGGTCATTTGTTGCTGATAGTTCATCCCATCTTATGATCATCAACGCTGCATATGAAGAAAATGCAACCTATCAGTTTGGTCCTGCGGTTGATTTTCAGGTGTTAGCCGGTCCTATCAGTACAGATATTAACGGAACCTTGTTAGCGGATAATACTTTTGATAGACCAAAAACATATGCGGATGATAATGGGGATGGTTATTATGAGTCTACATATTATGCGGCGAATCCTGGTGATATAACAGGTCTATACGGGGCTCAGTTCCAGTACTTTACTAGGAACGTTACCCCGAGCGCAGACGGTACGTTTACCTTTAACGTGACGGCTGCAGAGTTTTCTGATACTTTTTTGTTGCTCTATGACGGTTCATTCGACCCTGCGAATCCGCTAACCAATCTGATTTTGGCACAAGACGATACTGCTGCTGATTTATGGTCAAATTTTAGTTATGGTTTAACTAATGGGCACACCTATGTATTGGTATTAACGAGTTTTAGTACGACAGCTACAGGTACACTTACTGTTAACGTATCTGGACCAAGTGCCGTTACCGTAGCCGCAAATGAATATTCATCAGATGTTCCGGTAGTCTCCGACACCACCGGTCCAACTGTCTCTTCCGTCGCTATCACCTCCGCCACAGGTGCGCAAAACAGCACACTCAATGCGGGCGATGTGGTAACCGCTACGCTCACCATGAACGAAGCAACCACTGTTACAGGGACACCGCAACTCGCACTTAATATCGGTGGTACAACCGTACAAGCTAACTATACCGGTGGTACGGGTACAACGGCATTGACCTTTACCTACACCGTTTTGGCAGCTCAAACCGATGCAAACGGGATTAGCTTTGATGCTGATGGTCTATCCTTAAACGGCGGTACACTAAAAGATGCCGCAGGAAATGATGCGACATTAACCCATGTGTCGGTCACGGATAATGGTAGCTACAAAGTAGATACCACCGCACCGACCGCGACGATCACGATGGTGGACACCGCTCTCAAAGCGGGAGATACGTCGCTGGTGACGATCACGTTTAGCGAAGCGGTTACCGGATTCAGCAACGCCGATCTGACCATTACCAACGGAGAACTCACTGATGTAGCCTCAGTGGATGGCGGAGTGACATGGACGGCGACATTTACCCCGACCAACGATTTGTACGATGCGAGCAACATTATCACCCTCACTAAAACGGGAGTGACCGACCTGGCAGGCAATGCGGGAGTCGGAACCACCGATTCGGCGAACTACGCCATCGATACGGAACTGCCGACTGTGACGATCACGATGGCGGACACCGCCCTCAAAGCGGGAGATACATCACTGGTGACGTTCACATTTGCTGAAGCGGTTACCGGATTTACAAACGATGATTTGACTATCGCCAAAGGAACCCTCAGTGACGTCACTTCGAGCGATGGCGGCATAACATGGACGGCGACGTTTACCCCGAGCGTCACTACGACCGATGCAACGAACGTTATTATTCTCGACCGAGCGGGGGTGAGCGACGCGGCCGGCAATGCAGGGAGCGGAAGCATTGAATCACCCAACTATACGATCGATACGGTACTACCGACCGTTGTCTCTATCGTTATGGCTGACACCGCTCTCAAAGCAGGTGATACCTCACTGGTAACCATCACGTTTAGCGAAGACGTTACCGGATTCAGCAACGCCGATTTGACCCTCGCCAACGGAACGCTCAGCGACGTATCCTCTAGCAACGGCGGTACGACATGGACGGCGACGTTTACCCCGACAGCGAACATAAGTGATACCGCCAACGTTATTACCCTCAACAACACGGGTGTGACTGATATAGCGCTCAATGCGGCGGTCGGAACCACCGATTCGGCGAATTACGTCGTCGAAACCAATAGCCCTACCGCAATCACCCTCAGCAATAACACCGCTTCGACGGCAGGAGGAGCCAATACGGTAGTAGTAGGAAGCCTCTCTTCGACCGATGCGACGACAGGCGACACCTTTACCTATTCTATCGGGGATGATAGTCCCTGGTTCACCATCAGCGGCTCAGATTTGTGCGTTACTGACCCTGCGGGACTGGGAGTGGGAACCTATACTATTGATACTCTCCGCTCTACCGATGCGGCAGGAAACATCCATGACGAAGCTAAGACCATCATCATCAGCTCCAACCCGACCGTCACGATCTCCGTCGATGACAGTACTCTAAAATCAGGACAGACCGCGACAGTGACGTTTACATTTAGCGAAGCACCGACTGGATTTACCGATGGCGATATTACAGTCTCCGGCGGCACACTATCAGCCGTAAGTGCTACAGATGCTACGCACTATACCGCTACATTTACTCCAACGGTAAATACTGCAAGCTTAAGCGGAAGCATCTCTATTGCTGCCGATACGTTTACAAGTAGCGGTAACAATAACATTGTAAGCAATACTCTAAGCATTACGGGAGATACTCTTGCTCCTAGTGTACCGACGGTTACATCTTCAGCAAGTGGTAACGACAACACTCCGACTGTTGCAGGAACGGCAGAAGCAAATGCAGCGGTAACAGTCGTGATAGCAGGGGCAACATATACAACAACGGCAGATGGTAGTGGTGCTTGGTCTGTTGATACCAGCAGTGCAGAACCAGACAGCGGAGCACTAGAGATCAATGCTAATGGAGACAATAGTGTGAGCGTAACAGCAACAGATAGTGCCGGTAATATCAGTTCTGCCGCTACTCAAACATTAGCGATCGATACTACGGCTCCAACTTTTACATCGGCCGCAACAAATACAAACGGCACAAAAGTAATACTAACATACAGTGAAGCATTGTACGCTACAACGGCTGCTACAACCGATTTTACAGTCATGATTGGAGAAGTTGCAAATACGGTAACGGCAGTGACAATCAGCGGAAGCACTGTCGAATTAACATTAACTACGACTATAACAAATGGGCAAACGGTTACCGTCGCTTATATCGCACCTGAATCAAATAGTGCAACAAGCAATAATGCAATACAAGATAGCATAGGTAGTGATGCAGTAGATCTGACAAGCACATCCGTTACAAATAATGTTGCTGCTCCTTCAAGTGGTGGCGGCGGTTCATCTACTCCATCTACTCCATCTACTCCAACGACTCCAACAACTACCATAATAGATGATAGCAATCTTAGCGGAAGCAAAACTACATCCGTTACGACCACCGTTGGCGGCAACACCGTAGTTACACAGTCAGCGACAGGAACAAGAACATATACGGATGTAAACGGAAATACTAAAACCCAACCGAATGTCACAGTGGAAGCGATTAAAGCTACTTCTCCTACAAGCACTACTTCAGGAAGCACTACTGCCGTACCGCTTTATTGGGGAGAGAGTTCTAAAACCGAGTGGGCGACAACAGCTTCACTATCATCTGGTATAACACTCTCATCCGAAGGTAACCGTGCACCGGTAGCGACACAAACTAAGACAACGGCTATCGATGATCTTATCTACTACATAGATACTACGACCCCTTCAACTGATAGTGGAAAAACTGGTATGCTAAATGGCGGGGAGACATTTTTAAATACACTAAGTCATATAGATACACTGGTTGTAAATAAAATAACTTTAACAAGTGATAGTGCAACTACATCTGCTACGCCGATAACGATTCAAGGAACCGCAAATACGGTACATACCGCAAACGGCGATATTGCACCGATGGAAGCACTTGTAATTGATGCTCAAACACTGCCTACAAATTCAACACTACAACTCAATAATGTTGAGTTTGCGGTAATAGTAGGTGAAAATCTAACTATCCGTGGCGGTGAGGGACAAAACAAAATCTTTACGGGCGAAGGTTCTCAAGACATTATGTGTGGTGAAGATGATGATGAACTTCATGCAGGAGCAGGAGATGACAGCGTTGGTTCTGCAGGCGGAGACGACTTAATCTTTGGAGAGGCTGGAAACGATACCGTATATGGCGGAGAAGGTAATGACCTTCTTCACGGCGGAAGCGGAAATGATAAAGCAACTTATGATGGCAATCAAGCAGACTATGTTATTACAAGAGATGAAGGTAAAACGTATGTTGCTTTAAGTTCTAATCCGGATGAAGTAGATACGCTTATAAATGCTGAAACAATAGAGTTTGCTGATGGAGTTTATGTTGTTGAATCTACAACGACGCAAGAAAAAATCGCAACTCTCTATACACAGATTTTAGATCGTCAAGCAGAGATAGACGGATTTCAATACTGGGCATACGATACATTGAGTATGGGACAAATAGCACTTTGCTTTATAACATCTGCAGAGTATAAAGCAAACAGCGAAGTTGACTTTGACACACTTGATTTAGCCGGAAAGATAGAGACTTTTTATGAAGCCCTCTTAGGCAGAGCGTCGGACACAGAAGGTAAAGCCCACTGGATAAATGCAGCTCAAAACGGTACTATGTCCATAGATCAAATCGCAGAAAACTTTTTAGACTCTGTAGAAATGCAAGGAATTTATCTAGCTAAAGACGAGTGGAATTTTTATTTATAGTTATTTTTACAGACTCTATATTTTAGAGTCTGTATCTGTATTATAATAAACCTATATCCCCATCCCGTTTAGCTGATTTGCCACATACTTAGCGTGGTTATCAGTCATACCGACTATGTAGTCCACCACTCTTTGGTACATGTTATACAAGCTCTGTCCTTTTTGCGGTCTGTCTTCTCCCATAAGTTCTAAAGCACGTTTATATCTAAAAGGCAACTTTTCTTCACTCTCTTTTTTATAAAAGTCGTAAGTTGCATGGATAAGATTGTCAAGAAGCGTCTCTATGATATTGTAAGCTCCAAGTTCAAGTTCTATCTTTCTTTTTTCGTTAAATATCTTTTTGCTAGCAAGGCTTTTTGCCTCTTTTATCGCGCTTTTATACTCTTCGTTCGTAAAAAGTTCTATTAAATCTTTTGGCTGATCATCACTTATAATCGCATCAAAATTATCTTCAAAAACTCCCATTGTATGAACGGCTAAGTTGTGAATAGAGATAGCAACAAGTCTTGAAACTTTTTTAATATCAGAATAGCCATTATCTCCGTATATCGTCTCAACTTCTTTCTCGCCGCAGATAAGTGTAAAGATGTTTTTCGTATCTTTTAGCATTATGATTTTAAGCTCAACCGCATCTTGCAAATCAAGCAGTCCGTAACAGATATCGTCAGCGGCTTCCATCAGATATGAGAGCGGATGTCTTTTGTATGAGCCGTCTATTTTTACAAGTCCAAGCTCCAAAAACAGAGTTTTGAAAAACTCAGCTTCACTTTGAAAAAAGTTAAATTTTGATTTGCCTAAATGTTCACACCTGCTTGATGGATGAGGGTACTTTACCAAAGCTCCCAGAGTTGCAAAAGTAAGTCTCATTCCTCCGCAAAATAGGTTATTTTCTATCTGACTTACTATCCTAAAGCTCTGTGCGTTTCCGTCAATATGGATAAAATCTTCAAGCTCATCGGATGAAAGCTCTTTTAAAAAATTTTTATCTTTATTGCTCTCAAACCACTCTTTTATGACCTCTTCTCCTGCGTGTCCAAAAGGCGGATTTCCGATGTCGTGAGCCAAACAAGCAGTCTGAATGATATATGCCACGTCATAAGGGTCTATCTTTATCTCAGGGTATTTTTTACTCAAAAACTCCCCTGCTCTAAGCCCCAGACTTCGCCCAACGCTTGCCACTTCTAAGCTGTGCGTAAGTCTGTTATGTACATGGTCGTTTTTTGAGAGCGGATGAACCTGCGTCTTTTTTGAGAGTCTTCTAAAAGAGTTGGAAAATATAACTCTATCATAGTCTTTGTGAAAACTGCTTCGGTAATACTTCTGTTCATCATCCTCTTTTATATCTTTAGTACCGTAATATCTTTGATTTGAGAGTAGCTTTTTAAACATCATCATTTCCACATGTAAAAGTTTTGTACTGTTATAACATATTTTCTATAATAGAGCTATATAAACATCTCAACTTTTTTTAGATAAACTACTTCTAAACGACAAAAGGATTTTTACATGTCAGCACCGCTTATAGTTCTTATAGTTATCGTTCTTATACTTATTTTAATGTACAACTCTCTTGTAGCAAAGAAAAATCAGGTTGAAAATATTTTTGCAAGTGTAGATAGCGTTTTGAAAAAACGCTACGACCTCATCCCAAATCTTGTCGCATCGGTTAGCAAATATATGGAGCATGAAAAATCACTCCTGCAAGAGGTTACGAAACTTCGTTCAGATGCAAACAGACCAAATATCAGCGACAGTGAAAAAATAGCTCTTGATGCAAAAGTAACCTCTGCGTTAGGCTCTATTATGGTAGCCGTCGAGAACTATCCGGAACTAAAAGCAAATGAGAATGTAATGCATCTTCAACATACACTGCATGAAGTTGAAGAGCAGATTTCAGCCTCAAGACGAGCATACAATCAAGCCGTAACCGACTACAACAACGCCATAGAGATGATTCCTACAAATTTTATGGCTTCGCTTATGAGCTACAATGCAAAAGAGGTTTTTAAGCTTGTGGATAGTGAGAGAAAAAATGTAAACGTCAAAGAGCTTTTTAATTAGGCAATGTTTAGATGAAAAGCGTTAGTGAACTTACAGATTTTTACTATAAAAATCTATTTCCTACACTTCAAAAACTTGAAAAAGAGAGAGAACAGCTTAAACATAGAATCATTTTAGTCGCTGTTTTATTTACAACCGTTACCCTTTTTATTGCTCTTGTGCTAAAGAACTACTATGAATTTATACTATTTGCATATATAGCCATAGGTACAATAATTTATAAAATTTTAGTTCATGATTACACTCATAAGTTTAAAACAAGTATTATAAAGCCTCTTATACATGTTATTGATAACACATTAGAGTACTCTTTGGATTTACATGTAAGCGAGTCACTTTTTGAACACTCAAAACTATTTTCTAAGCCTGACAAACTTAGCGGAAACGACTATGTAAAAGGGAGTATTGACGGGGTAAATATTGAGTTTTCAGATATTCATGCACAAAAAAGAGAAAAAAATTCCAAAGGGCAAGATAGCTGGAGCACTATTTTTAAAGGGCTTTTTATAGCAGCAGAGTTCAATAAGCACTTTTACGGACAAACCGTAATTCTTCCCGACACCGCACAAAATACATTTGGAGACATTATAGGTCACTGGCTTCAGTCAAATAACGGAATAAGAGACGAACTTGTAAAAATGGATGATGTCGAATTTGAAAAAGAGTTTGTTGTTTACTCTACCGATCAGATAGAAGCAAGATACATACTCTCGCACTCACTGATGAAAAGAGTACTGTTATTTAAACAAAAATCAAAACACCCTATACATGTCTCTTTTGTAGGAACTCATATTTACATGGCAATAGAGTACGAAAAAGACCTCTTTGAGCCGTCTGTTTTTCGTTCACTTTTAGAGTATAAAATTGCTATGGAGTATGTACAGACTCTGCATTTAGCCATCGGCATAGTAGAAGAGTTAAAATTAAATCAAAAATTATGGAGCAAAAGATGAATGAGAAAGATATATTACTGCAAAGCGTAAAAGATTTTCTAACTCCAAAGATGCTCAAGTATGCCCTACTCCCTTTTATTATCAGTCTGGTTGTCATGTACATTCTATTTTTTGTTATAGCAGGTTATGGGGTCGAGCAATTAGGTACTCTAAACGTTGAAAGTTCTCAGACAAGCATCCAAAACGGTATTCCTCATACGGAGAGCTTTACCGCGCAGCTTGAAGGTTCTTCTATTATGAAGTTTTTAATGAGCTATACCGTTACATCTTGGCTGGCAACCTTTTTTATCTACGCTATAGGCGGTTTTTTAACGATATATCTCTCTATTTTTGTAGCGGTAATCATTATAGGATTTTTAACTCCGCTTATCTTAAGAGAGCTTCAGACAAGACACTACAAAAATGTCGAGATGAAAAGTCACGGCGGTGTCGTTTACTCTATTTTTTTACTCTTAAAATCAACTCTCGTTATGCTTTTGCTTTTTATACTATTCATACCGTTTTACCTTATTCCGCTTGTAAATATAGTAGCTTTCAATATTCCGCTTTACTACTTTTTTCATAAGATGCTTATTTTTGATATCTCTTCAACTATCTGCACAAAAGATGAAGGCAAACAGATAAGCTACTTAAATGCAAACAATTTAAGAATAAAAACACTAGCTTTGTATCTGCTCTCTTTACTCCCGTTTGCCATATTTTTTGGAGCTGTTTTTTTTGTGATATATCTTGGACATACCTATTTTTTAGAAACTAAGAAAATAAGAGGGGTTTAATCTTTAAACCTCTTCAAAAAAAACAGATATATGTACTTCCAGAATTTTTGCTATTTTATAAAGATGCTCTACATTAAAATGCTTTTTATTTGTAAAAAGTTCTGCAGCGGATACAAGACTAACGGATTTATTACCCATCTCTAAAGAGAGTTCTAATTGTGTGAGCCCTTTTAATTCACGATACTTTTTTACATTTTGTCCAACTATTTTGTGAGCTTTATCTATTTCCTCTTGTAAAAATTCAAATTGCATACTTATAAAACCCACTATAGTAATTTTTTGTAATGAAGTTTAGTTACAATAGCATCATTTAACAACCCTCTATAGTAGTTTTATATAATATATTATAATAAAACTTCAAAAAAATTAAGTTGTCAATCCTCAATTTAGTTCATATTATTAACATAGTTAATAATATAAAATATTTACAATCGTTACAAAACATCACAATTTATTTTTAAATTTCCTGTTTTTTATTATATGTGCTCATTTTTGTATTTTATTTAGATAACATCAATTTCATAAAAACTACTATAGTGGGTTTTATAATATTAATTTTTTATGACTGAAAAGGAAAATCATGTCAATCTTTTATAAAAAAAAATCACCTCTAGTACAAAAACTTGAAACAGAATTAGAAACATTACAAAATGATTATGAAAAGCTACAAGAAGAACACATAGCAATAAAAGAACAAATAAAAAAACTTACAAATACCGAACAAGAGAATAAGCTTAAAAAAGAGCTTACTCATAACTTATCTCAAGGCTGTATGAAAAATATTGAAGTTATTCAAAAAGGCATACAAAATAATATTTCATTTTTAGAAGAAATTGGAAAATTAACTAATAATAATGAATTTTTTATGTTAAATATAAGAGAAAATGCAAATTCAATTTTCAATACAGATGTAATAATTCAAATGGCAAACGACCTTAGAGCAACTGCCGAAAATTTAAATTATAGTGTTATAGCAATATCTGAGGTAATTAATCTAATAAAAGATATCTCTAGTCAAACGAATCTTCTAGCATTAAATGCCGCTATTGAAGCAGCACGTGCAGGTGAACATGGACGAGGGTTTGCAGTAGTTGCCGATGAAGTTCGTAAACTGGCTGAAAGAACACAAAATGCAACAGCAGAAGTAGAAATAAATATTAAGACTTTAAAACAAAATGCTTATACAATGCATACTGATAGTGAAAAGTTGGAGAATGAAGCTTTAGAATCTTCCAAAAATCTTGATAATTTTAAGATAGAAATTGATGATCTTCTTGAGAATACAAAAGTTATTAAAAAAGACAATCAACATGTACAATATGAGCTTTTTATAAATCTTGCAAAATTAGATCATGTACTATTTAAAGTCAATGCTTATTATGCGGTATTTAATGAAAAAGATATAACTTTGACTAATCATAATAGTTGTAGATTTGGAAAATGGAAACAAAATGATGGGAAAGCTCTTTTTGGAAATACAAAATCATTTTCTAAAATAGACACCCCGCACTCAATCGTACATAATAATGCTATAGCCGCCGTAGAGTGTGTAAAAAACGGGAATTGCTTAACAGATATAAAAGAAGTAATTAATTATTTTAAAAAAGCCGAAGATGCAAGTAAAGAACTTTTTGAGATACTTGAAAATATGCTTTATGAAATAAAATAAAAAATGAAATGAAACTAAATATCAAATCCAAATTATTTTTTTTAACTTTTGTTCCCGTCTTGATTATTATTGTTTTTTCTATAAGCAGAATAACATATGAATATAATGTGAAACAAAATTTAGCAGAAACAAAACAGCAGATAACTCAAGCAAATCTTATCTCAAATATTGTGCATTGCATGCAGATAGAAAGAGGTCTGAGTACGGGATTTGTCGCTAATAATAAAAATAGAAACAGTGCACTTACTTCTGCCAGGAAAGATTTAGACAAGGCTATAAAAGATAATAATTATCTGCAAAATAGCAAAGGCTTAAATCTTATAAACAGCATTAATAAAACAAGAGAATCAATTGATAAATATGAACTCTCAGCATTTGAAGTGAGAACATATTACACGCAACAAATAATAACTCTTCTTGATTTTATCAAAATGTTACCAACAATTATGGAATACAAGGAAGACAGAAATTATATACAAGCTTATAGTTACCTATCATCGGCTAAGGAACAACTAGGACAGATAAGAGCAATTTTGTATGAAGTATTTGTTACTAAAACTCTCTCACAAGAAAATTTTATACAAATTAAAGAGTCTTTAAATATTTATAATGCAGCTATAAATAGATTTAAAAAAACATTGAATAAACACATTGAATTTCTAGATTTTTATAACAATAGTCTAAAAAATAAAGTTGTAGAAGATACTTTTAATGTTATATCTTTTACTTTAGAAAACAATAGCAATAAAGAATTTAATATTAATCCTATACATTGGTTTGATATAGCGACAAACAGTATAAATATATTTAAAAATATAGAACAGAGACTCTTTTCAAATTTAAACGACTCTATCAATAAAAAGATAGATGCGGCAAATAAAAGAATCAGTTTTATTCTCTTTGCTCTACTACTTTTGTTTGGATTTCTTATTTATTTTATGCATACAACTATCAATAAGATTTTATCCTCTGCTCACATGTTTAACGAAGAGTTTGAAAACTCGCTTCTACTGCTAGAACAGTATAAAGCAACCGTTGATGAGAGCTTTATCGTCTCAAAAACAGATGCGAAAGGAGTTATACGCTACGCAAATGATGCATTTTGTAAAATCAGCGGCTATACGAAAGAAGAACTTATAGGCAAAGCGCATAATATTATTCGCCACCCGGATATGCCAAAAGAGGCTTTTTATGATATGTGGCATACAATCAAAGACCTTAAGAAACCTTGGGTTGGAGATGTGAAAAATTGCTCTAAAAATGGTACTACTTACTGGATGAAAGTTTTTATAAACCCTATAATTGATAAGAACGGTGATGTGCTTGAGTATATTGCTATTAGAACAGATATAACCGATTTACAAGAAGAAAAAGAGCGTATTAGAAATACCCTTGGAATCACTACTGCAGATTTTGCGGAAGCACGTCATTTGGCAAAAGAATATGAGCATGCAATTGATGAGACATGGAGCGTCATTAGAACCGATACAAATAATATTATCACTCATATTAATGAAACATTTGCAAAACTTAGCGGATATGTAAAAGAGGAACTAGTAGGTAAAAACTGTATTGAACTTAGACAAAAAAAGCATTCAGACAAAAAAGATTGTGAAAATATACAAAACAAGTTAGCTTCTAAAGAGATAGTTCATATACAGTTTGAAAATCTAACTAAGGATAAAAAACCATATTATTTAGATACAACTATTGTTCCCATACTTGATGATAAAGGAAATGTAATAGAGTATTTCCATCTTATGAGCGATATTACCGAACTGATGTTGATGCATCTTGAAATAGAAAAAACTCAACAAGAGATAATATACCGTATGGGAGAGATAAGTGAATCTCGAAGTAAAGAGACGGGAAATCATATCAATCGCGTTGCAAACTATTCAAGATTGCTTGCTATTAAAGCAGGATTTGATGAAAAAGAAGCAAATATGATAGCAAAAGCTTCCCCCATGCATGATATTGGAAAAGTAGCTATTCCTGATGCTATATTATTAAAGCCCGGTCCTTTAAATGAAAAAGAATGGGAAATAATGCAATCTCATTGCGATATAGGATATAAAGTACTAAGTGGCTCACAGAGACCTCTTTTAAATGCTGCAGCGATTATTGCGAAAGAACATCATGAAAAATATGACGGAAACGGTTACCCAAATAATAAAGCAGGAGAAGATATACATGTATATGCACGAATTGTCGCTATAGCAGATGTCTTTGATGCTCTTGGAAGTGATAGAGTTTATAAAAAAGCTTGGGAATTTAAAAAAATATTAGACTTCATTAAAGAGCAAAAAGGCAAACATTTTGATCCTATACTCGTAGAACTTTTTTTGGAAAATGTTGACGATTTTTTAGAAATTCGAGATAAATATAGGGATGTTCTAGAATAACTACTCTAATTTTCTAAGAAATAATTATTTAAGTTAATTTTCAATACACTCTTTTCAAAACTCAAACAATTTATATAAACTATAAGAAAAGTTGATTGGAAAAATTTATGTCAGATATATATAAGCTTAAAAGATTAAATTTTATTATACTTGGCTTAATCGTAATTCTTTTTTTAATTGGAATAACAAAACTGCTCCAAGTAAATTTTAGCAGTGAACATTATACAAAACTAATAAATATCGCTGGAAAACAAAGAGCACTTTCCCAAAAAGTTATTTTTGAAGTAAAGAATCACCACTGTTCACAAAATCAAGATGCATACGAAAAATTAAGAATAGTCGCAAAAGAGTATTTTGACAACAACAAAGAACTTATAAATTTTATTAGAATTTATAAGCTTGACCTTGAATCTAATATATCTCAAAATGCGAATATAAAAGAGTTTATAAAAAATATTAATTCTTATATACAAAATTTTAATGAAAAATCGTATCAAGATATAATAAATAATAGAGACGATATTTTTAATGAATTGAACAATTTTGTAGAAAATTGCGAATCTGTATATCATGAAAAATATTTAAACTCTCTAAAAATAATAAGTCTTATAGGATTCGTAACTACGTTGCTTATTGTAGTTTATTATATATCTATTTTTAAAAAATCACTAAATTATCTAAATAAATACTTAAGGTTAATTAACCTAGAAAAAGACAATATAAAAAATATTTTCAACTCTTTAGAGTCCATAATATTTGAAAAAAACAAAGACGGAACATACCTTTTTACAAACAACGCATTTTATAAAATGTTTCAAGAAAACATAGTAGGTAAAAAAGATACTCAGATATTTGATGAAAAAACAACTGTAAAACTTGCAAATGATGATTTGATTGTAATAAACGAGCAAAAGCCGACAAGCAGAGAGATAGAACTACATGTAGATGGTAAAAAAAGAATCTTTTCAATAAAAAAATTTCCACTGATAGATGAAAACGGGGATATTAAAATTTGCGGTATCGCTCTTGATATAACAAAAGAAAAAGAGTTTCAGTATAAAAAAGATGAGTTAAACGAGATGGTTGATAATCATATAATCGTTTCATACACCGACCGTAAAGGAATTATTACCGATATCAGCAAAGCATTTTGCCGTTTATGCGGTTATGAAAAATATGAACTGGTAGGGCAAGACCATAATATTCTCGGTGCGCACGAGCAGGAAGCTTTACTTAAAGAGCTATGGGAGTGTATAGAAAGAAATAATATTTGGCACGGTGAATTTGAAAACAGAAAAAAAGACGGTACTATCTTTTACATTGAAAGCTCTATCATGCCTCACTATAGTTTTGAGAAAAAAAAGCTGGGCTATATGATGCTTGCAAAAGATATAACCGACAAAAAATTAATAGAAAAATTAAGCATTACAGATTCTCTAACAGATTTATATAACAGACGGTTTTTTGATGAAGTTTTTGAGAAAAAGGTCTCCATTGGCATAAGAGAAAAAGGCAAAGTATGTCTATTTATGTGTGATATAGACAACTTTAAAAGCTATAACGACACTTATGGACATCAGATGGGAGATATGGTTTTAAAAGAGATATCAAAAAGTCTAAAGGGACACTTTTGCAGGGCAGGCGATTTTGTTTGCAGAATAGGAGGAGAAGAGTTTGCGGTAATACTTACGATTTTAGGGAGTGAACAACTTGATACTTTTGCAAATCAAATTATTAAAAAGGTAGAAGCACTCTCTATAGAACATATAGGTAATGAGCCTTTTAATGTTGTTACGATATCCGCTAGCATCGTAGTTGTAGATTTTGACAAAACAACTAAAATATTTAGTGTCGATGATATTTACAAGATGGCTGATGATAAACTTTACTACTCAAAACGAAACGGAAAAAACATACTCTCTTCTCTTCATATTCCCTAAAAACTAATCTCTAAGTCACTAATCATACTATTTATCAAAGGTGTAAAAAGATTCTCTTTTACATCTCCTTTGAAATCTCTATAACTTGAATGTACTTTTGAATTTTTATAAAACAGAGTAATTGAAACTAGCCCGTCGTAACTGTAATCAGAGGAAGTTTTTGAGAGCGGATTTGTACATGTCTTTTTATAATCTCGATATTCAACTCTTAAGATGTAGTCTGATTTTTCAATTTTAAAACCTTTTTTTATAAGAAAATTTTTTGAAGCTTTAAGTGAAAACTCATCACTTGCTATAATCTCTATATTTCTAATTTTTGCACCGATTTGACTTTTGTCATGTACTTGATTATAAATTTTTCCATCACATGCAGCAAAGAAAAATAAGAGAATTATAAGGAAGATTTTTTTCATACTATAGTCTTTGCGGTTTTTTTTATGATTTTAACAAAATGTATCACAATTACAAGAGTTTTTATCTCTTAGTCGCTACAATTTAGCAAAAAAGGATATTTGCATGAAAAAACCATATCTGGAATCTATGCCTGATGAGAAAGGCTTTTTTGGAAAGTTTGGAGGGGCTTTTATCCCACCTCAGCTTGAAGAGCCTTTTAGAGAAATAAACGAAGCTTATGACAAGCTCTCAAAATCGTTCGACTTTATAGATGAACTTAAAAAAATTAGAAAACATTATCAAGGAAGACCGACACCTATAACTTACTGTAAGAACTTGTCCAACTTTATCGGAGGCGGACAAATTTATCTTAAACGTGAAGACCTAAACCACACGGGTGCACATAAACTAAACCACTGTATGGCTGAAGGACTTTTAGCAAAACAGTTGGGCAAAAAGAAACTAATAGCAGAAACGGGTGCAGGTCAGCACGGTGTGGCACTTGCAACAGCCGCGGCATATTTTGGGCTGGAGTGTGAAATCCACATGGGAGAAGTTGATATTGCCAAAGAGCATCCAAATGTCGTAAGAATGCAAATACTAGGTGCTAAAGTAGTTCCTGCTACTCACGGACTCAAAACTCTAAAAGAAGCAGTTGACAGCGCATTTGAAGCGTACCTTGCAGATACGGACAATCAGCTTTTTGCAATAGGCTCGGTAGTAGGTCCGCACCCTTTTCCAAAGATGGTGAGGGATTTTCAAAGCGTAGTGGGCATCGAAGCTAAAGAGCAGTTTTTAGAGATGACGGGCAAACTTCCTGATATGATAACGGCATGTGTTGGCGGCGGAAGTAACGCTATGGGAATTTTCAGCGCGTTTATCGAAGATAGCGTAAAACTTTATGCGGTCGAGCCGGCAGGTAAAGGCTGTGAGCTGGGTGAGCATAGTGCAAGTCTGACTTACGGAAGCGAGGGAGTTATGCACGGGTTTAACTCTATCATGCTAAAAGACAAAGACGGTAACCCTGCACCTGTTCACTCAATTGGAAGCGGAATTGATTACCCTTCAGTCGGTCCCGAACATGCTTACTTAAACAGTATAGGAAGAACAAATATAGGACTTTGCAGTGATGATGAAGCTGTTGATGCTTTTTACAAACTCTCTCAACATGAAGGAATCATCCCTGCCCTTGAATCTGCTCATGCGGTAGCATTTGCCATGAAGTACGCAAAAGAGAATCCAAAAGAGTCCATTTTAGTAAATCTAAGCGGCAGAGGCGATAAAGATATAGACTATGTAATTGAGCACTATCCTATACCTAAAAAATAAATTTATCTCATTTAAATTAACATTTTTTGTGTTCGTTTATTTAGTAAATATCAAGCTGTTTGATATATAATGTTTGTTGAATAAAGAGTTATCCGCTCGCTACGCGACCGGATAACGGGGGCGCGGGCTTAATACCCGTTATGTATCCAGATTAACTTTTGATACACTAGCAAACAAAGTAAAATTGGGGTAATTCCATAATGATTAATTCAGAATATTATTTATTATTAGAGATAAATACGAATGCAACCCAAGATGAAATAAAAAAAGCATATCGTAAAAAAGCTCATGAATTACATCCTGATAAAAATAAAGATTTTGATACAACTGAACAATTTCAAAAATTAAATAAAGCCTATGAGACATTAAGCAATATAAACGTTGATGAAGAAATTAAAAAAACAACTCATGATAGAGGCTATTATCAAGATTTTGGTTTTGGATTCATCATAAAACACTATGATAAGAGAGAAGTTGATATTGAAAATTACAAAATAAATATTGAAAATTTATCTTGTAATTGTTCCGACTGGAACTATAATAGAAAACACTATAATAAAAATGATATTAGAAGATTATGCCGACACATCATTGCATCATTTGATGTTTTAGAAGTTTATCCAAAATATGATTTTGAATATGAAGATTATTGTGTAAAAGATATAAAAGTACCTGATAGTTTAAAAATATTTAAAGATAAAATAATTTCATGCAGAGATAGCCGAGATGGTGTTGATTTATATTGGTTTAATGAACTTATCATTTTAAATTCTTTTATTATTTATATTTCAAAACATAAAAAAGGTGTACACATTTTTTCAAAAAAATATCATAAATTGATGTTCATTAGATTAGATTGTGAAGATATATCTAGAATTAATATTGATATTGAATCTAATTTTTATTCAAGCTATACAAGTTATTATGGGGAGTACAATAATAATCTTGCAATAATTCATAAAAATAAATCATCTAAATATTTTTTTAATGATGAACTAAAAACTTTTTTTGAAGATAAATATTATGAATGCACCGATTTTTTGGCATTATTTGATATGAAAAAATATTGTAGTGAACTTGATGATGAACAATTAAAAATTAATAAGACATGGGAAGACGGTTACTTACTTGCTAACCAATTCGAATATTCTCTTCCATTTTTCATGAATAAAAATATTACTCATTTATCCAATAATACAATTCTTGGAAGAGCTGTAGAATTGAAAAATGCAGAAAAGAAAACTAATGTATTTTTATTGTATCAACAATATCAAAAGTATTTAAAATTACAAGATGAAAGTTTAAAACAGTATGGCACCACGCAAGAATTATTAAAATTAAGCAAAACTGATATTGATACGCGTAAATTCAATGCAACCTTAAAAGAAATTAATTTTATAACAAAAGTAAATCATATAAATCGTAACAATTGGATTGTTAAAGGTGCTGGACTAGAATTTGGGATGAATTATATTAATAATGCATCACTTATGCACATTAAAATCCCAGATTGGTATAAAATTTCATATTATGATTATGAAACTTTATCATTGAAATATGAATATAGATATGGTTTGTTAAAAATGACAGATATTTTATGGAAAAAAAGTAAATTTAATGATTTATTAGAAATAATAAAAAAATATTTATTGACACCTAAAATAAAAGAAAAAAACATTGAAAGAAGCACAAAAAAAGAAAGAGTAGTAAACTTTGAGCGTGAAGCTTGGCTTAAAGATGTTAAATGTCCATTTTGTCAAGGAAAAAATATTCATAAAAAAGATATAAGACAAAGAAAAGGCTATCAAGTACAAAGGTATCAATGTAGAGATTGCGTTAAAATATTTCAAGAAAAAACAAAAGATGAATAAATTAGCAAAAACACATTTAAATAATGCTCTAGAGCAACTTAAAATCAATTCAATATCTACGGATAAATATGCTTGTTTAGAACTAAGACAATGTTTAGAAGCATTAACATATCAAAAAATAAAAGCATATAAAGATAGAATTTCTGATTCTATAACCTCACAATGGCGACCTGCACAAGTAATGACTATGCTAGAAGAGCTTGAACCTTGTTCGACAATTAATAAAAATATTGATATAAAATTTACAATGGATAATCATGAATTACATAAAAAGATTATTCAAAATGAGATTACATCAAGTTTTATAAAAAATTGCTATCATAAATTAGGTTCATATTTACATGTTCCCATTAAAGAAATAAACAATAAATCAGACTTACATACTTATCTTGTAAAACTTACAGAAGAAATAAAACCATATTTAGATAATGAAGTTTATTCGACTATGGCTAAAGTAAACAAATTTAAATGTAGCGAAAAAGGATGTAACCAAGAGTTTATAAGAAATGCGGATAGCATAAAAGTTGGAGATATTATTAGCTGTTTTAATCCTAATTGTAAAGCAGAATATATCATAAAAGAAAAAAAAGAAAATGAATATATGACTAAACTTCATGAAGCAATTATTGAATGTAATTGTGGAAATGAAATGCATGTTGCTAGTTATAAATTGAAAAATGATAAATATTTATATACATGTAAAGAATGTCAATCTAAATATGTGATAACAAAAGCCTATAAAATGGAAATAGACAATGAATAGAAACCTAACAATAAGAAACTCAACAGCAGAATTTTTAATTTTCACTACTACCAGTGGGCAAGATACTATAGAAGTAAGAGTTGAAGATGAAACAGTATGGCTTACTCAAAAACTTATAGCAAAACTTTTTGATGTACATGTAGCAACCATAAATGAACACCTAAAAAATATATTTAAAACCCATGAATTAGAGGAGAGTTCAGTTATTAGGAAATTCCTAATAACTGCCAGTGACGGTAAAAACTACAATACAAAACACTACAATTTAGAAGTCATCATTTCACTTGGATATAGAATAAACTCAAACAAAGCCACAGAATTTAGAAGATGGGCAACTGAGGTTTTAAAAACATTTGCAACGCGTGGTTATGTACTAGATAATGAAAGATTAAAAAACGGTAGCTATTTAAATCCTCAGTACTATAAAGATTTAATATTAGAAATAAGAGACATAAGAGAGAGTGAGCGAAACTTTTATCAACAAATAACAGATATATATGCAACTGCTATGGATTATGACTTCCAAGCTCCAACAACACAAGAATTTTTTGCAACGGTACAAAATAAACTGCATTGGGCTATTCACGGACATACAGCTTCTGAACTTATAGTTGGGAGAGCAAACCACAAAAAAAAGTTTATGGGGCTTACAAACTGGAAAAAAGCACCAAATGGGAAAATCTTAAAATCAGATGTAACCGTAGCTAAAAATTATCTATCTCAAGATGAAATAAAATCACTTGATAGAATAGTAACCATGTACCTTGATTATGCAGAAGACCAAGCTGAGAGAAATATTCCAATGACGATGAAAGATTGGAGTCAAAAGTTAAATGCTTTTTTACAATTTAATGAACGAGATATTTTACAAAACGCAGGAAAAGTTACAGCCGTAATTGCAAAAGAGTTTGCAATAAGTGAATTTGAAAAATACAAAGTAATTCAAGATAAATCATATAAGAGTGACTTTGATAGATTGCTAGGTGAGATAGATATTCAAGGGTGATACACACAACAAAACTCAGCATCGAACAAGATGGAGTTCTATCCGTAAAGAATCAACCATTAGTTGCAGAAGAATCATCTTTGCCTTCTTCTTTTAAAACCATTGCCCTAAAAGCCTCATCCTTTGGAACAAGTCCCGCTTCATATAAGAACTGAGAAGGCAGGAAGTTTAGTTTTTTGATTTTGTCGTACTTTGCATAACTAAGATAGAGTATATCTTTTGCTCTTGTGACCGCCACGTAAAATAGTCTTCGCTCTTCATCTAGTGAGCCGCCGCGCTGCATAAGTTTTCTGTTTGGAAATCGTCCGTCCATCAAATCAACTATATAAACTTCCTTGTACTCCAAACCTTTTGAAGCATGAACACTAAGCAGGTTTACGCCCTCGCCTTGAGTCAAATCAGAAGAACCTAAAACCATAGCATTTAAAAACCTGTCATGTTCGCTGTATGGTTTTGAGAGTTCCTCTAAAAGAACCATTTTTCTTGCTATTTTAGAAAGTGAGTCGGCTTTTTGTTTCTCATCTATCGTGCCGTCTTTTAAAGTTGCTCTTTTACTTGCCAATACATCCGACATGTACTTATAAACAGCAGATTTTGCAATCTTCTCAACTATAACTCTAGGCTGTTTTACACCCTTTAAATCACGAAACAGAAGATAAAAATCATGCAAAAAAGCGGCACTGTCTTTTGTAAGTTTTGGATGTTTCAAGATAGAATTTTTCATAAACTTATCTTCAAAACCGAGTTTGGCAAACTTGCCCACACTTCCAAGCTCTAAAAAATCATCAAAAAGTCCTAACTGCTGGTTTAGTTTTCTCTTCTCAAAGGGATTATTTATAGACTCATCAGGCGCATAAAGCCCATAAAACATACTTCCGTGACCGAGTGTTTTAAGAGCTATATATAGCTCTTTTGCCATTGCGCTACCGATTCCTCTGGCAAACTCAAAAAGATGTATAAATGCCATCATATCCGACTCGTTTACGAGCAGTGTATAAAAATCTAAAACGGCTTTTACCTCGCGTGAATCAAAAAAGCTTGTTCCGCCTTTTCTTTTACATGTAATGCCGAGTTCACGAAGTCCTACCTCTATGCCGTCAGCAGAGGAGTTGTTTCTAAAGATTACGGCTATATCATCTCTTTGCGTTTGCGAATTACTTATCTTAAAAGCTATATCATGATACTGGTCAAAAAGCTCATCATAAGCAAGCAAAACAGGAGGCTTTGAGTCGTGTCCTCTAGTTACTTCAAGCTTTTTTGGATAGATTCTCTCGTTATGCTCTATAACTTTTGAAGCAAGTGAAAGTATAGGAACGGTTGAGCGGTAGTTTTTTGTAAGAGTATGCACTTTCGCACTCGGAAACTTTGTAGAAAATGAGCCGATTATGGAAATATCCGCACCGTTAAAAGCATATATACTCTGGTCATAATCTCCGACACAAAAAAGCGATGGAGGATTCATAGCATCTATGAGCGTGCCTTGAAGTGCGTTTGTGTCTTGATACTCATCGACAAGCACTTCCTTGTAACCCAAATCTTTACTTTTGCACATCTCTCTAAAATTTAAAAGCAAATCGTTAAAATTTACAAAACCGTACTCTTTTTTTAAACTCTCAAACTCATCAACTATATCTGCATAAATCATCGCAAAGAGTTCGTGTTCAGGGTATTTATTTTTTACCCAATCTTCAAAATTATTATGCATCTCGGTATTTTGATAAAAAGAGTAAACATCATAAAGATAGTTTCCGCCATAAGGGGTTATCTCAGCGCCGATATGAGAGAATGAACGCTTTTCAAAAACACTTCTAAAGAGAGTTTTTAACTCTCGCTGCTGTTTTAGTACAACTTTTTTATCATGTTTTTTGAGCCATCTGTAACTAACCGCATGGAAAGTTCCGGCATCTATCTTTGAAGCTATATCTTTGCCGAAAAAGTCTGCGACTCTTTGCACCATCTCTGCGGCGGCTTTGTTTGTGAAGGTAAGAAGCAAAATTTCCTGCGGATGTACGCCAGAAGAGAGTAGATATCCGATACGCCCGACTATTGTCGAGGTTTTACCGGTTCCTGCCGAGGCAATTATTAGATTTTCTTTACATGTAGAAGTCGCTGCGGCATATTGTTCTTCATTTAGACGCGAAAGTGGCAAATCAACTCCTGTAAAAATTTTGAGAATGAGATTATACTATTATAAGCTTCACTCTATTTTATCTCGTATTTTCACTTACAATAAATATAATTAAAACTAATACTATTTTTAAATTTAAGTTTAAAAAATTAAGACTATAATGATATTTAAGAGGTGTAAAATGGATACTATTAACAATCCTAGCAGAAGATTTATTTTACAAAAACTGTTGAAAGGTTTGGGATACGGTGCATTTGGGATAGTTGCATGGAGTGCCTACCTTTCACAGTCACAGGCCAATAGTCTGATTTTAAGACCACCGGGTGCGATTAGTGAAGAGGAGTTTGTCTCAACATGTATTCGTTGTGGAATGTGTGTGCAGGCATGTCCTTTTGATGTTTTAAAGTTATCGACTATATCCGATAAAATCTCTATCGGTACTCCCTACTTTACCCCAAGAGAAAATGAGTGTCGCTTATGCCCCGACATTCCATGTGCGTCAGCTTGTCCAACCAAAGTGCTTGATATAAAATCTCTAACCGTTGATAAAAAACTATCTATATTTAGTGCTAGAATGGGACTTGCAACAATTAATACACAGACTTGCTTAGCTTACTTAGGACTACAATGCACTATGTGTATTCGTGCATGTCCTCTTGCCGATACGGCTATTGTACTGCATAATGAGCGAAATCCTCGTACCGATATGCATGCCTTTTTAAAACCTGTAGTCAATCCTGATTATTGTACGGGATGCGGGGCGTGTGAACATGCGTGTCCGACAAAAATAGCTTCTATAAAAGTTCTTCCGCTATCTCTGTCCAAAGGAGATATAGGGTCTCACTACATTGTCGGATGGGAGCAAAAAGATGAAGATAGATTATCAGGTACTACAAAAGATATAACGCTAGATAAAACACCAAGAAATCAAAGAAGTGCAATTGAAAACGTTAATGATGTTGATGGAATTTTAAAAGGGGTTTATGATGAATAATTTTTTATATAAACATAGATTTTTTTTATCTCGCAGATTGGTTCAGATAGCGATACTTACTGCTTATTTCGGAGCAAATGCGTATGGCTGGAGTATCGTGTCAGGCGATTTAAGCAGTTCTATTGTTTTTGGCTTTATACCGCTTTCCGACCCGTTTGCCTCGCTTCAGATGTTTTTTGCAGGAGCAGTTGTATCCGTTGATATACTCTTTGGAGTTTTAGTCGTTTTGTTTTTTTACGGTATTATCGGCGGTCGATTTTTCTGCTCTTGGGTATGTCCCGTAAATATAGTAACGGAGAGTGCTTCAGATTTACGAAAAAAGTTAAATTTGCAAGAAAAAGAGAGTGAAATCTCATTTAGTCGTAATATTCGTTACTGGATAATAGTAATTAGCTTACTTCTCTCTTTTATATTCTCATTGGCGGCATTTGAGATGATAAGCCCTATCGGCATAGCGCATAGAGGCATAATATTTGGTTTTGGTTTTGGCTGGACATTTTTAGTAACTATCTTTCTTTTTGATCTTTTTTCTCAAAAGTACGGATGGTGCGGACATATCTGCCCTCTTGGCGGATTTAATGCACTTATAGGAAAATACTCTCTTATCAAAGTCGTACATGATAAAGATAAATGCTTACTCTCAATGGAGTGTTTTAAAGCATGTCCTGAAGTTGATATACTGGAGATGGTAGGCAAAGAGAGTCATATCATAACAGGGGCTACATGTATTAAATGCGGGCGATGCATAGAAGTTTGTGATAACGATGCATTTAAAGTATCTGTTGTAGGCTTAGCAAAACAGCTAAAGGGGAAATTATGAAGATAGTTATACTTGTTATATTTTTATTTTTAGCAAATATTTCTGCAAAAGATATAAAACCATACAAATATCTCAAAGCAAGCGATTCCGTATCTGACTTTGCTAAAGCAGATAACATGTTAATTATAGGCACGGAAGAGGGAATCGTAGATATTTATGATTTAGAAAAAGAGCAGTTTGTCGATAAGATAACTCTAAAAAAGCAGAAAAATATTTTAGGTGATGAGAACGGTATCTTAATAATCAGCGTTGATTATCTGGACGACAGAGTTGCTTTTTTAACAAGAGAGTTAAATACATGGGGAGAACTATATATTTATGAGAATAAAAAGTTAACCAAACTGATAGAAAATGCCCAACATATCAGTTTACAGAAAGTAAAATTTTTAGATAAAGATAGAGTTATTATAAACACTATGGGCAATGAACTAATGCTTTTTGATATAAAAAACAAGAGATTTATATACAAAAAACAGCTTGGCTTGGGAAGTTTCTCAGACTTAGTGTTAAGTGAAGATAAAAAGTATCTCTTTAGCGCCGATGAAACACCGCAAATCAACAAAATTGAAATTAACAGCGGCAAGGTAATGGAAAAATATGAAGAGGCAAACAAAAGAGATATTTTTTCAATTGATTATAAAAACAGTCTGCTTCTTAGCGGAGGAAAAGATAAACGTGTAATCCTTTATAAAACACCTCTTCAATATAAAATGACAAAAGGGGATTTTTTCATTCAAAGTGTTGCATTAAATCCGGATGCGACAAAAGCAGCTTTTACAAAAAACGATAATGACGAAATTTCTATTATCGACACAAATACCCTTGAAGAGACTCATCTGCTAAAAGGGCATAAAAAAACCGTAATCAAAATAGATTTTTACATGTCTAACGAGTTAATTACCGCAGATGAGGGTAATCAACTAACGTTTTGGAGGTTAAAGTAAAAAACTAAAAACCTATATTTGAACAAACACAGAGGGTTTAACTCCGCAAACAGGACAGTTTTGTGTCGGTTCTCCAAGTTCGATATAACCGCATATCGGACAGAGATAAATTCCTACCTCATCTATATCTTTTCCATCTTTTACGGCTTCTAGCGCTTTTTTATAAAGCTCGGCATGTACTTTCTCGGCTTCAAGCGCATAACCGAACATCTTTTTTGCTTTGTGGTTTTCTGCTACTGCCTGCTCGTACATCGGCGGGTACATGTCCTCAAATTCATAAGTCTCTCCGCCGATTGCCGCTTCAAGATTTTCAAGAGTTGAGCCGACTTTATCCATAGCTTTTAAATGACCCTCTGCATGAATTTTCTCAGCTTCTGCTGTTGTGCGAAAAAGTTTAGCAATATTAGTAAATCCGTCTTTTTGTGCTTGTTTTGCAAATGCACTGTACTTTTGATATGCTCCGCTCTCTCCGCTAAAAGCAACCTCTAAATTCTCTTTTGTATTTGGCATATTAATCCTTTTTTTTATTTTATTAACTATGAATTATTGTATCTCTATTAGACTTAATTGAAAATATAAGGTAAAAACGGCTATAATGGTCTTACAAAAAACTATAAACGAAGAGTGTTCTATGCAAGAAGTCGATGAAAAAATGTTACAAGTAATATCCAATGAAACTAAAGATAGTATTGGAAATATAAATATCGTGACACCCGTTATTTATACTGATATATTTTCGAAATTTGCATCATCGCATAATGCAAATATAAGCGAAGACAATAAAATAACAGATTACCTCTTGAGCCAAAAAATAGCACTTTTTACAAATTTACAAGAGTCAACATCAAAAAATGCAAAAAAACTAAGCGACAGCACGGACAAAGCCCTTTTAGCTATAAAAGACAAAAATGAAGCAACACTTCAAGAAGTTTTAAAAGAGACACAAGAACTTCAACGCGAAATAGAGAGACTAAAAAAATCTGTCTATAAAGATGAACTTACAAGTACGTATAACAGAAAATGGCTTCATGACTATTGCTTAGAAGATGATTCGCAAAACTTTAAAAACTCCGGCACTCTTGCTATTATCGATTTAAACTATTTTAAAATAATAAACGACACTTACGGGCATATTATAGGCGATAAAGTTTTAATCTACATCGCAAGCCAGCTCCAAAAAACAAAAGAGAGTGTAGTTAGATACGGCGGAGATGAGTTTATGATTATTTTTAGCGATTCGACTACGGCAGAGGAAGCATCTTCAAAAATAAACAAAATAAGAGAAGATGTTATCAAAAAACATTTAGTAGTAAAAGAGTCTTCGTTTAAGGTAAGCTTCTCATTCGGTATTTGCAAGTTTAAAAAAGGAGACTCTCTTTCTGATGTAATTGAATCTGCCGATAACAACATGTATGAAGACAAAATCAATATAAAAAAGAGAATTACAGGTATTTAAATAAATAGGAGAATTAGTTTGATTGAAGAAAAAAAAGTATTTTTAAATACTAAACTCTCTCAGATAGAAACGGTAAAAATTCTAGTTAAAGAACTGCAACCCTCTTTGGAATACTTAACATATAATATAAAGCGTTATCATGTGCCTGTTGTTATGATTATTTTTCATTCTCTTAAAGATATAGCAAAAGAGCTTGAACAAAGCAAGAGACTCACAGATATAGCCAAAACCGTAAAAATAGGAGACTCCTATTTTAACTTTGTATTTTTACCGTTTACGGAACTTGTCGAGAGTTATAATTTCATAAAACATGTTGAATACAATAAACTAAGCAATACTAAAAACTATTATCATCATGACATGTTGCCGCCTGAAATAAGTAACTATTTTAACTTTATAAATTCCTATCTTTTTGCTATTGCAGAAAAAAAAGAGACAAAACAGTTATAAAACGTGTTTGCCTCTTTTTTAGTACAGATTACATGCCTTTTTCGTTTGAAAAATATTCCAATAATTTATCATTTGAAGTTTTTATAAGATCCAAGTGAAGATTTTTCTTCATACTCTTTTTATCAGCGTCATTTAAAAGCGCTACAATTTGGTTATTTATCGCCTTTGGTGCGGCAAGACCCCATGTTTCATGAGTATGTTTTTCAAGCGCATCAGCTATCTGTTTCCCTATCTCTTTAACTCTTCTGCGCTCCCACTCTAAAACAAGATTATGATCTTCACCTGCACCGCTGCCGCCCACGCTTTTAAAATTGCCGTGTTGGTCAGAGACTTTTTCGCTCAATCTTTTGTGAGTATCCGAACTCTCAACGCTCCCAATAAGCTCCAAAGATTCCCTACCAAGAGGGTCTTTTTTTGTCTCAAATAATTTAAAATGCTGTAAATCTGTAATAACGATAAGTTTTGGTAACATAGAAACTCCTGCTAACTCATTGTATGATGAATTATAATTTAAGATATGTAACAACTTCATTTTATCAGTAAATCATAAAAATATTCTTTAAAATAGGTAAAGAAACAAGGGCATCTTATATAAGCATTTCCTCACTTCATTTTAGATATAATCGCGAAATTATTTTATACTATTTAAGGTCAAGTACATGTCAACAAAAAGCTATGAACCACAACAAACTGAAGATAAGTTTTACAAAATTTGGGAAGAGAGAGGCTACTTTGAAATAGACTCAAACAGTGCAATTATAGAAGAAGGAAAGACTTTTTCTATCATGATGCCTCCTCCAAACGTAACAGGTCGTCTTCACATAGGTCATGCTCTTACCTTTACACTTCAAGATATTATTACACGTTACAAAAGAATGGACGGCTACAAAACTCTTTGGCAGCCCGGAACAGACCACGCAGGAATCGCAACGCAAAACGTAGTAGAAAAACAGCTTCTTGCCGAAGGAACTACAAAAGAAGAGATAGGCAGAGAAGCCTTTTTAGAACGTGCTTGGGCGTGGAAAGCAGAGTCTGCCGGAATCATGACAAGTCAACTTCGCAAAATGGGAGTAAGTCCTGCATGGAAGCGTGAGCGTTTTACTATGGATGAAGGGCTTCAAAAATCTGTTAAAGAGGCTTTTGTCCATCTCTACAATCAAGGGCTTATCGTTCGCGGAAACTACATGGTTAACTGGTGTACACACGATGGAGCGCTTAGTGATATCGAGGTTGAACATGAAGACCATGACGGTAAATTTTATCATATAAAGTATCCGTTTGCCGATAACAGCGGTTTTGTTGAAGTTGCGACTACAAGACCTGAGACATATTTTGGCGACAGCGCGGTTATGGTTCATCCTGATGATGAGCGTTATAAACATCTCATAGGTAAAAAAGTAAGACTTCCATTAACAGATAGAGAAGTTGCAATCATTGCAGATACACATGTAGATATGACATTTGGAACTGGTGTGGTTAAAGTTACTCCTGCACATGATCAAAACGACTACGAAGTAGGTAAACGTCATGATTTGGAGTTTATCACGGTTTTTGACGAAAAAGGTATTTTAAACGAATATGCCGGAGAGTTTAAAGGCTTAGAGAGATTAGAAGCTCGTGAAATAATTGTTAAGAGACTTGATGAAGAAGGTTTTGTTGTTAAAGTTGAAGATCATAAACATCAAGTAGGACACTGTTACAGATGTAAAAATATAGTTGAGCCATACATCTCAAAACAGTGGTTTGTAAGAAGCGAAGTAGCTCGTAAATCAATCGAAAAAACAAACAACGGCGAAGCTAAGTTTTTCCCCCCACACTGGATAAATTCATACAACTCTTGGATGGGAGATTTGCGTGATTGGTGTATCTCTCGTCAGCTTTGGTGGGGTCATCAGATACCGGTATTTTACTGCGGTGATTGTGAGCATGAATGGGCAAGTTTAAACGAAACAGAGCATACATGTACAAAATGTGCTTCAAAAAATATCTCTCAAGACCCTGATGTACTTGACACTTGGTTCAGCTCCGCTTTATGGCCTTTCTCGACTTTGGGATGGGGTCACGGCGATACTGCAATGGACGAACTTTTCAAGTCTGATGATTTAAAAGAGTTCTATCCGAACTCGCTTTTAATTACGGGTTTTGATATTCTCTTTTTCTGGGTTGCCAGAATGATGATGATGGGCGAGAGTTTTATAGGCGAGCTGCCGTTTAACCATATCTATCTTCATGCTCTTGTTCGTGATGAACATGGACAAAAAATGTCAAAATCAAAAGGGAATGTTATAGACCCGCTTGATATGGTTGAGAAGTACAGTGCAGATATACTTCGCTTTACTTTGGCAATCAGCGCCGCTCAAGGTCGCGATATAAGAATGAGTACCGAAAAACTAGAACTTAACCGTAACTTCACAAACAAACTCTACAATGCGGCAAAATTCTTGCAGATGAATGTTGATACATTTCCAGATTTAAAAGGCTTTTGTGTTGAGAGCGGACTTGGGCGTTACATGTTATCCCGTTTAAACGTAGCAACGGCAGAGGTGCGTTCATGTATGGATGAGTACAGATTTAACGACGCTGCAACGGTACTCTACCGCTTCTTGTGGAATGAATTTTGTGATTGGGGAATCGAGCTTAGTAAAGCAGACAAAGGTGCTATTGTCGAGCTTGGAGCGATTTTTAAAGAGGCTATGAAACTTCTTCACCCTTTTATGCCTTTTATCACAGAGTATCTCTACCATGAACTCAGCGGTACAAAGCTAGAGAGTGCTGAATCTATCATGCTTATGAAGTACCCTTATAAAACTAAAGTACGCACAAAAGATGAAGCAAGATTTGAGATAATCATGGATGCTATCATCTCAATCAGACGTGCCAAAGTTTTAGTCGATTTGGCAAACCAAAAGATAGAAAAAGCTTATGTCAAGATAGACGGCATTAGCGAAGATGAAAAAGAGATGATGAGACCGTTTATAGCTAGACTTGCAAAAGTTGATGTTGTAGAATTTACAAACGAGAAGATTCAAGATTCAGTAAGCGATATCAGTGAAAAATGTGAGACTTTTATACCGACGCAAAGCATAGATTTAACTCCTATTATCTCAAAGCTTACAAAACAAGATGAAAAACTTCAAAAAGAGATAGATAAACTCTCAAGCATGTTAAACAACGAAAGATTTGTAGCAAATGCGCCAGAGGATGTTTTAGCAAAAAACAGAGAACTTTTAGCTGATGCAACTTCAAAACAACAAAAAGTTTTAGAACAACTTAATTCACTTAAAAACTAAAACAGATGAATAAAATATTTGAACCTAAACTCTTTACACTTCTGAAATCCGGCATAAGTAAAGAGCAGCTTATTTCTGATATTTTTGCCGGAATTGTCGTAGGAATAGTAGCTCTTCCCCTCTCAATCGCTTTTGCAGTAGCTTCGGGACTCTCTCCGGAAAAAGGTCTTATTACTGCAATAATTGCAGGTTTTCTTATCTCCGCTCTTGGCGGTAGCCGTGTTCAAATCGGCGGTCCAACAGGTGCTTTTGTAGTTATTATTTATGCCATTGTAGAGCAGTACGGAATTGACGGGCTTATTATCTCAACCGTAATGTCGGGAATAATATTAATAGCATTTGGCTTTTTAAGGCTCGGCGGACTTTTAAAATATTTTCCACATCCCCTTATTGTAGGCTTTACAAGTGGAATTGCAGTTATAATATTTTCAACACAAATCAAAGACGCACTCGGTTTAAATATAGAAAAACTGCCTTCTGAATTTTTTCAAAAGTGGGTAGTATATTTTTCTAACATAACACAGACCAATATCTCTGCACTTGCTATAACTATCACTACTATCTTAATTACAATCTATTCTAGAAAAATAACGACTAGAATTCCCGGTTCGTTTATTGCGATAATATTTATTACGCTTTTTGTTCAAGTTGCAAATATTCCGGTTACTACGATTGAATCATTCTTTGGCGAAATTCCAAATGACATAAATTTTACGCTTCCTGCCTTTGACATAAACAATCTGCATATATATATTGCTCCTGCTTTAACAATAGCACTGCTTGGCGGAGTAGAGTCTCTGCTATCTGCAGTAGTATCCGATGGTATGATAAGCACAAATCACCGCTCAAATACGGAGCTAATAGCTCAAGGCATTGCAAACGTAGTAACTCCGTTTTTTGGCGGAATTCCTGCAACGGGAGCAATTGCAAGAACTGCGACAAACGTTAAAAACGGCGGACGCACACCAATAGCAGGAATCGTTCATGCTATAACACTGCTTTTGATAATGCTTATATTTGCAAGTTATGCAAAGCTTATCCCTATGGCATGTCTTGCAGGAATTTTAATAGTTGTCGCATACAACATGAGTGAATGGCGCTCTTTTATGGCGATATTAAGAGGTTCGCACTTTGACATCATAGTTCTGCTTAGTACTTTTTTTCTTACTGTTTTTGTTGATTTAACGGCAGCTATCCAAATCGGTGTTGTTTTATCTTCACTGCTATTTATGAAAAGAATGGCAGACATTGGGATTAAAACTCCGTGTCAACTAGATAGTGATATTCTTGAAGATTACTCTGATTTGCCTGAGGGAATCTCTATCTATGAAATCAGCGGTCCACTATTTTTTGCTTCTGCAAAACAGTACTCGGGAGTAATAAAAGAGATAGGGCTAAAAAGCAGAGTTTTGATTATCAGAATGAGACATGTCCCTTTTGTGGATTCAACCGCACTTCACAACTTTGAAGAGATGATAAAAACATTGCAAAAATCAGACGTAAAACTGCTTCTCTCTGGCGTAAACAAATCCGTACTCGAGGATTTAAAAAAGCATGAACTAACATTGCTAATCGGGGAGTCAAATATACTCGACTCTTTTGAAAAAGCGGTAATACATGCAAAAAATATAATTAGTTAAAGGTCAAAAATTTGTTTGATATAAATAAGTACAAAACAGAGAATATAAAAAATGATATATTATCTGGATTGGTAGTAGCGGTTGCTCTTGTTCCTGAAGCAATCGCATTTAGTTTTATAGCCGGAGTAAGCCCTATCGTAGGTCTTTACACGGCTTTTATTTTAGGTTTGGTAACTTCATTAATCGGCGGAAAGCCGGGAATGATAAGCGGTGCAACCGGAGCTGTTGCAATAGTTTTGGTAGGTCTTGGCATTGAAGCGACATCCATTTTGGAAGCTCAAAATCTCTCACGCGAAGAGATTAGCATGGGAGTTTTGCACTATATACTTTTAGCTACTGTAATTGCAGGTTTGATGCAGATATCTATCGGTGTTTTAAAGCTGGGAAAATTTATCCGCCTTGTGCCGCAACCTGCCATGTACGGTTTTGTAAACGGTCTTGCGATAGTTATAGCATCTTCTCAGTTTAAGTTTTTTGAAAATCAAGGCTTTGTGATGTATGTTTTAGTTTTAATAACCATGTTTATCATGTTTTATTTGCCAAAAATCACAAAAGCAGTACCGTCAGGTCTTGTTGCAATACTAGCTTTGACTATTTTTGTGTACATGACAAAAATGGATACGCTTCTTGTCGGTCAACTTACAGATTTAAGCGAATTTGCGGGAAAACTGCCGAGCTTTGCCGTACCGCAAAATATCTTTAGCATTGATGCAATTTTACTTGTACTTCCTTATGCAGTTATAGTTGCGCTTGTCGGTCTTATAGAGTCGCTTTTGACTCTTGCCGTTTTGGATGAGATGAGCCAAAAAAGAGGAAGCGGAAACAAAGAGTGTATAGCTCAGGGTACGGGAAACATTGCCTGTGGTTTTTTTGGCGGCATGGCTGGATGCGCTATGATAGGTCAAAGTATTATAAACTACACTTCAGGCGGTCTTGGGCGTTTATCATCATCGGTTGCGGCAATCGGTCTGCTTGTTTTAGTTGTTTCTATGACTGATTTGTTAAATATTATCCCCGTTGCGGTTCTTGTTGGAATTATGTTTATGGTTAGCATCGGAACGTTTGAGTGGTCGAGCTTTTCACATGCGAAGCACATGCCCAAAACTGATGCGTTTGTCATGATAGTAGTTACCGTAATTACGGTTGTAGAAGATTTAGCAGTTGCAGTTATTGCAGGTGTAATCATTTCTGCACTTGCATTTGCTTGGAAACATGCAAAAATTACTGCAAGAATTTACGGTGAAGCTGACGGCACTAAAGTTTATGAACTTGAAGGACCTCTGTTTTTTGGAAGCGCTACGACTTTTGGAGATAATTTTGACGTTTTAAACGACCCGCCAAAAATAGTAATAGACTTTAAAAATGCAAGAGTAATGGACTCAAGCGGCGTGGAAGCAATTGATGCCATTACAAAAAAATATGAAGATAACGGCAAAAACCTGCTTCTTCGCCATCTAAGCGCGGACTGTAAAGCGATACTTAAAAAAGCCGGACCGCACTGCTCTTATGAGGAAGATGACCCGACATATAAGGTTGCGTACAATTATTGATAAATAATTATTTCTTACTTTTTTTTGTTAAAATAATCTAAATATTAGAAAGGTTATATGGTAAATACTTGATGAGTCTTTTTGAAATAGACATACATAAAGATTTTCAAATCTTAAATACAGATGTATTTTTAAATAGAGAAAAATTTGAAAAATACTACAAATCAAATAATCTTAACGATGGATACAAAGATGATATCTCTGAATATTTATTAGAAGATTTATCGTTAAAAGTCTACCATGATTTATTTGTTATGTCGAATTTTAGATACGATGTAGAAGAAATATCAAGTATTATACAATCTAACCTTTATTTATCAAATACAGATTCTAAAGAGGAAATATTATATCCAGAATGGATGTTGTTTTTTATAGCTATTATCAAGAAAAAAGTATCTTTTATACATGAAAAAGAGTTTAGAGAATATTTAAAGTATTTCAAACATATTGCTGAAATAAGATACAAAAGATATATTATTCGTAATGCAGACAACTTCCTTCATTATAAGTATTATAAAAAATCTGATGATATTAAAGATAGCTTATATAGTGAATTTCTTGAATACTTGACTGATTCTAAATTTACAACAGAAGAACTGTTTAGTTTTTTAAATTTTATATATTCTTTTCATTTTCAACTAAAAGAAAATGAAAAATATAAACTGATGTGGAATTTAGAAACTTATATCATAGAAACGGTAAAATTGCTTCTTGACAATGGTATTTCAATGACTGAAATATATTTAAAAACTCACGAAAGCATGAGAGGAACTTATTCTGTTTTACATGACATTCACACATATAAGCCTCTTTATGTAGAAGAAAGTAAAAATTATTTTCAATCACACTTATCTAAAATCAATAATGTTTTTCAAATTGATATAACTCTTGATACGTTCACGAATGTTTTGACTTCAAATGAAAAATACAATGATATATTATTTTCATATCTTGAACTACTAAAAAGATTTAATGCTAATAAAAGAAGCGAAGATGTTATGGGAGCTATGATAAAAGGTGTTGTTTTAGGAATTGAAGAGGTAGTAAAAGATACCTTGAATTGTCAAAGTGGACTTTTTGATTGTTTGAAACAGTTAAAAAAAGGTTCTCATAAATTTAACAAGCTACATAAACAGATTAATTTATATGATTCTAATGAATTACAATTATGCAAATTAGAAAAATTAATTTTACAAGAAGAAGACTCTTTAGAAAAATACTTAATGATTTATTACCATGCAAGAAATTATTTGGCACATAACAATATTGATATGAATAAATTTTTTTGGGGAGAAGATGGAAACAAAACAATTATTTCAAATGTGATAGACTCTGTAATGATTATTTTATATAAATTAGAAACTATGAAAGATGAGAAAAATAAAAATGTCTGAAATAATTATATACAGCACTAATGATGGCAAAACAAAACTTGAAGTTACTCTTGAGAATGAGACAATTTGGCTAAATCAAAAACAAATATCTGAACTCTATCAAAAATCAAAATCAACCATAAGTGAGCATATTTCAAATATTTTTGAAGAAGAGGAACTTTTTATAGAATCAACTGTTCGGAAATTCCGAACAGTTCAACTTGAGGGGGAGAGAGAAGTCGAGAGAGAAGTTGATTTTTATAGCCTTGATATGATTATTGCAATAGGTTTTAGAGTACGAAGCCGTATCGGTACACAGTTTAGAAAATGGGCAAATGAGACTTTAAAAGAATACATAGTCAAAGGCTTTGTTATGGATGATGAACGACTAAAAAATCCGCCTGTTGCTGATAGTGAGATACCTGATTATTTTAATGAGATGCTTGAGCGGATTCGTGATATTCGTGCAAGTGAGAGAAGAATGTATCTAAGAGTAAGAGATATATTTAAAATAGCGGCTGATTATAATTTGTCATGGAGAGATACTACAAAATTTTTTCAAACTATCCAAAATAAACTTCTATTTGCAGTATCTCATTTAACAGCAGGAGAGCTTATAGCTACGAGAGCAGACCATACAAAGCCAAATATGGGGCTTAGAAGTTGGGGCAAAGAAGAGATAAGAAGCACAGATGTAACTGTAGGCAAAAATTATTTGGGTGAAGAAGAGATAGAGGAGTTAAATCGCATTATTGTTATGTGGCTTGACTATGCAGAAGATAGGGCAAAAAAAAGAAAACAGGTATTTTTAAAAGAGTGGCAAGAAAAATTAGATGACTTTTTAGAGTTTAATGAAAGAGATGTATTGGCAAATAAAGGTCAAATTTCTAAAGAAGAAGCAGACAAAAAAGCAAAAAATGAATATAAATTATTTAGTATAAAAAGAAGAGAAGAAAAAGAAAAACTAGGGCATATTGAGAATATAAAATTATTGGAATCCATAGCAAAAGGGAACAAAAAGTAAAAATCTCTACCTATCTACATATTTCACGATACTATAAAGTAAAACAAGTGAAATTGTAAATGCTGCAAATAGATTTGACATAAAATACACAAGCAAAAAAAGCAACATGTTAATTACCATAGAAGCTATAACTACCCTCTCATGCGACCAGCCGTCTTGAGTGAGTCGTTGATAGACATGTTGTTTATGCGCTTGAGCCAAATTTTCACCATTTTTTACTCTTTTTAAAAGAGTAAAAGTAGCATCAAACCAAAACACTCCAAAAAGAGTTATCCATATCCAAAGGTTTGTATTCAACTCGTTTGCATAATATATGCTAAAAATTGCAACCGTATAGCCTAAAAGCGTACTTCCTACGTCTCCCATAAATATCTTTGCCCTTTGCCAATTCCATAGCAAAAAGCCAAAAACAGCTGCACCTAAAACCAAAAAATGACTTGAGCCAAATAGTATAAACCCTGCTAATGCCAAAAAAACAGCCTCACTAGCCGCATATCCGTCAATCCCGTCTAAAAAATTATATAGATTTATAAACCAGACTATAAGCAAATAAGCAAACAGATTTGTAACTATCTGATTTTCAATAAGAATGAAACCTAAGTTTAAACTCTCCAATCCTCCTAAAATAAAAAGAGCCGTTACTGCGACCGTGCTTTGAACTAAAATCCTAAATCTTGCACTTAGTTCATATAAATCATCCAAAAACCCTAAAACAGCTATAACAACGCCTAGCATAAGAGCATAAAAAAGATTTGCTTCTATTTCGTCATAAAAATAGAGATAACAAAGTCCTACAAACCAAGAGATTGCTATTGCTATACCGCCGCCGTGGGGAGTTGCTAAAGTATGCGAACTTCTCTCGTTTACATCTGCTACAAACGACTTTTTAAGAGCATAGTTTTTTATTAAATATGTAAGCAAAAAAGAGAGTGCAAACAGAGTTAAGTATATCAACTATTTTTCTCCCTCTATCATAAATTTTATCGCATCATCCGTAGTGTATGGATTTTTGATATTTAGTTTTTGCATTGTAGCGCTATTATCGACTTTTAGAGTTCCATAAAGTCTTTTATATAAATTTGGTTTTAAAATTTTTAGCACCGTTTCAAAAAACGGTACTTTAAAGAGATAGACTTTTTTTCCAAAAGCATTAGCGATTAGCTCTATTAGCCTGCTTGTACTAAGAGGATAATCATCGCTTGTCAAAAAAATTCCGCTTTTCTTTTGTTCTATAACGGCATTTATTACATGGCAAAGATTTCCTATATAAACCATACTTCTTGCGTTTTGCATACCGCCAAAAGGCAAAACAGGTATTTTATTCACTAGATTTATAAGTTTTTTCATATTTGCTTTTGCGCCGTATCCGTAAACCAGCGGCATTCTTACTATGCTTATTTTAAAATCATTACATGTAAGTTTTTGCAGTTCAAATTCTGCCTTTAATTTGCTTTTGCCGTATTTGTCTTTTGGATTACATGTAATACTCTCATCAAAAACGCCATCTTCGCCACACGCTTTGATTGAGCTTAGAAAAACAAAATGCCCAACTTTGCTCTCTTTAGCTTTTTTTGCCAAATCAAACGTTTGTGCAACATTTACTCTCTCATACTCCTCTTCATTAACTTCGTCTGTTTGATGAACAAAAGCAGACATGTGAAGAACAACATCAAAGCCTTCAAGGTTTAGCAGATTAAAATCATCTCTTAAAAATGAGAACTTCTCTATATCGTATTTGTCTGCATATTTACCTGCAAAATAACTTCCTATAAAGCCGCTTGAGCCTGTTAAGAGCATCTTCATCTTTTTAACAGACCCAATATCTTTGCAGGATATTTTGAGAGTATTTTCAACAAATTTGTTTTTATATTATTATCACGGCAAACCTGCAATATCTCTTTGTTTAACACTATCTTGCTCTTAAACCCGTTTGTGCTTACGCCGCCCGTTCGCATCTTTATAAGCACCTCTTTTATGTAAGAGTAACTTATTTTATGCGTATATAAAAATCTAACCAATATATCAAAATCAGATGCAATTTTGAGATCTGTTCTAAAGAGTCCGTACTTCTCGTAAACCTCTCTTTTTACAAAAAAAGTAGGATGGGCAGGCATCCAGCCGTAAGCAAATTTTTGAGGATTAAAATGTCCGCTGTCATAATAACGCACTGTTTTGTCTAAATTATCAGGCTTGACATATACCAAATCTGCAAAAACACTATCTACATGTAGTGATTCAAACTCTTTAACGACTTTCTCTATCACAAACTCATCTATATAAAAATCATCACTGTTTAGTATCCCTACTATATCGCCTGAAGCAAGTGCCAAACCTTTGTTCATGGCATCATATAAGCCACGGTCGCTCTCGCTTATAAACTTGCTTATCTTGTCTTTGTAGCTTTGCACAATCTCAACCGTACCGTCACTGCTGGCACCGTCAATAATGATATACTCTATATCTTTATATGTTTGATTTAAAACGGACTCTATCGCATCTTTTATACACTCTTTGTTATTGCGTACTACCGTTATTATTGAGACTTTCAATGTCTATTCTCCAAACTTTTTTCTCCAAATCTCTTCGTAAAACTCATAAGTTTGACTAAAGCAGTTATCCCAGTTAAACTTTTCTGCTTGTTTAAAACCTTTACTTATCAACTCATCTCTAAAGGTAGAATTTTTGAGTTTTTCTATCTCTTTTATAAAAGATTCTGTCTTTATATCATCTACCAAAAGTCCGCTATTTCCTGCTACTTCAGGGATAGAAGAGATATTTGTACCAACAACGGGACAACCGCTTTTCATCGCTTCAACAACAGGTATTCCAAACCCTTCATAACTAGACGGGTACAGAAGACAAAATGCATTGTTATAGAGTATATTTAACTTCTTTGCATCTATTTTATCAAAATAATGTACTCTCTCTTTGATAGACTCCATTATCTCATTTTCTTGCTTATTAAACTTTTGAGCACCCGCAACAACAAAACTGTACTCCTTTAGCTCTTTTAAAACTTCAACTGCGATATTGAAATTTTTATAACTGCTTCTTCTGTCACCTATATATAAAATATAGTTTTTATCTTTTAAAATTTCAAATTCAGCGTTTAAATACTCCTCTTTGTTTTGGAGTTTTTTAAATTCGCAACCTACCCCGTTGTAAATAACTTTTATTTTCGACTTTTGGATTTGCGGATAAAATTTCATCAAATCTTTTTTTGTATTTTCGGACATACATATAATCGCGTCACTCTTTTTTATAGCAAAAGCTTTTTGCTTTACATGTACATATTTAGCCAAACCTTTTCTAAAATATTCATAAGTGAAATCATAAACAGTAGTAATATTTACAATATCTTTTTGCAAAGATACCCTGTAATAGCTGCTATGAAAGAGTGATTTTGAAGGTATCTTTTTTAAAAACGGCAAATATCTTAAAATTTTAAAACTCAATTTGCTCTCAAGCGTTGTTTCTATATCTAGCTCACTTATAGCTATATTTTCATTTTTTGATTGATAAAAAACTATCTTGCTCTTTTTTAATTGCAACTTCTTTATAAGTTCTGCCCAATAGATAGAAATTCCCCCGATTTTTTGCAGAGAAAAAATTATATTATCGTAAACTATTAAAAATTTCATCTCTGACCTTTTGCAAAAATATTTATAAATTTAAGCAGATAAAAAAAATTATTTTCTCTTAGAGTAGAAGCCAATAACTTTTTTTATCTTTTCCTTGCACATCTCTTTTAAAATCAGCCAAATATAAAAAAGATTTGTTTTTGTATCTTTTTCAATTATGTTCCAACGCCCCACAATACTATCAAATCTCTTAATATCGGAGACTCCACCCGATGAGATTGAGGAAACTATAATATCTACATGTTGGAACAAAACTTTATTTTTGTATGCTTTATAAAAAAACTCAAAATCGGCAATTATACGCTCTGAGGTATTGTACTTATTTATTTTATGAAGCTTTGATGATATAAAAGCGCTTTGATGGCTAAAGCACGAACCTTGCCAAATATTTTGCATCTCTTTCGCAATTTCAATCCTCTTTTTATGAGGATATCTCACCTCATGGTTGCCATAAACTATATCTATGTTTTTGAAATTATTAGATAAGAAGACATCCTCTATAACGGTTTTGTTAAAAAAAATATCTCCGCCGTTCATAAAGTTTATCCACTCTCCATGTGAGAGCTCTATACCTTTGTTCATGGCATCATAAATTCCGCCGTCTTTTTCGCTTACCCAGTAAGTGATTTTATCCTCATACTTTTTAATAATATCCAAAGTACCGTCACTAGAACCGCCGTCAATAATAATGTACTCTATATTGTCGTATGTTTGATTTATCACGCTTTTTATAGTCTCTTCAAGATATTTTTCACAGTTAAAAACCACTGTTATAATTGAAATAAGAGGTCTATTATTTAAGCTTATTGTTTTCATTTCAAAATACTTTCATAAATCTTTTTTGTTTCCTCTGCTGTTTTTTTCCATGAGAAAGCTTCTAATCTTTTCGTGCCTTTAGATACAAGTTCTTGTCTGAGTTTTTCATCATTTAATACAATCTCAACTGTTTGTTTAATTGATTCTCTACTATAAGGGTCAAAATAAGCTGCTCCATCAAAAGCAATCTCAGGTAATGAACTTGTATTACTACATACCAATGGACAACCACATGCAAATGATTCAAGTATCGGCATACCAAATCCCTCATATAAAGATGGAAAAACAAATAACATGGCATTTTTATAAAAATATGCCAACATGTCATCATCTAAGTCATATTGAATAACTTGTTCTGAAATATTCAACTCTCTAAAAAGTTGAGCTTCGTCAGTTTTAAATTTTCCCCCACCTATACATGTAACAAACAATTCCTTATCTTCTTGCAACAGCTCCGTAATACTTTGGATAAATCTATTAAAATTCTTATATCCACCTCTTGAGCCGACAAAAAGAATATATTTTTTTGGAATACTAATATTAATTTCAATATCACTTTTATAAAACATAGAATTTCCAAGATAGACCACTTCTATTTTAGATTCATCCGTTGCAAATAATTCAATTAAATCTGCTTTAGTACTTTTTGATATTGCTATGATTTTTGTTGCTTTTTCAACCAATAATCTTTTATTGTGCGATGTATTATCTTTTGAAGGAAACATCTCTTGAAATTTTTCATGAATCATGTCATATACCGTTAAAACAAAAGGTTTTTCATCCAAATACTTTAAAAAATAGGGATTATAATATGTAGGATGAAATAAATCAAAGCTTTTACTTTTTAATCGGTTTATTGAATTAATATTGTTAAAAAACGACATAAATCTCTTTTTAGCGTAAAAATCTTTATCCTGTAAAAAATTCAAATATTGCACAAATTTTTTATCTGATATATAATAATTATCCGATATCAATAAAGAAGTATCTATTTCTATATCTTGTGCAGAATCAAACTCTTTAATCAATTCATAAAAATATCTGGAAATACCACCATATCTCTGAGTAGAAAAAATTTGATAATCATAGAGGATTTTCATTTTGATTTACTCATTTTGATTTACTCATTTTTAGATAATCGTCCCATGTTTTACTTTTCAATTGTTTTTGTAGTAATAGATGAAATCCAAACTTACTAAACTTTAAAATAATTTTTAAATAAGATGGTATTCGATTCTTACTAATGAGATGAAATACGCCAAAATTATAATAATTTAATCCATATTTATTTGCTATAAAGTGTAAGGTTTGCTCACTGTAAAATGAAATATGCTGACCATGTTCCAGCCCATAATACCACCAATCTTGAGCTTCTGGTATCTTGTTTGGCAAAAGCTCTGTAGAAAAAATTATATTTTCTGAAATCTTTAGTAAGTATTCTATCTCTTGTATAGGGTTTACAAAATGCTCAAAACTTTCAAAGGTTGTTATGGCATCTATTATTTGATTTTCTGTATATTTAAAACCCTTTGCAAACAAATTGAGTGTATATCTATCATCCCAATAAAAATCAAATCCTATATCTCTCATAAGCCTTACAAAAATACCATAACCACCTGCATAATCTAAATATTTTGCATTTTTGCCAAAATAAATAGCTAAAAATATAGTTAATTTTTTTGATAAATTGATATTTCTTTGTAAATAGCCTGTATCTGATATATTTATAGAATCACTATATGCTTCCTCTAGCCAATATGGCTCTTGTGTTTGTAAAAAGCCACAATTTGAACAGTGATAATATTTAATTCTATATTTATTTAATACCTCTGCATCAAATATAGACTGATTTTTTTGATTGCATATCTTACAATTCATTTTATCACTCTTTTAATTTTATTTAAAACTCTTATAAAAGAGAGTTTATTAATAAATATATTTTGTGCTTTAAACATCCATACACTCTGCTATAGATTCTTTTAACATATTATAATAATTTTTCTGTGAGTGATTATTTAAAACATACTCTAAATTTTTACTCTGCAGATATAAAATCTCTTCATCACTTAAAGCTACAGCCTCTTTTATCGCTTTGTCAACTCCTGAATAATCAAAACTATCTATCCATACTTCATAGCCGCTAGAGATTGCTGTTTCTCTTGTTATGATAGGAATAAGTCCACCGTTTCCAATAGCCGTAATTACGGAAGCCGCACCGCCTTCTGAACATGAAGGAAAGATTACAAAAGAGCAACTTTTTAAAATATCTTCAAAGAGTTTGTCTTTGATATCGACAAAACCGTGAGTTATAATATTTTTACTATTATGTAGCTCATTTTTATATGCATTTACAAATTCAGGCTCATTTTCTAAAGCGGCGCATATATGAAGTGTCAAATCACTGTTTTTTGAAAAATACTCCAAAAGCAAATCAAGCCCTTTATGCACAAGCCCGGAACTTCCAAACCAGAGAAAATTTCTGCTTGCATCTTTGCCTCTTTGCATAACTATTTTTTCTCCCTCTTTGGTTTTATAAAAAGGTACTGCTACCGAATAGACTTTGCCATCATAATACTTTTTGTAGCTATTAGCACAGACATCGTTACCAAGAGCAATAATAGCATCAACCAAAACAGTTTGGTGCGACCAAGTTTTTTCTACAAATCTTGCAGATTTTGCAAGCCAGATACCTTTTTTTTCATACACATCTTTTACCCTTTTAAGAGTTGCCTGATTTTGATGGCAGACGTGCATTCCCGTAGCATAATGTATTGTTTTTGCTTTATACATGTAGGGATATTCAAAATATTTTCTAAAGATATCTCCAAAACCGAGTATCAAATCATACTTTGACAAATCTACACTTTTACTATTGTCATAATGGATTATATCAACGTTGTAATTGAGTTCAAAAAGTATTTTCACCAAAGATTGCGCTTCAAAAAAATTTGTATGTGACATTGAATTTTTTATAAATGGAATTGTCATATGTGATACTAACGCATTTTTGGAAAAATCTGTTTTGCAGTAATTGGTAATTGTTTGATTCTCTATAAAATTTATTATACTTTTTTTCACAAACTTAGGCAAAAATCTTTTAATATTTTTTTTCATCTCTTCTCCATAAAATTTCAAGCAGTAGTGAAGATAAAAAGAGTTTAAGTATCCGTCTATCATACATGTAAAAAATAAAATACGTCAGCATCAATCCTATAAGAAGTGCATAAACTGCGCCTTTTACTCCATATATTTGAATTAGAAAGTAGTTTAAAATTATGTTAAATATAGCAGTAAGAAGATGAAAATATAGAGTTCTTTTTGTTTTATTTTCAACAACCATCCACTGATTCCATAAAGAATTATAAAAAATAAAAATATTTACCAACGCTAAAAGAGGGAGTATCTCAACCGAGTCTGCATACTTATCTGCGTAAGTAACAGCTATGATACTCTCGCTAAACAAAACATAAATGACAAATATAGAGATAGCTGCCCAAACTAAAAGTGTTGAGAGTGACAAAACTCTTTTATAAAATAGATTTTTATCTTTATATACCGACACGATTGCAGGAAATAAAGAGCCTAAAATTAAGCCAGGTAAAAAGTACCATAAGGTTACTAGTTTATAAGCGGCACTGTATATTCCCGCATAGTATTCACTTAGCATCTCTTTTATCATTATGTTGTCAATATTTGAAAAGAGTACAAACGACATACCGCCTATCATCAAAGGCCAGCTCTCTCTAAGCAAAAACACGGCTCTCTTTTTTTCAAACTTCCAGTTTACAATTTTTAAGTTTTTGTGTTTTATATAAAAGTATATAAACCCACATGCCAAAACAATACTATCAAACAGCACAACCCATGCAAAAGCTTCAAGAGGCGCTTTGGTTAGTATAAGTATTATTTTCAAAATTGTTGAGATAAACAGAGCAATAAAATTTGCAAAAACGATGTATCTGCTCAAAACTTTTGACTGAAAATAAAAATCAATGACATTAAAACTTTGAAAAATTGTCGCCGATGCAATAATGAAAATAAGCCTGTTTGTATAAGAGTCGCTTGATATAAAACTTAGAGCAAATGCCAATAAAACAAGTACAAAAACTGCACCTATAAGCTTTAGCCAAAATGCCGTACCGATTAACTCATCACGCGACTTCTCATCTTTTACAAGTTCTCGCACTACAATACTATCAAGCCCAAAAGTAGCTACTGCGGCAAATAGTCCCACAAAACTTTGAGCATAACTAAAGAGTCCAAACTGCGAGGGACCTAAATATTTAGCAACCCAAATACCTACAAAAAGTCCAACTACCATGCGAAGGATTTTTTCACCCATAAGCCATGAACTGTTTTTAAAATATTTCATAAAACCTTGATGATTTTGCAGGTGCTTTAGTTTAGTAATCATTTACTCTTTAGATACCAGCCGTAAACTTTTTTTATACCCTCTTCAAGCTCAACTTTGTGTTTCCATCCAAGGTTGTGAAGTTTGCCAGGGTCTGTTAATTTTAGCATCGTACCGTCTGGTTTGAGAGTATTAAAATAAAATTCGCCCTCAAAACCTATAATGCTTTTTATAAGATATGCCAACTCTTTTATGGATATATCTTCACCGCTTCCTATGTTTATATGAGTGTTCTTTATCTCTTTGCTATTTAAATCACATGTATCTTTTGCATCTATATTCTCCATTAAAAACACACATGCATCCGCCATATCTTCCGAATACAAAAACTCTCTGCGAGGTTTTCCGCTTCCCCAAATCTCGATGCTCACACCCTCTTTATCACTCTGTTTTATACCGTACTTGTGCAAAACTGCTTCTATCTCTTGCATAGAAGCGCTTCCTGAAATATTTTCTATCGGATTTTTATTCAAATCTTCTCTCAGAGCGGCTTCATTTTTCTCTTGTAAACATTTTCCCAAATGTATTTTTCTAATCATTGCCGGAAGTACATGTGATTTTTCAAGGTCATAATTATCATTTGCCCCGTAAAGGTTTGTAGGCATTACGCTTATAAAATTTGTACCGTACTGAATATTATAGCTCTCACACATTTTAATACCTGCTATCTTTGCTATGGCATAAGGTTCGTTTGTATATTCCAGTTCCGATGTCAGCAAGCTCTCTTCGCGCATAGGTTGCGGAGCATTTTTTGGATATATACATGTACTTCCCAAAAAAAGCAGTTTTTTTACCCCGTGCATATAACACTGATGTATCACATTGTTTTGAACTTCTAAATTTTCATAAATAAAATCAGCGCGATATGTGTTGTTTGCTATTATACCGCCTACTTTTGCGGCAGCTAAGATAACGTACTCAGGCTTCTCTTTTTCAAAGAACTCTTTAACTGCTTGCTGATTTATCAAATCAAGTTCAGAGTGAGTTCTGTAAATAAGGTTTGTATAACCTTTTTGAAGCAAATTTTTCACTATGGCACTTCCGACAAGTCCAAGATGTCCTGCTACATAAATTTTGCTATTTATTTGCATAAAATTCTCTATACCATTTTACAAATTTCTCTACTCCGACATCAAGCGAAGTATCAGGTTTATAACCAAAATCATCTATTAGTCCTCTAACATCTGCATAAGTTGACGCGACATCGCCTGCTTGCATATCCATAAAGTTTTTCTTTGCTTCTAACCCAAGAGAGTTTTCAAGCGTTTTTATAAAATCAAGAAGCTGCACGGGAGAGTTATTTCCGATATTGTAAATTTTATAAGCACACGATGAAATAGAAGGATTTGGAGTGTTTGCATCAAACGCATCTGATGGCTTTGCAGGATTATCTATAACTTTTATCACGCCATCGACTATATCGCCGATATAGGTAAAATCCCTGCTCATATCTCCATGGTTAAACACCTTTATAGATCTGTCATGAAGTATCGCATCCGCAAAAAGCATAGGTGCCATGTCAGGTCTGCCCCACTCGCCGTAAACGGTAAAAAATCTAAGTCCCGTAGTTGAAATACCGTACAAGTGAGAGTAAGTATGCGCCATCATCTCGTTTGACTTTTTTGTAGCGGCATACAAACTTATCGGGTGGTCTGTATGGTCGCTCGTTTTAAAAGGCTGAGATTTATTTAACCCATATACGCTAGAACTGCTGGCATAAGCTAAGTTTTTTACGCCGTTATGTCTGCAAGCTTCTAAAATATTCATAAATCCAACAACATTGCTCTGAATATATGCATGGGGATTTTCTATTGAATATCTAACACCTGCTTGAGCCGCAAGGTTACAAACAGCGTCAAACTTCTCCTCTTCAAAAAGTCTGTAGATATTTTGCGTATCTGCCAAATCTAGTTTTATGAATTTATATTTTGGATATCTTGATGATAAGATTGCCGCACTTTGTTCGCAATGACCTAGCGTGTCGTTTTGCTCACAATAACGAGCATCAATGCCTAGTTCATCAAGTCTTGCATACTTTAAGTTTACATCATAGTAGTCGTTTATATTGTCAAGTCCGACCACTTCATCGCCGCGCTCAAGCAGTTTTTTTGCCAGATGAAACCCTATAAATCCGGCGCTTCCCGTTACCAATATTTTCACTTCTATCCTTTAGCTGTCACTGTTAAATATATCTCTTGTATAGACTTTATCTTTTACATCCATAATAGACTCGCTAAGTCTGTTTGCCACAATTACATCGCTTATCTTTTTAAACTCTTGTAAATCTTTAATAACTCTTGATTTAAAGAACTCATCTTCTTGTATAACAGGCTCATAAACAACTACCTCTATACCCTTTGCTTTGATTCGTTTCATAATACCTTGAATGGCAGAGCTTCTAAAATTATCGCTTCCGCTTTTCATAACAAGTCTGTAAACACCTACTATCTTAGGATTTTTATTTATAATACTATCAGCTATAAAATCTTTTCTAGTACTGTTTGCTTTTACTATCGCTTCTATCATATTAGAGGGCACGTCTTTATAGTTAGCTAAAAGTTGTTTCGTATCTTTTGGCAAACAATATCCGCCGTATCCAAAAGATGGATTGTTATAATGAGTGCCTATTCTAGGATCAAGCCCGATACCTTCTATAATCTGTTTTGTATCAAGACCGTGAGTTTGAGCATAAGAGTCAAGTTCGTTAAAGTAAGCTACCCTCATTGCAAGATATGTGTTTGCAAAAAGCTTTATGGCTTCAGCTTCCGTTGAGTCGGTAAAAAGAATATCAATATCTTTTTTTATAGCACCCTCGGCAAGTAGATTTGCAAAAATTTCTGCTCTTTTGCTCTTTTCACCGACTATTATACGGCTTGGATAAAGATTATCATGTAAAGCTTTGCCCTCTCGCAAAAACTCGGGAGAGAAGATGATATTATCTGTTTCAAATCTCTCTTTTAAAGAGTTTACATAACCTACAGGGATAGTTGATTTAATAATCATCACGGCATCTGGATTTATACTTAAAACATCTGATATTACAAACTCAATTGATTTTGTGTTAAAGTAGTTTGTTTGGGGATCATAATCGGTAGGAGTTGCTATGATTACATAATCAGCGCCCTTATAAGCCTCATTTTTATCAAGCGTTGCATGAAAATTTAAGTCGTCTCTTTGCAGATACTCCTCTATCTCTTTGTCTTCTATGGGAGATTTTTTTTCATTTATCATCTGAACTTTTTGCGCAACTATATCGAGTGCTACGACTTCATTATGCTGTGATAATAAAATTCCATTGCTTAAACCCACATACCCTGTTCCGGCTATGGCTATCTTATACTTCATTTATCAATTGCCTTATATTAGCTATAATGAAATTTTATCTCATTAAAACTTTGAATGCAGTTATACCTCTACTAGCTCCTCATTTGGCTCACCAAAATAGTATCCTTGAGAATAATCTATGTTCAGCTCTTCAACCCTAGCCTGAACTTCAGCATTGTGAACATACTCTGCTATAACTTTTATATTGCTTGTTCTACAAAGCAAAACTATAGCTTCAACAATAACCATACTCTTTTTATCGCTTAATATATTTTTTATAAATCGCCCGTCTATTTTTAGGTAATCAGGTGAAAACTCTAAAAGCCTAGAGAAGTTTGAACTTCTACTTCCAAAATCATCAATTGATATCTTAAAACCGTGATTTCTGAGTGAGTCTAATTGAGAAAGAATCGCAGGAGTATCAAGAGTATCAATATCTTCCAATATTTCTAGTGCGACTCTTGATGGGTTAATATTATATTTTTTTGCATTTTTTAAAAGATACTCTTCTAAATAGTTTAAATACAAATCTGTATTAGTTATATTAATTGAAAATTCATATTCCGTAGCACTAAACCTTTTAAAGCTCTGTTCAATAACACTTTTTGTAACCAAAGAGAGTGTCCCGGTGAGCCTTGACGCTTCCATAAATCTAATTGGCGGAATAAGAATTCCCTCATCATTTATTCTAACAAGACACTCATATTTTTCTATTTTTTTTGTTTTATTATTTATTATGGGCTGATAATAAGTAACTAATTGCTCTTTTTCAAACGCTTCTCTTATTTTACGCACCCAATGCGTATTCTCTTTTTGTTTTTTTATAAAAATTGAATTTGGATCGTAAATTCTTGAGTGTCCTCTTCTGTGTTCTCTTAATTCTTTAATAGCTGTCTTTGCATGATTTAACAACTCATTACCATGTCCTATGGAAATACCGATACTTATACTTACTTTTATGTATATATTATTTGAAATATGTATCTCCGTATGGTCAAAAAAAGAGACCATAGAACTTGCCGCTTCGGAAAGACTATTGTGGCTCAATACACTTAATGAAACTAGTACAAATTCATCTGAATTTATCCTAAAAAGTTCACAGTTAAACGGTTTTGCTACTTCTAATAATCTTGCAATTTCCACCAAAGCAATATCGCCCATTTCAAATCCATAGGCTCCGTTAATATTGCTAAAATTATCTATGTCAATTAAAAAAAGATTTGCATGTTGGACATTTTGCAAATACTCCATAAGAGCAAATCTGTTTGAGATACCGGTTAAAGAGTCATTATATTTATTTTCCATTGTATGTATTCTAGTCTTTTTTTATAAAAATATAACTTTGCGGTTTTATAGATTTGTATTTTGGCATACTCATACCGATATTTGCATCTATATAGGTAGGGTCAGCAATAACGTATTTTTTGTTTCCTGCCATAACATTATCTCCTTCAATAGGTATATAAATTGCCGTTGACATGTGGTCTTTATACTTTACGCCGATGACGCTTATATTAAACAGTTCTTTAACCAAATATGAAAATAAAATTGCTCTATCCTCACAATCAGACTTATTAAAGTAGAGAGTCTCTTGTGCAAACATAACTTTTTCTCTGCCGAATTGCTGATCGTCTTGTTCGTATTTAAAAGCATTTTGAACAAAATTTAGTACAAAGTTGAGAGCTTCACTCGCATTTTTTCCATCTATATACTTTTTAAGAGATGCTGCTAAATCACGATAAGTTTTACTCTCTATCGGCGCATTGAAAAAAGTTTCATAATCCGCTTGAGGATAAGAAGACATAAAGTCAATAAGATTTTTATTGTACGTTATAGGCAGTGCATAACTTTTCCCAAATTGAGAAAAACTCAAAGTTTTACTCTGTGTATTTTCTTCTAAAAGTGGGAGCGTATCTAAAGACAAATCAAGTGCCTTTGTAGAATTAGGATAATCTTGTTTATAAGAAAAGACTCTTCCTAGATTCTCTTTGGCGTAATTTGCAACTACGTAATATTTTTTATCTCCAAAACTGCAATTAAGTGTAGAGTATATAATTTTTTCGCTGTAGTGCATCAAAACTACATGTGTATTTGCCAAACCTATTTTTACGGCATACCCCAATTTACTAAAGATAAACCAGCTTAAAAGTTTTGCATTGTCTTGAGATGTAAAGAGGCTTTGTGAAATTTTTGAAACTAAAAGATAAATGCCCCAATCATTTAAATTCATCATTTTTGAAACTTTTTGTATATCTAATATAAGCGCTTCATATTCACTAGAAGCTGCCGTATTAAAAAAATTTGATATTCCAACCTGATTTTGAGGATAATAGTTTGCTTTTTTTATGCCCTCTGGAATATCAAATCCTAATTTAGTTCCATAAAAATCAAATATTATATCTTTTGGTTTTGTTTCTAAAGATATTATTATTGTTTGTCTGCCTTTTGATGTTGCATTATCTTCCGGCAGTTTTTCTTCAACTTTTTTTATCCCCTCAATTTGTATGTTGATTTTAGGACCTGCAGGTTTTATCGCTTGAGGAGTAGTTTGCAAAATCTCTAGTGGTTTTTTATTTTCATAAAGCGGTGCAGATAAAGATGCTTTGTACGCTCCCCATTCCTGTTTTAAATACTCCCTAAAAGCATTATCTCTCTCATCTTTATATTTTTTAAAAGAGTCTGATTGAGATTTTTTAAAATCTTTAAAACTCTCTTCGGCACTAAGCGTTGAAAAACAAATTAACAGCCCTAAACTAAAATGGCCAAGCCGATTTAATAAGTTTTGATCCCCAACCCTCTTGCGTAGCACGTTCAACATCTCCCTCTGTTTTATAAAGAATTTTCGCTTCACTTATCTGCGAAGAGTTGATTCTGTTACTTTGATCTATATCATAAGGGCGGATAACTCCGCCGATTTGTATAATTTGCTTTTGATCATCTACTAAAATTTCTCTTTTACCGGATATAAAATAGTTCCCGTTTTGTAAAACTTTAACTATCCTAGCAGAGACAGTAGTAGTAAATGATGCATCTTTTGTAGCACTGCCCTGACCTTTATATGCATTATCGCTACTTGCACTAAACCCTACATTTGTAATTCCGTTTACTTTTCCAAGAGCTGAATTAACGGCAGAATTTGTCCCAGCCGGTGTGAAAGCACCGCCGCTAAGTCCAATAGCATCACTCTCGCTAAGCTGTTTCGAGCCGGTATTTGAACTTTGTGCATTCTCTGAAATTACAACCGTTACTATATCATTTACATGCATTGCCTTATGATCAGAAAAAAGAGGATTATCCCCCTGTCCGAATATACTTCCTACAGACGTAAAATCCTTATTATCTTCTTTTGACGGCATCCCCTCAACATACGCAGGAGGCTTAAAATCAATCTCCGGATCTACTAATTTTGCAGTACATCCTGATAAAAAGAGTATAACATAAAAAGGTACCAATAATATTAAAAAACGTTTCATCATAATGAACTCTTTGAATTAAATATATTTATTTAGTTATAATACAGCAAATATAGTTCCATAAAAGGCAAATCAATTATGAGTATAAGAGAACAAATTAATCAAGACGTAAAAGATGCTATGAAAACAAAAGATAATAAAAAAAGGGATGCGCTTAGGCTTTTAACAAGTGCTTTTAAACAGATAGAAGTTGACGAGAGAAAAGAGCTAAACGATGAAGATGTTATAAAAATCATACAATCTCAAGTAAAAAGAAGAGACGACTCTGCAGCACAGTATAAGGCTGCCGGACGTGATGATTTAATGCAAATTGAACTTGATGAGATAGCTATATATTTACAATACTTACCCGCTCAATTAAATGACGATGAGTTAGAATCTGCACTTAGAGATATTATCACAAATATCGGAGCGACAACCGTAAAAGATATCGGAAGAGTTATGGGGAGTGCTTCAAAAGAGTTATCAGGCAAAGCTGATGGCAAAAGAATAAACGAGTGTGCGAAGAAACTCCTATCACCCAAAGATTAATTTACATACTACTCTAAATCAGCCACTCTCTTTACAATCGTGTCGTATAGAGGGTGAGTATTATCAATGCTTTTTAAAATATCTTTATATATATTTACTGCCTGAGCATTCTTCTTTATATCAAAAAGACGGGCATAAGCATAAATATTGTAAACATCGGTAGGATTTTTTTCGTATGCCTTTTTATAAAGTTCCTCTGCCATTTGCATATCTTTATTTTTTTCAAAATAGTATCCGCTAAGCATTGTTAACTTACCGTTACCGTCTGATTCAATGTATTCTTTCATATCATTATAATAGTTTTTTTGATTACTCTCTACAGCTCCGTATGCATACGAATAAATTAGTTTATCCTTATGTCTTTGACCTTTTATAACCTCTTTTGCTTTTGAGAGTGTTCCTTGTTTACCATAAAGATAGCAAAGATTATTTCTAGCTTCTTCATTTGCAAAACCTTTAGAGAGAGCCTGCTCATAATATCTAAGCGCTTCGCCTTCATCCCCTTTCAAATAGGCACTTTTAGCTTTTTGTAAAATATCAGATTTATTTAATTTGTCAGATTTGTTTAATTGAGGTTTATTGTTTTGAATATTTTTTCTAGGAATCTCTTTTTTGGGTATCTCTTTTTTATTTTTTTCTTCAAGTTCTTTATTTACATGTGTTAGCATAGGTTTTACCGTAATGACTTCACTCTTTTTATCGCCTATTAACTCTTTGTTCATTTGCAATTTAGTAGTTTTTACGGCAAAAGCACCTTTAAATCCCGCTTTTTGTATTTTACTTGCCTGTAGTTTTATTGCACTATATGACGGGCTTTGAAAATATCTGGCTTTATAATAACCATCTACTTTATAAAGGTGTGTCTCACTTTTAAACTCCGGTGGAACTCTCTCAAGCAATCTTTTTGCAGTTTCTATGTTGTTATCTGAAAAGAGCTGAACAGTATAAACATTCGCATCCTCTTTAGCAAAAAGAACCAAACTAAAGCAAAACACAATTAAAAATTTTATCATTTAACCACCTTTATAGAAGAGATTACCATTTTAACCAAATACTTTTAACCAAACTTTAATTTTCTTAAGGCCTCTTCTTCATTTTTTTCACGCATTAAAGATTCTCCGACTAAAAATGCATCTACTCCAGCTTTGCTTAAATCTTCAAGCTGACCGTGCTCGTATATACCGCTCTCAGCAACAATAATTTTTCCGTTTGGTATCATAGGTATCAGTTCATATGACAAATTCATATTCATCTCAAAAGTTTGCAAATTTCTATGATTTATTCCTATAATATCACTGCCTGCATATATAGCTTTTACCAAATCGCTTTTATCATGTACTTCGACCAACGCTTCCATTCCTAAATGTCTTGTGTAATTAAGAAGTTCTTTTAACTCAGACTTGCTAAGTGCCGCCGCAATCAGTAAAATAAAATCAGCACCGTGAACCATAGCTTCTAAAATTTGATATTTTGATACTATAAAATCTTTTCTAAGCAGAGGAATACTAACATATCGTCTAATCTGACCTAAATAATCCAAATTTCCCTGAAAAAAATGAGGTTCAGTAAGCACTGAAATCGCACTTGCGCCTCCTCTTTCATAGCTTTGTGCTATAGCAATCGGATCAAAATCTTCGCGAATTACACCTTTTGAAGGAGAAGCTTTTTTTACCTCTGAAATTATTCTATATGGGTCTTCTTTTGTTGCTTTTAAATACGGAATAACATCTCTTGGTGCTCTTGCATTAAAAGCCAATGAACGACCAAGCCAATCAAGCGAAAACTCTTTTTCTCTTTTTTGTAAATCTTCTTTTGTTTTTTTAATTATTTCATCCAAAATCATTTTGTATCTTTACCTCTTCCTTTTTTAATACACTCTTCTATAGCTTTTAGGTGTTTTACGACCTCTTCATCACTACTGCCATGCATTTTATCTATTTTTTTCATTATATTTTCGGCTGTTATACATTTTCCAAGTTTATAGTATCCCCATGCAAGAGAGTCAAGATAATAAGCAGAGTTAGGCTCTATTTTCAGCGCCTCTTTAACATACTCAATTCCTTCTTTGACATCAATATCATGATCTATTAAAAGATATCCTAAATAGTTCAAATACATGCCGTCTTTTCTTATTATTTGAGTAACTTCTTTCAACTTTGATATTACACTTTCTTGCATTGCCTTATCATTTTTATTTTTACTACTCTCATACTCAAAAATAGCACTTTGTCCAAGATATGAAGCGTCACCGCTATCTTCGTAAAGCATTTTTGCAGTTTGTGATGCTTTTGTATAATTTTTATATTGAATATATAATTGCAGTAGCAAATCATTATCAATTTGACTCTCTTGCAAAAATTCTATCATTTCCGGATAATCTTTTTTATATCCGTATATCTGAATAATTTTTATAGCGATATCTTTACTGGAATTTATTTTATACAATCTTAGATAAGTTGATAAAAGTCCCTCTATATTATTATCATTGCTATAAAATCCTATTAATTTACTGCAAATAAACTCAGAACAGCCATTTATTCTTGAGTGAGTTTCTAGTTGTGCTATTGCATCTTTTTGTCTTTGAAGATTTACATATAAAATAATTGCTATTTTTTCCAATATTTTTTCATTGTAATCTTTAATATAAGCACTCTCTAAATACTTAATCGCCGTATCATATTTTTTAAGTTTTACATATATGTCACTAACTAGCAGATAATCCTCTACATTGCTTGAAATTTCAACCAGCTTTATTGCAAGCTCTTTCGCTTGAACAAGTCTGTCAAGTTTTATTAATGCTATGATTTTAATTCTAGTAAGCTCAAAATCTTCTATTTTATTATTAGCAATATCATCTACTCTTTTAACTGCTCTCTCATTTTCATTTGCAACTAAATCATTTCTTAAGGAACGATACAAATACTCTTTTTTATCAGTCTCTTTGTAGAGAATATTAAATAAATTAGACGAATTATTATAATCCATTTGCTCTTCTAAATAGAGTGCGTTAAGTATATATATATCCTCATTTTCAAAAAGTTTTTTATTTGCTTTAACCTCTTCTATAGCAGGTTTAACTCCTAAGCAACCGCTAAAAATAGTAAAAGATACAATAACTAAAAAAAACTTTATTAAATTATGCATCAATCACTCCCGGACACTCCTGTTTTAACTCATCAACCCTGTTTTTAAAATAGTCCCAAAAAGGAAATGTTATGCACTGCATAGGTCTCGCTTCATAAATTGCACATCCGTTTAATTCTCTGTTGTAAAAAGCACACTCGTAACTACTACCTATTTTTCTCTCTTTTATCGAATATTTATATCCGTTTTTAAAAAGATATTTTTGTATAAAATCTTGAGTATCCAAGCCTATAAAAGTAGATATATTTTCTATCTCATCAGTATTTACATGTATATATCCACTCTCTCCCGTACAGCATCTGGCACTACATGCCGAACATGCAGAAGCATCAAAATAGTAGTTATATCCATCTTTTTTAATTATATTTGACATTTTATACTTTGTGTCCGTGCTTTCTCATATATATTTTTTGCTTTTTGTGAAAATTCATCCGATTCAAAACTTATAAACGGTTCCCAAATTTTCATAAGTGATTTTGAGCCGTTTCTTGCATGTATCATCACGAGTGATGCACCTCTATCTATTTTTGGATGAATAAACTGAACATCAACAGCCTTCATATTTACTTTCTCAAGTTCTAAGCATATAAGCCCAAACTGAGATGCATCATAACAAAATATGAAATGCGATTTAGGCTTTAAAACTCTTGATACCTTTTTAAAAAACTTATCCAACGGCAAGTTGACATTATAGCGCGCATTATATAACATCTCATTTTGGCTTTTTGTCACACCGTCATGATAAAAAGGCGGATTTGAAATAATATAGTCATATTTCACATCTTCTTCAAACTCTAAAAAATCTTTTTTATGTATTTTATAGCCAATATCGTTAACTCTTGCATTTATTGTTGCATACTCTACAAAAATATCCTGCTTTTCAACAGCTTCTAGTTCAACTTTTTTGTTGTCTCTTGCAACTAAAAGTCCTACTACACCACACCCTGCTCCAACATCTAAAACCCTTCCCTTCGGTTTAAATGAATTTATAAAATCATACAAAAAAACCGAATCGCTATTATAGCAATAGCCGGTGTCCGGCTGATAAAGAAGCATAAAAAAGACCTTTTAGAGTATAATTACGGAATTATATCTCAAAGCTATTAAATAAAGGTGTTATATGATTATTATTCCGGCGAGGCTTGCATCGACAAGATTTCCGCAAAAAGTACTGGCAGATATCGGCGGATTACCGATGGTTGTCAGAACCGCAAAAAGAGTTGCTCATTTAGGCAGAGTAGTAGTAGCAGCAGACGATGAGCTTATAATCTCTACATGTAAAGAGTACGGTATAGAAGCTATGATGACTTCTACTACTCATAAAAGCGGGACAGACCGCATAAATGAATGTGCAAATATATTAAATATAGATGATAATGAGATAGTTATAAATGTACAAGCAGATGAACCTTTTATAGAGGCAGAAGTTGTTGAAATGCTTATAAAAAGGCTAGAGTCTTTAAAAAAAAGCGGTGAAGAGTTTATAATGGCTAGCTGCTACAACTCAATAAACAGCGAGTCTGCACAGGATGCAAACTTAGTAAAAGTGGTACTTGACGATGCAGATAACGCTATCTACTTTTCACGCTCACCGATACCGTATAACAGAAGTGGGGAAGCTCAATACTTTGGACATATAGGAATCTACGGATTTAGCAAAAGAACTCTTCACGAGTTTTGCAATCTAAAAGATGCACCTATAGAAGATATAGAAAAATTAGAACAGTTGCGTGCTATTTATCATCAAAAAAAGATAAGTATGGTTAAAGTTGCTAGTACTGGATTTGGAATAGATACACAAGAAGATTTAAAAAGAGCTATTAAGATTTTTTTATAAAATCAAAAAGAGTAAAGCAGTGCAAGTAAATGCACTGCAAATAATTTATATATTATCTCTAATACCTAAATCAGATATAAGCTTAAGATAAGCATCTTTATCTTTTCTTTTAAAATATTTCATAAGACGACGACGTTGTCCAACTAATTTTAAAAGACCTAGTCTTGATGCATGATCTTTTTTGAACACTTTTAAATGTTCAGTTAAATCACTAATTCTCTGTGTTAAAAGAGCGATTTGAACTTCACTTGAACCAGTGTCATTCTCACCACGTCCGAATTTTGTAACAATTTCTTGTTTTTTAGCCGAATCTAAAGCCATAATAGCCTCCAAAAGGTATTTTAATCTAACAGTCACACAAATCAGTGTATAAAGTTGAAGTGAAATGATATCTAATTTACTCTTTAATTTCAACTTCTTTTGATATAATTTACAAAAATAAAATAAAGTAATAACATGTTAATAACTCGTGCTAGTGAGTATGCGATACTCTCCCTTATAGTTTTATCAAGAGCTTCTTCGCCCATGGACAGCGAAACGCTTTCAACTCAACTCTCAATTCCTAAAAGTTTTTTAGCAAAAATTTTGCAATCATTGGCAAAACAAGGTATTTTAAAATCTTTTAAAGGCGTAAACGGTGGTTTTGCACTTTTACTAGAACCAAAAGATATAAACATGTTACAAATAATGTCATCCGTCGAGGGAAAAGCACCTACTGTTTTTGATTGTGCTCCTTCAATTGATAGTTGCCCAATGGACAAAGCATCTCTGTGTTCAATATGGCCTTTTTTAAATAAACTACAAGGCAAAATAGACTCCTTCTTAGCAGAGTTAACTTTAGCAGACGTATTAGAGTAAAAACTTGGCAAAAAAACTAACATCTAGACAGCAAGTCGGTACAGCTTTAAACTTTTTGCTATCTCAAAAAGATTTAAGTGTAGTTGTCTTTGTAATGGCAATTTTAGCCATAATTATAGTTCCACTGCCATCCGCTTTACTTGATGTTTTGCTTACGATTTCTATGGCTTTGGCAGTACTAATTTTACTTATTTCGCTATATGTGCCTAAACCAACCGATTTAACGACTTTTCCTACTCTTATTCTTATACTTACGCTTTTTAGACTCTCATTAAACATTTCTACAACAAGAATGATTCTTAGTAGCGGACATGAAGGACCTGATGCAGTTAGTAGTATTATTAGTAGTTTTGGGGATTTTGTTGTAGGCGGAAACTATGTTATAGGTATTATTGTATTTTCTATTTTAGTTCTTATTAACTTTATGGTTATTACAAAAGGTTCAACAAGGGTTGCAGAAGTTGCTGCTCGTTTTACGCTTGACTCAATGCCTGGAAAACAGATGGCTGTTGATGCAGATCTTAATGCAGGATTAATAGATGATGCACAAGCAAAAAAAAGAAGAGCAGAAATCCTTCAGGACGCAAATTTCTACGGAGCTATGGATGGATCTAGTAAGTTTGTAAAGGGCGATGCCGTTGCCGGTATAATAATTACGCTTATCAATATTATAGGCGGATTTTTAATAGGTGTTTTTCAACATAAAATGAGTATTAGCGACAGTGCTACTACATTTACGCTCTTAACTATCGGTGATGGGCTTGTAGGTCAAATTCCTGCTCTTATAATCTCTACTGCTACCGGTATTATGATTACCCGCTCTTCAGGAGAAGGCGATAACTTTGCTGAAGGTGCAATTAACCAGATTATGGGTAATGCAAAAATTATGATGATTGTAGGCTTTATCATGATTTTATTTGCTTTAGTTCCTGGTCTTCCAACCGCATCAATGGGATTTGTAGGAATTATGTTTGCACTTCTTGGTTGGTCTATTTATAAATATGAAAAAGGTGAATTAACTATACTAAATGTTGATGGTTTTTTATCTGCAAAAGATAAAGAACTTAAAACAAAGGAAAAGAGTACCGTAAGACCTGTAAAATCTAACGAAGAGATTGCAAAAGAGGAAGAAAGTGCGCTTGAAGATATACTAAAAGTTGAGATGCTTGAACTTACGCTTGGTTATCAATTAATACGTCTTGCAGATAGCTCTCAAGGCGGTGATTTACTAGAGAGAATCCGCTCAATGAGAAGAAAAATAGCATCAGACTTTGGTTTTTTAATGCCTCAAGTTCGTATAAGAGACAATTTGCATCTTCAACCGCAACAATACCAAATACTTCTAAAGGGTATCTCAATAGGTGAAGGCAAAATAATGCCCGATAAATTTTTAGCAATGGACAGCGGTATGGCAACAGGTGAGATAAATGGTGAACCTACCAAAGAGCCTGCATTTGGACTTGATGCACTTTGGATATCTCCTGACTTAAAAGAAGAAGCAATTATAAATGGTTACACGGTCGTTGATCCTGCTACGGTAATCTCTACACACATGAGTGAACTTGTAAAACAAAATGCGGAAGACCTTCTAACTCGTCAAGAAGTTCAAACATTAGTAAATAAAATTAAAAATGATTTCCCTATTATTATAGATGATGTACAAAAAGTTGCATCAATCGGGCTTATACAAAGAGTTCTTAAAGCTCTTTTACATGAAAAAATCCCACTTAAAGATATGTTGACAATCTTAGAAACTATCGCAGACATTGCTGAATATACTAAAAATGTTGATATTATCACAGAACAAGTTCGTGCCAAATTATCTCGTATTATTACGCAAATGTACTCGGGAGAAGACGGAATTATTAGACTACTTACATTTGATACATCGTCTGAACAGTTAATGCTGGAAAAATCTCAAGAACGTGACGGAACAAGAAATCTTCTTTTAAATGTAAATGAAATAAATACTCTTATTCAAGCAACAAGTGCTAAAGCGGCAGAACTATTGCAAAAAGGAATATCTCCTGTTGTTATTATCGTAGATCCGGGACTTCGTCGCGCTGTTGCTGAAATTTTTGAGCGATTTTCTCTCGATGTTGTAACGCTATCACATGCAGAGATAGACTCTAGTGCTACTTTTGAAGTAATGGGTTCCATCTCAATAAAAGAACCAAAAAAATAAGGAAAAAAATGAACAATAAAATAGTTCACCATCTATCACATACTGACCTTGACGGTTACAGTTGTCAGTTAATAATGAAATATACGCCATATACACTCTTTAACTATAATGCAAATTATGGTGCCGAAGTAAAACAAAAATTAGAAATGATATTAGAAAACATTATAAAAGATGATATAAGCGCTACTATTTTAATAACTGACTTAAATCTTACTGCCGATGAGTCTAAATGGCTAAACAGTGAAGTTGAAAAATTAATTGAAAAGAAAAAAGAGATAACACTTACTCTTTTAGATCATCACGGTACAGGGGAAGAAAGTGCAAAAAAATACAATTGGTATATGCTAGATACAAACAGATGTGCTACTAAAATTACTTACGATTTTGCAAAAGAGCATTATGCACTAAATGAACCGCTTTGGATGGAAAAATTTGTAAATATCGTAAATGCAGTCGATTTGTGGAAAATTGAAGAACATGATAATTTTGAGTATGGAAAAGTTTGTATGCGTCTTATTACAGAGACACGAGAATTAAATAAAATCATGTTTGCGGATGAAGATAATGAATATAAAATATCTCTTTTACTTAAATCTACAAAATACATTGACAATGAAAATGCGCCTATTATTTTAGATGAAAAAATTCACATGTTAAAAAAAGATTTTTTTAAAAAAGACAAAGATGATACTCTTGATAATTTGGCGACAGAATACATTGTCAAGTTATTAGGTAATGCTAAAGATGAAAAAACAATTTATTATAAAGGATATAGAGGTTTTTTAAGTTATGGGCTTGGAAATACGTCAATAATAGGAAATGGTTTTTTATTAGCATATCCGGAATATGATTTTATAGTAGATGTAAGCTATCGTGGAACAATGAGCTTAAGAGCAAATAATAATGTAAGTGTTTCACAAATATCTAAAGAATGGGCAAACGGTGGAGGACACCCTAACGCTGCAGGCGGTCGCATTGCTGGATTTAAAGAACAATTTAGATACGATATGGTTAAAAAGCAAATAGAAAAGATTATAAGTGAAAAAGAAGCTGTAGCAGGAGAGCTTGAGTATAAAAAAGAGTCTTAAGATTACAATTCATAATATATGTTGCTAATAGAATAATATTAAAAAAAGGTAAAACACACACAAAGTACATGTTTTACCTTATATTATTCACTATTATCTCCCAAAAGGAAGATAATTACTTACTATTCATCAAACTGAACATTAATATCTGTATCAATTTCTAATGATGCACCACTATCATCAGTAGCATCATAAACATCGTATGACTGATCATCATCAACTTCATGTCCACCCAAAGACCATTCACTACTGTTAAGTTGAACTGTATCTCCAGCATTACCTTCTATAATAAGGTCATTATCACCATCTGTGATATCAATTACATCTTCTAACGACAATGTAATAGTTTGATCACCGTCTCCACTTAAGTCAATTTCTTCAATATTAGATATTTCATCTAGTTTGCTAAAATCAATATCCTCATCAACGTTTAGAGTGTCAAAACCTTCGCCACCGTCTATAGTATCACCTTTATCAAATTCTATAGTATCATCACCTTCACCACCATCAATTATATCTTTTCCGTCTCCACCGTCAATTGTGTCGTTACCTTCACCGCCGTCAATTGTGTCGTTGCCTTTTCCACCATCAATTGTGTCATCATCTTCGCCACCATTTATTGTATCTACTCCGACGCCACCGTCAATAGTGTCATTACCTGCACCACCATCTATGGTATCGTTGCCTTTTCCGCCATCTATAGCATCATCACCATCACCACCATAAACTTTATCATTTCCGTTGTCGGCATTTATAGTGTCATTACCATCTGTTCCATTAATATTATCATTTTTACTTGTGCCAAAAATGCTCTCACCCTCAACAACGGCAGCTGCAGCCGCATTTTCTGCATTATTATTGTCTAAAGAATTACCTGGTGCATCCTGATCCCCATTTCCAAAGCCATTATTACCTTTAACTTTGTCATCTGAATCACTGTCTGAGTCGCTATCACTGTCGCTATCAGAGTCTGAATCACTGTCGCTATCAGAGTCTGAATCACTGTCACTGTCTGAGTCTGAGTCTGAGTCTGAGTCTGAGTCTGAGTCTGAGTCTGAGTCTGAGTCTGAGTCTGAGTCTGAGTCACTGTCGCTATCTGAATCTGAATCACTGTCTGAGTCACTGTCGCTATCGC